>JAHQWA010000253.1 GCA_019634045.1 Saprospiraceae bacterium
AGTTTTTGCTCGGCAGCATGGGGTCGTTTGTTATTTTAATGAAGCCCAAGAATTCGATATTCCGCAGCGTGAAACCGGAACCCCGGACTACCGAGACCTCAAACTACATGATTATTTGTCCGTCATTGAGATTGTGAACCCCATGCATCGATTGTGGAGTGATGGGCGCTGGAATAAATTGACCCTAGCGCACGGTTGCTACTGGGGTAAGTGCTCTTTTTGTGATGTTAGCTTAGATTATATTCAACGATATGAACCCGTCACTGCCAGCTTGATCTGCGACCGGATAGAGGAAATTATAGCGCAGACACAACAAACTGGCTTTCACTTTGTGGATGAAGCGGCTCCACCAGCCTTAATGAGAGATCTTTCCTTGGAAATCATCCGACGTAAACTCACGGTAAGTTGGTGGACTAATATTCGTTTTGAAAAACGTTTTTCAGCTGACCTCTGCCGCTTGCTCAAAGCGTCGGGTTGTATTGCCATTTCCGGCGGCTTGGAGGTAGCTTCGGATCGATTACTAGCACTGATGAAAAAAGGTGTGACCGTTTCTCAGGTAGCACAGGTAGCGGATCATTTTACGCGTGCAGGGATCATGGTGCATGCTTATCTGATGTATGGCTTTCCCACCCAAACTGCTCAAGAAACCATTGATTCACTGGAAATGGTTCGACAGCTATTTGAGGAAGGGGTTGTTCAATCCGGGTTTTGGCATCAGTTTGCCATGACGGCTCATAGTCCCGTGGGCTTAGATCCCGCTGCGTACCAAGTCAAGACGGTGGGCCCAAGCTTTGGCGGTTTTGCTGATAACGATCTATTTCATGAAGATGAGGTCGGTTGCGAACATGAATTGTTTTCGGAAGGCCTCCGCAAATCGCTTTTTAATTATATGCATGGTGTTGGTTTTGAATTCCCATTGCAAGATTGGTTTGATTTTGAAACTCCAGCGCCGTCTGTTCAGCAGCACTATATTGAAAAATGTCTATCCACTGAGGGCGTGCAGAAAACACCCGCTGATACCAGCTTAGTACTTTGGCTTGGGCAAGCTCCTGCCTTAGATGTTTTTGAAGAAGAGGGAATAGCTGTTTTAAGCTTTTACGATAAGAAGAAGGAATGGGGTTTTGAAACCACGATTCCATTTGGAAAATGGTTAGCGGAAATATTTTCTGCGCTAATTATTGGCGCTCATCCCCCTTTAACTTTCAAAGCACTAAGGGAGAATTATGAAAGGAGCCAAATGGAAGATTTCCAAGCCTTCGTACAATCCTTTGAATGGAAACAATTGCGGGAGAATGGGCTGCTGGTGGTATAGATGCAGCTAGAGGATATCCAAAAAACAACACACCCTCAACACCAAAGATGCTGAGGGTGATCATCCTTTATAGTTCAGTATCTACCGATACAACTAGCTATTCTTAAAGTTGCGCAGCGCATCATTCAATCGCGGTACCACGTCAAACAGGTCTCCCACTACACCATAGTCCGCAGCCTTAAAGAACGGGGCCTCTGGATCCTTGTTAATCACTACGATAGTCTTCGAGCTATTCACACCGGCTAGATGCTGGATGGCTCCGGAAATACCTACAGCGATATAAAGATTAGGACGAATGGCGATCCCGGTTTGACCAACGTGCTCGTGGTGAGGGCGCCAGCCCACATCCGCCACTGGGCGAGAACAAGCCGTCGTAGCGTTCAGGATTTCGGCCATTTCATCAATGATTCCCCAGTTTTCAGGACCTTTCATACCTCGGCCTGCGGAGACTACTAATTCCGCTTCTGGTAAAGGAACTGTTCCTTCTACCGTATTAACCTCTTTTACTTTGATTCGGCTAGCGGGCACTTCTACGGACAAGCTCTCCACTGTGGCATCTGATCCGACTACCTCTGGCTTCAAGGAATTACCCATCAAGGACAGGACTTTCTTAGCCGAGGAGATCTCGTATTCGGCAATCGCTTTACCCGAGAAAACATTCTTTTTCACTTTGAAGCTACCATCATTGGTCGGCAGGTGATTTACACCTGATACAGAACCAGCATCCAATTTCGCAGCCAATCTCCCTTGCAAGGACTTTCCAGTAGAAGTGTGGCTTACAATGACTACACTCGCTCCCACCTGATCTGCTACCGCAGCAATCACTGCTGTGTACACTTGGCTATCAAATTGCGCCAGGCTGTCACCCGCTACATTGTACACTTTGCTAGCCCCGTATTGACCTAGGACACCCGCATTGTTTACCGGGCCTAAGGTAAGAGCGGCACAGTCTGTCCCTAGAATCTCAGCGGTTTTATGACCATAGAAGACAGCCTCCATAGCCGCTTTCTTAAATTCACCTTTTTGGCTTTCTGCAAATACTAAAACCATGGTTTATCATTTTTCTAGTTGTTGATTGCTTGGCCCTATAGCACTCTTCGCAACGTACAACTAGGGTTTTTCAATTAATAGACAGTTCAACAAGAGCACTTTTGCACTCTACACGCAAGCACCCATCCCTAGATTACCTTAGCCTCTTCGTGCAATAGGCGCACCAATTCATTCATGTCTTCAGGATCTACCAGCTTAACAGCGGACTTAGCTGGCGGAAGTTCGAAACCTACGGTTGTAGACATATCTGCTGCTTCCACTGCTGCTTCCACCTTCAAAGGCTTGCGTTTGGCCATCATGATACCGCGCATATTTGGAATACGTTGCTCGGCTAAACCTTTAGAAGCACTTAGTACAAATGGCGTGTCTAGTTCAACTACCTCAGTTCCTCCCTCGATATCACGAGAAATAGTAGCTGTATTTCCATCTACCTCCATTTTACTCGCGTAAGAAATAAAGGGCTGATCAAGTAATTCAGCAATCATGGCTCCCACCTCTGATCCGTTGTAGTCGATGGATTCTTTTCCAAGCAAAACCATGTCAAAGTTCTCCTTCTCAGCGTAAGCAGCAACCTGCTTAGCTACGTAAAGTGCACTTTTAGGTTCGGCATCAATCCTTACCGCTTCATCCGCACCGATGGCCAGACCTTTACGAATCACCTGATCGTTGGTAGCTGGTCCTACGTTAATGATGGTCACACTTCCACCCGCAGCCTCTTTCAATTCCAAGGCTCTGACCAACGCATACCATTCATCATAAGGGTTCATAATGTACTGTACCCCATTAGTATCCAATTGGGCACCACCATCCGTAAAGGCAATCTTGGTGGTTGTATCCGGTGTTTTGCTAACGCAAACAAGTAATTTCATTAATCACTATTTTACAGTTTCATAATTTTATTCCGTTTTCCGACAATTTTTGTGGTCAGCGTTTTAGCTAGAAGAATTGCGTCCAACGGCAGCAAGGCTTTTAGCTAAAAGGCTGACTCCAAAACACAAAAATTGCCAGAGAACCTTTTATTCAAGGAAGTCGCTACAGAGAGATAAGCCATTTTATTCCGAGCGATTAGCGCCAACTTTAAGGCTTTCTTATTTAAACTTATAGCCCTGTAAAATGTTTTCTATTCTCGCCAAGCGGAGCAAAGATAAATAAAATAATAGCAAGAATGTCGGCCCTCTAGCGAATTTTCGCTAATTTTTACATACTTTTTACAGCCTATCAATCAGGCCAAATAAATCAAGACCTCAGCAATGAAGCAAGAGCGATTAGAGCAGTTACAAAAACTTTTGGAAGGCAGTCCGAACGATTCTTTCCTTCTTTATGCGATTGCCAAGGAGTATGAGGGCCTGGAACGAACCGAGGAGGCCCTGCAAAAGTTCCAGGAGCTAACAGAATTGCATCCGGATTATGTAGGTACTTACTATCACTACGCCAAATTACTCGAGGAACAGGATGATCTGGAAGAAGCCCTTTCTGTATATGAGAAAGGCATGTTGATCGCCAAGAAAATAGGTGACCAACATGCCTTGTCTGAATTGTCGAATGCAAAGACAAATCTAGAGTTAGAATTATAAAGTGTTGCTAATCATCCAAAAGGCTCGCCTTTCTAACCAGCTGTACAAACTCTGCTCTATCCCCATTAGGGTCTGCTCCGATAGATTGGCGTGCAATGGCGGCGACTCGTTCGTAAGTGATATCTCCCTTAAAACGAGATTCACGCAGCAAAAGACCGAATCCTGCTACTGCCGCCGAAAATTGGAAATTATCCGATGAGGCG
The DNA here is from genome assembly GCA_019634045.1 of Saprospiraceae bacterium. Lineage (GTDB taxonomy): Bacteria > Bacteroidota > Bacteroidia > Chitinophagales > Saprospiraceae > DT-111. Next base: position 4,140 of record JAHQWA010000253.1, read on the forward strand.
TCGAATTGAGCCCTCTGATTCGCTATTACCTCTTCCAATAGGATGCTTTTTTCTGCATCCAGTGGCTTATAGCGAAGCTTTAGGGTCAGTAGCTCTTGACTATTCAAGGCCTGGTCACTTAGACTTGTTTGTTGATACTTAAGGTCAGCTGACAGTCGGACTTCTTCGGCAGAACCTTGAGGAATGATTTCATACAAAGCCGTAACGGTATGACCAGCACCTAGCTCTCCGGCATCCTTTAGGTCATCATCAAAGTCTTCGTTGGCTAATCGTCGGTTTTCATAGCCAATCAAGCGGTATGCCTTTACCGCAGCAGGATTAAACTCAACTTGCAACTTAACATCTTTAGCAATGGTGAACATATTGGCGCGCATTTCTCGGCCAAAGACCTTCTCCGCTTCTCGAATGTCATCTATGTAAAAGTAGTTACCATTACCGGCATTGCTAATTTGTTCCATTCTACCATCCTTGTAGTTTCCCATACCCAATCCACAAATGGTCAAATAGATGTTGTCCTTGCGCTTTTCTTCAATGAGTCTGACCAAGTCGGAAGAAGAAGAAACACCCACATTAAAATCTCCATCCGTCGCAAGGATTACTCGATTATTACCATCTACTATTAAATTCTCCTTCGCGACTTCGTAAGCCAGTTGAATCCCCTCTCCACCGGCAGTGGAGCCGCCGGCATCCAATTTATCTAATGCAGCAAGTATCTTTCTCTTTTCTGTAGCGGGGGTGGAAGGAAGAACCAGTCCCGCTGCCCCTGCGTAGGCCACGACCGCTATTCTATCTTGGTCGCCCAACTGTTCCAGTAGTATTCGCAGTGATTTTTTCAATAAGGGCAACTTATTGGAATCGCCCATGGACCCGGAGCAATCGATTAAGAAGACGAAATTACTAGCCTTGAGGTTGTCCAGGTCCAATTTTTTCCCTTGCATTCCAATATGCACCAACATATGCTCTTTGTTCCAGGGAGCGGCAGCAACTTCGGTAGTCAAGCTGAAGGGATGCTTCCCGTTGGGTGCTGGGTAGTCATAGGAGAAATAATTGACCATCTCCTCGATTCGGACGGCATCTACTGGCGGCATTTCATAGTCAAGGTAGCGACGTATGTTGCTGTAGGAGGCATTATCTACATCAATGGAAAAGGTAGATAAAGGGTTTTGCTTGGCATCTAGGAATTCGTTTTCTCGAATAATATCATACTCCTCCGTATTGTGCTGGGGTTCGGCCTCTGACATTTCTTGCTCCTCATCATACATTCTAGGAGACTCAGGAATGGGTGCAAGAGACTCTTCTTGTAAGGTAAAATTGCCACCGGTGTTATGGCAGCTCCAAAGTAATAATTGGAAAAAAAGAGTGACAAATAGAATCTTGGTTTTCATAATAAGGTTTTTTCTAATACGGATGCAAAGCCGGAAGAAATTGCATAGAAGAAGTCATCTATTTGCATCTCATTAACAATTTCGGCTAGCCGACCAAAGCGAAAAATTGCCGCCAAAACTCTGTTATTATCTCCCAGAACCCTATCTTTGCACTGCCGGATAGATAATAGTAATAAAGGACGACCTGATTGAGCAAAATTTAAAGAGGTCTATGATGAAAACAAAAAGTACTCTTTTGCTCACGGCATTACTGGTCGTTGTTGGACAAGCATTTTGCACACACCTAACTACTCTCCCTACAACTTCTTCGTTGAATTGTACGGCAACAATTGATGCCGGATCGGACCAGACCGTCTGTAGCGCTGGCGCTACAGCTAATCTTGCAGTTGCGATCAATGGAAACGCCCGTTCCATTGATTGGAGCCCTGCCAGTATGGTCGATGATCCAAAGTCAAACACTCCTATTGCTACTGTCAATGCAACAACGACTTTCAGTGTGACCGTTAGCACACTATCAGATCAAAATTTAATCGTCAATGGCGATTTTGAACAAGGTGACTTTGGTTTTACCAGTGATTACATACCGGGTACCGGAGGTAACAATGGTTTATTGACCAATGAGGGGCAGTACGCCATTGATGATAATTCTCGCGACACCCATCGCCGTTTTGCTCAGTGTACCGATCATACGGGCAATGGAAATATGATGGTGGTGAATGCCTCTGGCAACACGGACAACATCTGGTGTCAGACGATCAACGTTACGCCTGATACGGACTATGACTTTAGCGCGTGGGTAAGTACGGTAGAACGACAAAATCCTGCTCAGCTACAGTTTTCTATAAATGGCTCCCTCTTGGGGAGTGTCTTTAATGCTACCACTACCACCTGCTTGTGGGAAGAATTTTTCGCGCTGTGGAATTCTGGTGGCAATACCAGTGCAGATATCTGTATTGTAAATGTCAACTTTAGCGTTACAGGCAACGATTTTGCCCTTGACGATATTAGCTTCAGAGAGATTTGCACACTGACGGAGGAAGTGACGGTGAACGTAGCGGCACTCAATGCGGACTGGAACTCTCCAGGCACTTTGTGTCAAAACGAACCCACCTTTGTACTTGACGAGTTGTTGGATTCTGAGGCTACCCCTGGTGGAATCTGGACTGTGGATGGCCAAACTACAATGACCATTAATCCAGGTAGCTTGAGTATTGGCATGCATGAAATTGCCTATACGGTAACGGATGGTAATTGTACAGAGAGTTTTCCCGAAAATGTCATGATCATCGGTTCGCCCACGGCAGGGCTTCCTGCTATCCCAGATCGATTTTGTAGCAATTTCGATAATCCAATCGAATTGGCGACGCTACTCAATGGGGCAGACCTCGGTGGATCTTGGACGGAAATCTCCTCTAATCCTTCGCTTGGGGGGGCTTTTGATGGTCAGAATGGCACTTTCAATACCTTGGATCAAGCCACCGGAAATTATGTCTTCACTTATGCAGTAAGCGGTCCGGCCGGCTGTCCTGCTTCAACCGCAGAAGTGACCGTAATCATAGAAGATACGCCGAATGCCGATGCAGGCGAAGAGGTAGTCCTGGATTGTGTAGTAGATCGAGTCACCTTAGGGGGCACGGATCTATCTGTTGGAGCAGGCCTTAGCTACGAATGGACTTTGGATAATGGAACGCCCATCAATATGGGGAATACTCCATTCCCAGAAGTAACGCAATCAGGTACTTACGTTTTAACGGTGACCAACCTATCCAGCGGCTGTAGCAATACAGATGAGGTACAGGTTATTGAGCGCATTACCAATATCACGGCTAGCTCGGAAGTTTCTCCGATTAGTTGTAATACAGAAAACGATGGGGTTATTGCCATCACGGATGTTTCTGGAGGCGATGAGCCTTATCTGTATGCCCTAGGAGACGGCGCATTTCAAGCTCAACCGGTATTCGGAAACCTTAGTGCGGGCACCTACCAGCTTCGGGTAATGGATGCGAACGGATGCGAAGAGATGTTAGAGGTAAGCTTGGAAGCTCCAGAACCATTGACGGCAGTCATTGTAGCTAAGAATCAAGATGATAATGATGATCCCGTAGTGGCCTTAGGAGATAGCATTCAGTTGCAAGTCTTGCTCAGCAAAGAAGATGGAATTACTAGCTTGGTTTGGGACCCAGAACAAGGTACCTGCCCAGGCTGTACGAGCATTTGGGTGAGTCCAGCCGTTACGACAAACTACGCAGTACAAGTTTCAGATGTTGCGGCTTGTGAAGCTTCTGCTAATATTACGATCCGAGTCGATAGAACACCAAAAATATTTGTCCCCAATGCCTTCTCTCCCAACAATGATGGGAAAAATGACTTCTTTGTCATTAATGCAGCGGGTGAGCAAGTAAATGTCATCAATAGCTTCCAAATCCTGGATCGTTGGGGTAATTTAGTTTTCCAGCGAAACAACTTCATGCCCAATGATGAGCAATATGCTTGGGATGGAACTTTTAGAGGACAAATGGTGAATTCGGGCGTATATGTGTATTTTGCGGAAATTACTTTGCAAGATGGCTCACTGGTACAAACACAAGGTGAGGTAGCGGTGATCTATTAAAAGATCACGCCCCAAACGTTTTTGATAGCTTATGGCGAAGGACGAAACCCTACATACGTTAAATTCGTATGAGACAGTAGGTATCAATAAAACGTTAATCTTTATATTTAGTAGTTATAACTCTTAAGAAAAACCTTCACACATCGAAATTTTCTAATATTAGAAATCTGTTTATTTTAGCGTCTGAAATAAAAGACGATTGCATTAGTTTTCAGTAGTACTCCCCCTCTTGTTACGTCAGTGTCGTATAATTAGGATAGAACTAAGTAGACAATAGCTTTTGTGCATTTGTACAGGCATTGTCTTATCTTTTTATACATAGGGACACATATACTTTTTATTTATTTTATTACTTTCGTTGCTTCAGTTTCGTTTTTAAGATTTGACGACCAAAACCGAATTGTACCCCAATCCAGATACATCCCTATGTTAATGGCTCTTAGCCAATGGGTTCCCCCTTTGAAATGACCGTTCTAGACGGTTTTAACCCATTATATTAACTAATAATGAATCATTTTCCAAAAACGAAACATTGGACGACACTACTATTGATGTGCCTGGTTTACAGTGTACATTCACGTCAACTACAGCGTTTCGCCGACCCAACCCAACATGATGTCACCTCCCTTAGTATTGTGTCTACAACTGAGGAAGAGGACTCTCCTTTTGCCGTTCTACCATCGAACCGTAAAAATTCTACATCCCATACTCAAGTCATCGCCGGTAAAGTAAAAGATGAGGCTCAAAGTGCAAATGCTGATGTATCAGCAAGCCCGCTAATGTGCCCAGAATTAACCTTTGATTTTACTGTTCCCATGCCTATTTGCCGCAATACCGAAAACGACTCTGTTCCTTTATTGGTAAGCGTGTCTGGAGGAACTGGTAATGGAACAGGAACCTGGTTTGGTCCCGGTATTGTTGATCCTGCGAATGGGATATTTAATCCACTTTTTGTCAATGCCGGAACTACGACCGTCTCCTATCTCTACCAGGAGGATGATTGCGAGTACACGGCTACGGTGGATCTAGAAATTCTCAGCACGCAGTTGATTGCCTTCAATGTAGCAGAGAATGTACAGTGCCAATCGGATACGGTACAGGCTTTTTTAACGACTCCGCTTCCTCCCAATACCAATCCCGTTTGGGATTTGGATGGTGGGCAAATTATTGGAGGGGATCCCACTGATACTATTTTAGTTCAGTGGGATACACCTGGGGATAAATGGATCCAATTGCAGGCAGAACAGAGTGGTTGTTTGTCCAATCCTTTTCCCATTCCGATTCGCTTGGATACCCCCATTGATACGCCAACGGTTGCTTGTGATCCCACCAATAGCAGAGTGGATTTCTCCTGGAAACAGGTTGATAATGCTCAAGCTTTTGTGATTTTTGTGGTGGAAGGTCCGAATGGATTTATTACTTCTGACACCAGTTATGCGATTGAGAATCTCGACCCTGGTCAAACAGTAATTGTTCGATTGGCCACGATTAGTGAGAACACTTGCCCTGGCAATATTCAAGACTTTGGCTGCGAGTCGCTGCTATGTCCTATTATTGAAATGGATATAGACACCATTCCACCGATTTGCCTATTGGGCGGGCAAGCCCAAACGATTGATCTTGGCTTGACACTGGTTGATGATAGTCCAGGAGGAGGAGTCGTAAGCTGGCATGGTGCGGGCATCACAGACACCTTAGTGGGGCAAATTACCGTTGACGCTTCCATGGTCGGACAAGAAAATAAGATTTATCTCAACTATACTAATGCCTTCTGCACCTATCAAGATAGTACTACTTTCCAAGTGCTGACCGAGTCAGAAGCTAGCTTTTCGATGCCGGCAGCTTTCTGCCTAGGAGATACCGCAGAAGTCTTCTTCACAGGCTCAGCTACCGCCAATGCAGAGCTGAGGTGGGATTTTGGTGGTGGATCTATTTTGGCGGGTAGCGGCCTCGACTCCGATCCATACCTGATTACTTGGCCTAGTGAAGGTTCTTTTACTACTCAACTGGAAGTGGTGGACCCAGGTTGTGGAAATGATTTCAGTTCTCAATCCATTAATATTGCCGCTCCCTTACCCCAAACGGTCATCAATTGTCAATCCGGACTCGACAGTGTCTTGTTTAGTTGGACGCCAGTTCCCGGAGCAAGTGGCTTTGTGGTTAATGTCTTGGAGGGGCCACAAGGCGTGCTATTGGTGGAAGGGGAATATATTATACGTAATCTACCTCCCGATACCCCGGTTACGATAGAGGTGGTGTATTCCAGCGCAGATTGTGATGGAAGTCGAACTTCTTTAAGCTGTAGTTCAGAGCCCTGTCCGGACGTCAATGTGACCATGATTCCGCTCAACTCACAGTGCTTCAGTCCCGGAGTAACGGATACCATCCCGCTAAATATCAACCTGAGTATAGCTGGCGGAGATCTAAGCCTAAGTGGCGCTGGAATTTATGATCCAAGCATTTCTGAGGTGGCTATTACGCAAGACCTAATTGGGCCCCAAAATAAAGTTGTAGCGACCTATAGCTTCGGCATATGTACGTATCAGGATAGTATTACTTACGAAGTATTTGAGACGCCAACGGCTTCTTTCGATATTGCTGCAAACACTTGCGTAGGAGAAAGTCTAGTGCTAACGTACACTGGTTCAGCACCGGCTGACGCCACCTTGGTCTGGGAATTTGATGGAGCAACGATCATCGACGATGTTGACGATCGCAATATCACCTTGGCTTGGGACACAGACGGGGTCAAAAATGTGAGCCTATTTGTGGCGAGTAATGGCTGTTTCTCCGAGACCGTAGTTCAGAATGTAATGATCAGTGCTCCGGTTGCACCTCCAACAATAAATTGTACCCCCGGTGTGGATCAAGTCCAATTTGATTGGGTAGCCGAACCCGGTCTCGATCCAGGGCAAGTTACCGTACTTTCCGGGCAAAACGGCAGTCAACTCACGTCGACTTCCTACGAAGTAGCTGGTCTGGCTCCAGAAGAGACGGTAGATATTTCAGTACTATTCCCCAGTACCATGAATTGCCCAGATACCATCGTGACCGCTTCTTGTACAACCACTGGTTGTCCGGATGCTGGCGTGACGATTGATCCGGTACTTCCCATTTGCTATTTAGGCCCCGGAACATTGAACTTGACCTTTGTTGCCGACCCAGAACTTAGTGGTGGCGTGCCCACTTGGCGCGGCCCAGGCGTGATCGATGCCCTGAATGGACTTTGGCAGTTGGATGAAAATGCTATTGGACGGGATAATCAAATTATTCTAGATTTCACTTCAGGTTTGTGTTCTTATAGCGATACGATTCAAATAGAAGTCAAACAAGGACCGAGTGCAGATTTTACAGCTCCGACCCAAATCTGTCCTACCGAAACGGCTGAAATATTATTCACTGGTACTGCCAGTGTAGATGCTGTCTTTAATTGGGATTTTGGTGGTGGGACGGCAACTCCCGGCACTGGTGCAGGCCCTCACGAGGTGAGTTGGCCAGGCGGAGGCACCTTTGAAGTCAGTTTATCGATTGAAGATAATGGGTGTACCTCTGGGACGGTAAGAGCCAGTACAACGGTCTTGGAGCCCTTTATTACCCCGGCTATTACGTGTGATACTGATCGCAGTTCCATCACCTTTAGTTGGGATCCCGTGCCGGGCGCACTATCCTATGATGTGGTACTCAGCCCTGTAGGAATCAACGGCATATTTCTAGATGAAACGACTTATCAAATAAGCAACTTAGACCCCGGTACAACGGTAGAAATACTATTAACTGCAGTGGATCCTCAGGGATGTCGAGACGTGACCGTAGGGCAATCCTGTAGAACGGAGGACTGTCCTGTGATAAAAGTAGACTGGGAGGGCCCGCCTGCCGTTTGCGAGGGCAGTCAAGCCTTAATCACCTTTAGTGTGAGTTCTCCGACGGTCACCAGCGTGGACTTGCAAGTTAGCGATGGGACCAACTTAATTGACCTCACTGGAGTTGTCGATGGACAAGAATTGCTAGTCGATCTTAACGGTAGTACTACTTTTACCATTACTCAAATTATGCTCCCGGGAATACCAGAGTGTCTACCAGAGATTCCGGAGCCGATCACGATAAATGTCAACAGCATTCTCACCGCTGGGACAGGGACAGATCCTGCTCCCCTTTGCAATAGTGAAGAACAAAGCTTTGATCTATATGCTTTATTAAATGGCGAAGATGTCGGCGGTATTTGGATGGAAACTAATGGTAATGGTACCAATGGTGCCTTCAATCCAAGTACTGGAAGTTTTACGATTAATCAAGATGTAGAAGGTACTTTTCAATTTCAGTACGTTATGGCTGGCGGTGCGCCATGTCCCAGCGATACTAGCTTTGTGAGTTTTACCGTACACCCTACTCCGGTAGCGGCCGCAGGCCAAGATGTATTCCTTGATTGTCTAAGCAGCATAGCAACACTAGGTAGTTCCGAGACGACTGCAGGCCTGGTATATGAATGGGAATTGAGCAATATGTTTATCTCAGACGCAGCCACGATTGACGTTGAGATGGCAGGTAACTATTTATTACGAGTGACGGATCCAGCTACCGGTTGTTCTGCGGAAGACCTGGTAGAGGTATCTGCTTATGATGAATTCTTTATGCCTTTTGTCAGCATTTCACCCGTTAGCTGTGATGGGGATGATGATGGGTATTTAGTGATTGATTCCATTGTAGGAACAGCTTCTGGCGTTCGATCTTCCTTGAACGGTGGTGCCTTGTCAGATTCCCAAACCTATGGTCCTCTAGGTCCTGGTGTTTATGAGCTGATGTTTACTGATGCACAAGGTTGTGAGCAACATTACGAATACATTCTTGATGCCCCCTCCCCTGTTTTGGTAAGCTTACAAGCAAAACTGAACGGCACAGATAATATGATCAATTTGGGGGATAGCGTAGTATTGGAAGCCTTGGTTAATGTTTCCCCGGATGATATTCAGTCTATTAGCTGGAGTCCAGCATTGCCTGGTAGCGATGATAATCTTAGTGTTTTGGTCAAGCCGGAGTTTTCTTCTACTTATGAAGTCACGATCACAGATCAAAATGGCTGTGTGAGCAGCTCACGAATTAATCTGCTTGTCAATCGGGATATTAATGTGTTCATGGCCAATGTATTCCGGCCAGGTTCAGCCGGAGTCAACAACATTTTCATGGTCCAAGGAGGATCACAGATCAATTCTGTACTGAAGTTTTTGATTTTTGATCGCTGGGGCAACAAGGTATTTGAAAATGTAAACTTCCCGCCCAATGATCCGTCTCAAGGATGGGATGGGACTTACCGAAATCAATTGCTCAACGCCGGGGTCTACGTCTACTGGCTTGATGTGGAATTGACGAGCGGTGAGGTTATGACATTGAAGGGCGATATTGCTTTAATCAGATAGTAATCAAAGATATTTCCACTCTTCAAACAAGTGGTCTTCTCTATACGAAATCCTCTTTCCCTCAGCATGTTTTGGTAATCCACTACATCATGCTGATGGGGATGTAGGATATCCCCCGGGATTGCCCTAAAGAGACTCTTAAGCCCTTGATAATTATGTACATCTACGCTTAGAATTAATGTGCCTCCGGGCTTGAGCCAATTACAGAGTCTATCCATACTTAACTCAAGATCAGCCACATGATTGATCACATTACAGCAAAAGATGATATCCATCGCTTGTGCAGGCTTGAAGTGCTCCAGGGGTGAAGCTACAAATTCAACATGAGGGTAATCTGAGGGATCAAAATGCGTCAATTGTTTTTGGTACGCTTCTAAGAGAGGATCAACCGCCACCAAAGGCTTTCCTTCCAGAACCATGAAGATGCCCGCTGGTCCACAACCTGCATCCAACAAGGCTTCTTTTCCATTAAGTTCTAATTCACAATGTGACAGTATTCGTTTCCAATAGGCTGCTTTTTTCTGCAGATAAGCCGCCTTATCCCGATGCCGCAAGTACCAACGCCACCATCTAATTTCCCAAAATTGGGCTAGTTTCCACCGGATATTCATGTTGATGCGTAATTCGTGAGTTAGCGAATGCTTAGATTAGTCCTTTCGTAAAAATATAGCTTTCCTTTTGCTGGGCTTCTGTTTAGTTTTTGTCAATCGTTGAATACACCTGTGCTGCGAAAAGCACCTCGTCTCAGCAAAACCTGGCCTGCCGAATGAAATGACACTTTTCTCCTCCAAAAGCGATCGCCTAACATGGACTAAGTTTCTGAGCAAATGAAGCTTTGCGGCTTTGAGATTCATTTCATGTAGCAAGAAAAAACAAATTTAGACCTACCTTCAGCGGGACAAATGTCTGAAATTTCCGGGACCTTCCCTTCTTATTAGGTAGTTTTGCGAATAAGAGAAGTGACAAAAATAAGGTGTACCTCACTCTTAGCTGATATAGCACAAGCTAGAAGGAAAATGCTGCTTAGGTCACTAAAAGTTAAAATTGGAGATAAATGCTCTATGCGGTTGGCACAAAAGTAAGGCTCATTCATACCGGCGATGAAGGTCGAGTAATTGGATTACTGAGTAATGGTATGTTCAATGTCCATGTTCTGGATGATGACATGGTGATTCCTGTGTCACCAGAAGACCTTGCCCCATTCACCGAAACAACTAGTCATCCTGCAAAAACGCCCACGCCGCCCCAGCCGTCTTCTCCCACCTCAAGCCCAAGTTCCTCGAAAGCAGATACTACAGTCACTAGTTTTTCGCCCGAAGTATTGAGTCATCAAGGACTATTTTTGGCTTTTGAACCCATACTACAGGCAGATGCAACAGCAGAAAAGTATCTAGTGAAACTCATCAATGATTCAAGCTACGATCTATTGTTCCAGTATGCTTTATACCTTGAAGGGGTGGTAGAGGAGAAAGTGAACAATAAGCTGAAAGCGGCATCGATCATGCAGTTGGGACAGCTTTGGTATGATGAGTTGAATGATTCTCCTGAGGTTCAAATTGCCATTTGGCGGATCACCACCGATGGAACTGGGGGAAAGCAAGAGAAGAGGATCCGGCTTAAGGCTAAGACGTTTTTCAAATCCACTCAAATCGCTCCACTGCTCCACCAATCCGTCCATCTATTCCCCGTTTTTGATAACCTCAATACGGAAAGACGAGACAGTAAAGAAAATTTGCAGACTTACACCAAGCGAATGAGCCGCCCCAAGACCAGGATCAACTATGTGGGGGATAAGGTCAATATCGACACGATGGCCTTCGCTGAGTTCCCCACGGAACTTGATCTTCACATCGAAAAGCTCTTACCGGATAGTCGTAAATTGGATAAGCGGGCCATCTTGCGCGTCCAGTTAGAGGCCTTTGAGAATTATATCAATCAAGCAATTAGATTGGGTATTGAAAGGGTGTTCGTGATTCATGGAGTCGGGGAAGGCAAATTGCGAAATGCTATTGCTACCCGACTAATCAAGTATCCCGAAGTCGTTTCCTTCAAGAATGAGTTTCACCCACGCTATGGATTCGGGGCCACTGAAGTCATTTTCTAGTAGTACTGTCCCTCCACCTTATCGATGTTTTTCATACTGCCACCTCGGTGTATTTGCTTGTAGCTCTTGGTATAACCGTAGATCGAGCGGTTGATGCTTAATCGCCTCGGCATTTTGTCTAAGCTGCTCCGCAGAGCTTGCTCCGATCACAATGCTAGCCACTGCCGGATGCTGCCAACAATAGGCCAAAGCCAAATGACCTCTTTGCTGTTCTCCGGAAAGCTGGCCATCCAATAAATCCTGTACCTCTTTAACTACCGATATCTCATGACCCAAATAAGCACGGGCTGCTTTATTGGCGAGCAAGCCCTTCGCTATTCCTCCCCGCACCAACACACCTACCGAATGATTGGCCAGGTGATCTAGCGCGAATTCTTCTGGGCGACGATCGAATAAGCTATACTGCATCATATTACTGATAATTTTCGACCGCTGCACATACTCCCTGATCACATTGTGTCGGATGGAGGATATGCCATACGCCCTAATCCATCCTTCCTGGCGAAGCTCCTCAAAAGCTTCAATCGTTTCATCTATTGGGTCATCTATTGTACCGCCATGCAATTGGTACAGATCAATGTAGTCGGTCTGGAGGCGTTTTAGGCTTTCTTTGACAGCAGCCTTGATATATGTCTTACTGGGATTCCAGTCCCAACCACTTCCATCTTCCCGCCATTGATTACCGACTTTAGTTGCCAAAATAATGTGTTGTCGCTGCTCTTTTAAGAGTTTACCAATGATGCGTTCGTTTTCACCTTTGTCATATAGGTCCGCAGTGTCGAAGTAATTAATACCCAGGTCGAGTGCCTCATGAATAATGGGGCGAGCTTGTTCCTCGGTGTGAAAAGACATGCCTCCCAGCGATAGTCGGCTTACGTTCAGTGCTGAGTTCCCTAATTGTTTATACTCCATAATCTTTTTGGAATTGTTGTCGTTAAACGACAGAATAAGCCTGAAATATGGGCTATAGCTCCTGCTTGGCTATAATGGGTCAACATTACCCATATCTTTAAAGTTAAGCTTCTAAGAAAGAAAGGTAAAAAAATCCGAGCAACATATGTCAGCATGGCTAGGCCTAAACCAAATTGATCACGAAAGTCTTCAGCAAAGCACCCTTACGCTCCATCACGCCGCCCAGTTGCTGGCTAGCACTGCCGAATCACTCCTGCCTTCAAAGGCGGATGATTCGCATACCAATCTGGGTTGGAATAAGAACTTGCAAGCTTTAGTTACCCACCCGATTGAGGATCGCTACCAGTTGGCTCTAGCCTATGCTTCTTTTTCCTTGTCGATCTTGGACAAGGGAGTAATCAAGACCCGATTCTCGCTTTCTGGTGAGACCAGGGAAGGAGTGTACCATTGGCTGCAGGGCACCTTTAATAAACTAGGCATAAAAGGGGGCCATATCAAAGCGCTAAGCAGGTACGACATCCCCAAACATCCAGTTCAGGAAGGTCGGCCATTCAGCAAACCCATACAAGAAATTTTAACAGAACTAGCCCAGCGAAGAAACAATGCGCAAGAAATATTTGTTTCTATTGCGCCTGAGTATCCATATGCTTCGTCAATCAGAACATGGCCGCACCATTTTGACATGGGAGTCTATATTCCGATTAGGAGAGATGAATCTCACCAAGACCTAAACTCCATAGGTTTGGGGATGGCAGTCCCTGACGGTTCAGTTAATGACATGTACTACTATGTTAATCATTGGTCCAAACAGACCCTCACCTATCCCAATTCCTTGCCTGAATTGGCAGGAGGAGGTCATTGGTATCAAGGAAGCTGGACTGGCGCAGTTTTACCCCTTACAGTAGTGACTGCCGCTGCCCAATCACATGATCAGCAGGAAATAGTACAAACCTTTTTTGATTCAGCCATTACGGCCTCTTTGCAGTTAATAGGAGAAGTTTGATCCTTTCTACCCTAGATTAGACTTTGCTTATTGTTGCCTTAGGCTACTTAAACCTGTAATATGAAGAAGAAAGCAATTTGGAATGGCCATGTATTGGCCGAAAGCGATGACATCGTCAACATTGAAGGCAATGCCTACTTTCCAGCAGAAAGTCTCAACCAAGATTTCTTCCAGGACAGCGGAACTCAAACTGTTTGTCCTTGGAAAGGCAAAGCTTCTTACTACAGCCTATCCGTTGATGGGCAAGAAAACCGAGATGCTGCCTGGTACTACCCTGCTCCGAAGGATGCTGCCAAAGTGATTAAGGATCGCGTAGCGTTTTGGAAGGGGGTCGAAGTAGTAGATGCCTAGAAGATGTTTGGAGTTCATTTTTTGTTCTGAATCCTATTTTTCCTGTTTTATTCAAGTGATCTATTATGACCGTAACGCCTACTTATAATCCAGCTATTAAGCTTCTAGCTAACTATGACAAGGTAAGAGCATGGAGTATCAAGATTTGTGAACCGCTGCATGCTGAAGATTATGTTGTACAACCGGTATCAGATGTGAGTCCTCCGAAATGGCACCTGGGGCACACCACCTGGTTTTTTGAAAACTTCATCTTGGTGGAGCAACTGGAAGATTATCAGCCTTTCAATTTGAAGTTGAACTACTTCTTCAATAGCTATTATGAAAGTCAAGGCCCTCGCATCCTCCGCAGTAATCGGGGCAATATGACCCGGCCAACCCTGGATACTGTCTTGCAATACCGGGCGCATGTGGATCAACACATGCGTAAATGGCTAGAAAATTACTCAGATCAATCCTTATCGAAAGAACTGGTTGATCTTGTTGAAATTGGCTTACAACATGAGCAACAACATCAGGAATTACTTGTCACTGACATCAAATATATCTTAGGAAATAATCCTTTGTTTCCCACCTATAAAGAAAAGAAGACAGGCCTCCCCGTTTCCTCAGCAGTTGGGACCCCAGTCTTCACCAGCGTCGAAGAAGGAGTTTACGAGGTAGGATATAATGGAGACGGGTTTTGCTGGGATAATGAACTGAGCAGGCACAAGGTCTATCTTCACACCTACGAGATCATGAATCGGCTGGTGACGAATGGAGAGTATATGGAGTTTATTGAAGCCGGAGGATACGAACAATTCGAACACTGGCTATCTGAAGGCTGGGAATGGGCTAAGGAGTTGAGTTTTAAAGCCCCTTTACACTGGTTTAAGGAGGAAGGAGAATGGTATCAGTTTACCATGAATGGCTTGCAACAGGTTGACCCTAATTTGCCAGTCACACACATCAGCTACTTTGAAGCTGATGCCTATGCCCAATGGCAGGGCCTGCGCTTACCTACCGAATTTGAGTGGGAAGTAGCCTGTCAGCAATGGTACACGGAAATACCGGCCGAGGGTAATTTCCTGGAGGACGGCCACTTTCACCCCATCGCACAGCAGCATGAACAGGACTATCAAATGCTTGGTAACGTTTGGGAATGGACGGCAAGTTCCTATCTCCCCTACCCTAACTACCCTAGATTAAAGGGAGCACTGGGAGAGTATAACGGTAAATTCATGGTCAATCAAATGGTGCTTCGGGGTGGTTCTTGTGCTACACCGAGATCACACATTAGGCCTACTTACCGCAATTTTTTCCAAACCGATAAAAGATGGCAGTTTACGGGCATTCGCCTAGCAAGATAAATCAAGCAGCTGTGTTTTCTTGCCTTAACAAGAGAACTACGCTGTCTCAGTCATGATTCGGCTTTTCAGACTGATTTCTGCTTAAAGCCTAATCCTTTTCACAAAAAAGATGTTTTATTAATACCTGTATATGGTCCAGCTCTGATCAAAAGACAGCTCCAGCTTTACTTTCTTAAACCATTTGTATCTAATACCAAAACAATGACTATCACGACGTCCCTAGCTGGGAGTAAAAAAGCTTTTGCATTAAGCGTACTTGAAGGACTACAGCGTACTCCGAAACAAATTTCTTCGAAATACTTTTACGACGAAAATGGGGATCGCCTGTTTCAGCAGATCATGCGGATGCCTAGTTATTACCTGACGGATTCCGAATACGAAATCTTTGATCTACAAAAAGAAGCTATCCTGCGTCAATTGGGCGACCGCCCATTTGATTTGATCGAGTTAGGAGCTGGGGATGGACTGAAGACCAAAGTTTTACTTCGCCATCTATCGCAAAAAGGCGTTTCCTTCAAATATCGTCCTGTTGATATCTCCTCTTCCGTTCTCGACACCCTGCAAACCTCCCTTCGGGAAGAGTTACCAAATCTTGAGGTAGCCCCCTTACATGGCGAGTATTTTCAGGTCTTGGAAGAATTACAGCAGCTAGGTGATCACCAGAAAAAGGTGATCTTCTTCTTAGGAGCCAACATTGGGAATTTAACCCGAGAAGAATCCCAGTCTTTTCTAAGCCGACTCAATGACCTCCTTTCTCCGGGAGATATGCTTTTGTTGGGCGTCGATCTGAAAAAAGACCCTGCCATCATTCTAGAAGCCTATAATGACGCAGAGGGAATTACGGCTGCGTTTAATCTCAACCTTCTACATCGCATCAATAGAGAGTTAGACGGTAATTTTGAGGTAGAACATTTTAAGCATTGGGAAACTTACAACCCACTAAGCGGAGAGACAAAAAGCTATATCATAAGTAAGGTGCAGCAGGAAGTCGAAATTGGAGCTATCTCTAGCATCATTCATTTTGATGCTTGGGAGGCCATTGAGGTAGAGCTTTCACAAAAATACAGTGTCGAAGAGGTTGAGTCCTTAGCTAAAAAATCTGGGTTCCGACTAGTGAAGAATTTTTTCGATTCCAGCCGTTACTTCATCGATAGTTTGTGGATAAAACAATAGCAGTGAGCAGCCTAGATCATCCCGAAACCCAATTGAGGGGTTCGGGATGATTCATGGTATTTAGCCATCAATTCTCCTCTGATTGTAGTCGTCTCCATAGCCACCAGCAGAACAGACCATTGAATAAAATACCAAGCAACCCCACTTCGGGCCCATAGATCCAGGTATTTTCTGCTCCCAATGCACCCGCTTGGGTACCGGTGCCAAATAATTCATAGGCCAAGGGATTCCAAACCGCATGGGCAAGGGTTGGCACTAGGATCGAGCCCGAGCGCCACCGCATCAATCCCCAGATCAAACCTAATAGCATCACGTTCACTAGATAGATTGGGATTTGCCAAAAAGGTAAGCCGTAGTCCGTTCCGGAGGTTACGGCGGAAATATGCCATATGACAAAAAATATGCTGGTAGTCAGCAATGGAACGCTTTGATTGTCTTTTCCGGTAGCTATTGCTGCCCACAGCCAACCGCGGAAAAAACCTTCTTCCGTGATTAGAGTCATCAACCATCCTGCCGCTATATAGATAGCAAGGTTCTTACCCATCTTTGCCCAATCCACTGATTCTTCCAAAAAACCTGGCTGAAAGCTCGCAAATAGGGCACAAGCGGTCAGCGCAAATAAGGGATGGAGCAAGGCTTCTCCATAATGTTTCAAACGCCCCCACCTTAATCCCATCTCCAAGCGTGTCTGACGGCCGATGAGCCAAAATAGGATGGTAAGTACGAAGAGTGAAAGTGCACTGAACTGAAACAGGCCGTTAAAGTCCATGTAGGTAGTGACTGCTACGGCCAACAAAATGGCCAGAAAGGGAAGTTGTGTTCTTTTCATAAAACCGGATGATTTGATTTCTTCCCTGTAATGGACGCTTTCTTTTCGGATCGGGTTACACTTTTTAGGCACGGAACAACAATCCAATCCGGAATCCAGCAAAAGATTCTGTTGAAAATATTCCACGACCTGCTTACCTTGCAATGGTAGAACTTAGCGTATGTGGAAAATACGAGGATATGAAGAAGTTAAAATTAAGCTTAGTACAGAAGATCATGGCCACGAATGACCCCGAGGTATTGGAGACCATTCGTCAGATTCTGGAAGTGGGTCAGGAATCTAGTTCCCCCACTTCAGCAGAACTCCCCCAAACGGATCCGGTAGCTCATGCCTTGGGGCTAGGGCGTTCCGAGAGCAACTTAGATTTGGGCTCGGATGCCGACGATTTGCAGCAATCGATAGATGATATATTTAATCCAAAGGGGTAAGTTATACTACACTGCGACTTTAGCCTTGATATGAGGATGTGGGTCATAATCCACCAGTGAAAAGTCCTCATACTTGAAACTGAAGATGTCTTTTACTTCCGGATTAATCAGCATGCGAGGCAGTGGTCTTGGTTCCCGCGTTAACTGGAGGCGAGCTTGTTCTTCATGGTTAGAATAGATATGCGTATCGCCAAAAGTAATAATGAAATCTCCTGGTTCTAAATCACAGACCTGCGCCATCATGAGTGTCAATAGCGCATAGGAAGCAATATTAAAAGGCACGCCTAGGAAGACATCAGCAGACCTTTGATACATTTGGCAGGAAAGCTGGCCATTCACCACGTAGAACTGGAATAAGGCATGACAAGGCGTAAGGGCCATGTCATCTAGCTCACCTGCATTCCAGGCATTGACAATAATGCGGCGAGAATCTGGATTATTCTTGATTTGATCAACAGCTCTGGCGATTTGGTTAACAGTAGTCCCGTCTGGTTTTTGCCAAGCGACCCACTGCTTCCCATAAATCGGTCCTAGATCACCATTCTCATCTGCCCATTCATTCCAAATGCGCACCCCATTTTCCTGCAAATACTTTACATTAGTGTCCCCATTTAGGAACCAAAGCAGTTCGTAAATAATAGACTTTAAATGTAACTTCTTAGTCGTAAGAAGTGGAAATCCCTCTTGAAGGTTGAAACGCATTTGATATCCGAAGATGGAGCGAGTTCCTGTACCAGTTCTATCGCTCTTTACAGCACCATTGTCTAGGATATCTTGGAGAAGATTCAAATAGTTTTTCATAGGAAATGCTTACTTGTCGCAATAATACAAAACTTCCCTCAATTCCATTTGTTAAGAAGCCAGTCCTTGCGGGAAGTTGTAGGACAATTTTGCAATGGTGATTAAATTAGAAACAGTTTTATGAGTTATAGTAGTCTGCGCGCCTGCGTGAATGATCTAGAGAAACATGGACATTTAGTTAGAATAAAGACTGAACTAGATCCTGATCTGGAAATTGCAGAGGTGCATCGGCGAGTATATGATGCAAAGGGTCCTGCTTTACTCTTTGAGCGTGTAAAAGGCAGTCCTTTCCAAGCAGCCTCTAACCTCTATGGCACCTACGAACGAACCGATTTCATTTTTAGGAAAACCTTGGAGAAGGTGCAGCGGGTCATCGAATTGAAAGCTGATCCAGCTCATTTCTTCAAAAATCCGACTCGCTATCTAGGAGCGCCTTTCACCGCCTTGTCGGCCTTACCTATGCGCAGTCGCTTGGGTAGCCCGATCACCCATGCTACCACGACGATAGATCAATTGCCACAGATCAAATCCTGGCCGGATGATGGTGGAGCTTTCGTAACCTTACCTCAAGTGTTCACCCTCCCCCCCTATTCCAAGCAAATCATGCAATCCAATTTGGGCATGTATCGGATTCAGCTTTCCGGGAATGATTATGTCCCGAATAAGGAGGTAGGTATGCACTATCAAATCCACAGGGGTATTGGCGTACATCACACCGCCTACAATGATACAGACGAACCCTTTCGCGCCTCCATCTTCATAGGAGGCCCGCCTTCACATGCTTTTGCAGCGATTATGCCTTTGCCGGAGGGCTTATCTGAGCTTACTTTTGCCGGAATGTTGGGTGGTCGGCGGTTTCGGTATACCACTCGCAATCAGTTTCACCTTTCATCCGATGCGGATTTCGTAATAACGGGCACTATCCGAAAAGGAGAAAAGAAATTGGAAGGTCCCTTTGGTGATCATTTGGGTTACTATAGCCTGGCTCATCAATTTCCGGTAATGGACGTGGAGAAAGTGTACCATAGGAAGGACCCGATCTGGCATTTTACGGTCGTAGGGAGGCCGCCCCAGGAAGACTCTAGCTTTGGTTATTTGATTCATAAGATGGTCAAACTGCTAACGCCCCAGGAGTTTCCGGGAATCAAGGAAATCAATGCGGTCGACGCGGCGGGTGTACACCCGCTTCTACTGGCGATTGGAACGGAGCGCTACATGCCTTTCCGTGAGCCAAAGCCAGAAGAGATTTTGACCCAGGCCAATCGGATTTTGGGTACCGGACAGACCTCCTTGGCCAAATTTCTATTTATTGCGGCATCGAATGATCATCCGAATTTAAATGCACACGATATTCCTGCTTTCTTCCAACACTTGCTAGAGCGAGTGGATTGGAGGAGGGATTTACACTTTCAAACCAATACTACCATTGATACCTTGGACTACTCAGGCTCTGGCTGGAATGCGGGATCGAAAGTTGTCGTGGCCTGTCATGGACCGAAGCTCAGAGAACTAGGGGCTGAACTGCCCAAAGACTTGCGATTACCGGCTGGCTTCCAATCGCCCCGTTTTGTCCAAGCTGGTATCTTGGCTATCGAAGGCCCCGCCTTTGACCCCAACCAACCCGGCAAGGAAATGGATACTTTAGTCCAACAATTGGAACGCTATGATTGGGCAAACATTCCTCTGCTGATCGTTTGTGATGACAGTCAATTCTTAAGTGAAACACTAAATAATTTCCTTTGGGCGAGCTTTACCCGAGCTAATCCATCCCACGATATGTATGGAGTAGGTAGTTCGGTGACCCACAAGCACTGGGGGTGTACTGGGCCCTTGGTGATCGATGCTCGAATCAAGCCGCATCATGCACCACCTTTGATCACAGACAAGGCGATAAGTAATAAAGTTGATCGATTATTTGCGAAAGGAGGCGAATTATATGGAATCCTTTAGGAAAAAGCGTCGTAAAGAATCCTGTATTTTCCTAGGTAAAACTTGCATTATATGGGGCTAAGACATAATTTACCGCCTTGTATTGATCCTATCTTGAGACGAGATGTTTGCTGAAAAACACTATCCAGACATGATGGTTCCTGAAGAACTCGACGCCTACTTGGCACGAGGGTGGTACCGCATGGGGCAAACGATCTTTACTACGCATTTTCTTTGTTTCAATCATCAGTTCTTTTCGGCTATTTGGATCCGCCTTTCTTTGGAAGGATATAGCTTTCGCAAAAGCTTACGCAAGATCATCCGCAATAACCAGTCGGAATTCCATACGGAGATTCGGAGGGCCTTTATTGATTCGGAGAAAGAACATCTATATCAGAAGTATAAGGCATCTTTTAGGGGGGTGCTGGCGCCAAGTCTAAAGGATTCTCTCTTGGATGGGGAGGATTTTAATATCTATGATACCTTCGAGGTTTCCGTTTACAAGGATAATCGCCTTATTGCTGCAAGTTTCTTTGATCAAGGGAGAGACAGCGTAGCAAGTATTATGGGCATTTATGATCCAGACTACCAAAAAAATAGTTTGGGCTTTTATACTATGCTGATGGAGATATCCTTCTGCATGGAAAAAGACCTACCCTATTATTATCCAGGTTATATTGTACCTGGTTATCCCCGTTTTGACTACAAGCTGCGGATCGGGGAAGTGGAATACTATGATCTCCGCTCCTACACCTGGCAAGATTTCGCCAGTTTGCATCCGCAGGACATTCCGCTGACTAAAATGCGAAATCAGCTTGGGCAACTGGAACATGCCTTACATAAGGGAGATAATCATTGCAAAATCCAATACTACCCGCTTTTTGAAGCCAATCTTTTCGGCTTTTGGCGAGCTCAGTACTTTGATTATCCCATCATGTTAAATTGCTTGCCGGAGCAATCAAATCATTACTTCTTGCTTTGTGTTTTTGATGTCCACGAAGAAGCTTTCATGCTCTACCAATGCGCACCCTTTGAGGACCTGCACTTCTACTTTAATGAGTCTTACCTAAAGAGCTTTGATCCTGACAACTACTTCACTAACTTAGTCATTATCGATCAGGTATTAGCTAAAGAGAAAAAGATGGAGGACATGGCCGAGCGAATCCGAGAACAAATATAATCGCCCAATCCTCTGGTCTGGCCTGATGCAGTCTATAGCTCATCCATACCTAAAAGAGATAGCTTCAGCCCCCTTACCGCTAATGACTTATTGGTTGATAATTGAAGAACTTTCTACAAGTTGGCTTGTTTTGCAAAGTACCATCTATCCCAAGTAATTCTGAACCACAATAGATTTTGATTCCTATCAAAATGCTCAAGACATGAAAACTCGCTTAACGCTAACGCTGTTTGCCATCCTCTTTCTGCTGGCCTGTAATACCTACAAAAACCTTCCGCAAGCTGAGGGCAGCCTCCCATACAAAGTCGTCAAGATTCCGCCCAGCAAGCAGCAGCTTGATGGAGACCCTGAAGCTGGATTCGATTTCCTAGTCAATGGCGATTACATTGGCTCTGGGGTCCCCTATGGCTTATTCAAACGCCAGCTCTTGAAGGAACCAGACACCGTGTTGGGGAGAAAGGGCTTGAATGAAAGAGTCCCCTATGCCGTAACCGCCTTCAGAGCCCCCAATGGAGTGAAAGTGGTCAACGGAAACTGTTTAACCTGCCATGCTAGCCCTTTCCAAGGAGAGATCGTGATCGGCATGGGTAATAGCTTTTCAGACTTCCGTCGAAACCTCAGTACCATGGCCAGGTTGATGAATTTTGGGATGAATCTGAAATACAAGAAGTCAGCTGCGGAGTACCAAGCCTATGAAGCTTTCGGCAAGTACTTCAGGGAGATGGCGCCTCATATTAAAACCAATCAAGCAGGAGCCAATCCTGCTTTTCGGTTGGCGGAGGCGTGCATGATGCATCGCGATCCGGTGGATCTTACCTATGTAAAAGCCCCCAATTATGAGATGAACAAATACCCCATCGCAACCGATGTTCCTGCTTTGTGGCATGTGAAAAAGAAAAATGCACTCTACTATAACGGGATCGGCAGAGGTGACTTCACCAAGCTCTTATTCCAGGCTTCCGTACTTGGTATTCCGGATAGCGCGGCGGCGCGTAAAGCCGTCAACGGATTCAAAGATGTTTTAGCCTGGCTGCGATCGTTGGAACCGCCCAGCTACCCCAAAGCGGTCAATCAAGAGCTAGTAGCGGCCGGAGAAATTCTCTTTGAGCAAACCTGTAGCAGTTGCCACGGCACCTATGGGGCGGAAGAAAGCTATCCCAATAAATTGGTGGCCCTAGAAGAAGTAAAGACCGACCCCCTATATGCCAAATACGCCTACACCTCCGGCATCGTGGAATGGTACAATAAGAGCTGGTTTGCCAACTCCAGCCCGCGGTCCTACTTTGAGCCAGAATTGGCTTACATGGCTCCTCCTTTGGACGGAGTTTGGGCTACCGCGCCCTACTTCCACAATGGTTCCGTTCCCAATCTAGATGCCGTACTCAATAGCAAAGCACGACCAAGGTATTGGAGTCGTAGGGGGGTAAACTCTGCTTATGATTTTACACATGTCGGTTGGGTCTACCAGGCCCAGGAAAAGCCCGAAGGAAACTGGTCATTCAATACCGACCTCCCGGGCTATAGCAATAAAGGGCACGATTTTGGAGATAAATTTAGCAGTGACGAAAGAAAAGCAGTTGTGGAATACCTAAAGACACTTTAACGAAAGGCTTTCTGCAATTTAAACTCCTGCAATAGCAATTGTCCAGGAAGGAATTATCTTTGCCAGCAAAATCAATATGAAAATGAACAAATTAATGCTCACCTTATGCCTGATTGCGGCTATCTCAGTAAATAACTTGAGCGCACAGGTCAAAGTAGAAGAATCCTTTAAACAACCCATTAATGAACGCATTGCGCTCTTTTTTAATGCTACTGCCCAAAAGGATTGGATGGGGGTATTAGACCTGACCTATGACTCCCTTTTTAATCTGGTACCCAAGGAGCAAATGGCCATGCTTTTTGAACAAATGGAGGCGGAAGGAATGGAAATCAACATGGGGAAATTTGAGGTCGTAGATTTCATTGGACAAGTTGACACGAAGGACAAGCACTTTGTAAACATCAACTATGCCATGGAATTAGGAATGAAGTTTTCAGGACCAAGTTTCAGTGATGAAAATGTCATGAACTATATGAAAACTTCCTTTGAAACTACCTATGGCGCAGAAAATGTCACCTTCAATAAGGAAGAAAAGAGTTTTCTCATCAAAGCTGACAAGAATTTATATGCCATTGCGCCCCTGAAAACTCAGGAATGGAAATTTCTAGAGAACAACGCAGAACAGCAGATGATCTTATCTCAGATCATCCCGGAAGAAGTACGCAAGTCTTTTGAGTAAAGCTAAACTTCGGTAAGCTATGGAAGGCTCCTAATCAAAGCCTACCAATTCTTAGCTCGACAACAAAACGAACCACCTATGACTCAAGCGCTACAAATTGCCGTCCTTGATGGCTATACCCTGAATCCAGGAGACCTGGATTGGCAGGTTTTACATGCTTTGGGTGAGGTTCAGGTATACGACCATAGCGCCAGTGAGGTTTTACAAGAGCGGTCTAAAGGTAAGGAGGTGTTGGTGGTGAATAAAGCACCGATCAATAGTGCTTTGATGGAGCAACTACCCGAGTTAAAGCTGATTACCTTGACGGCTACCGGCTACAATAATATCGAAGTAGAAGCCGCGAAAGAGCTAGGAATTACGGTTTGTAATGTCAGAGGATACGGTTCTCATACGGTCGCCCAGCACGTATTTGCCATGATCTTCAGTTTCACGAATCAGGTGTGGCAACATCATGTGAGTGTGCAAAAAGGAGAATGGTCGAGTCAAGATAACTTTTGCTATACCTTAGACACCCTCTATGAGTTGCAAGGCAAAACAATGGGCATCTATGGATTAGGTAAAATTGGGCAGAGCGTGGCACAAATTGCCTTGGCCTTTGGGATGAAGGTACTTTCTCATCATAAACATCCAGAAAGAGATGCTCGAATAGGAGTGGAGTTTGTCGGCGTTGAAGAGCTCTTCGAGCGGAGTGACTTCGTAACTTTACACGCTCCTCTTTCTGAGCAGAATACAGGCTTTGTCAATTCGAGTTTATTGCGGAAAATGAAATCCTCCGCCATCTTGATCAATACCGGAAGAGGAGGACTTGTTAACGAAACTGATCTAAAACGGGCATTAGCCGAAGGCACAATTCGAGGAGCTGCGCTGGATGTGCTATCTACGGAACCTCCAGCAGCAGACCATCCCTTATTTGGCCTCCCCAATTGTATTATTACCCCTCACATCGCCTGGGCGAGCCAAGCGGCCAGAAAGCGGCTCATGCTCGAAACGAAAGCCAATATCGAAGCCTTTCTAGCAGGTCAGGCTCGAAATGTAATCGTATAAAATAAATTCATTCAAAAAGACGAAGCCATTGCAGACTTATTCCCTTTTCGAACTCAATGAGTACATCCGACGGATACTGGCGCTCAATTTGCCAGATGCGGTATGGGTAACTTGTGAGATTGCTCAATTTAATGAGTCTAGAGGGAATTACTTTTTAGAGCTCGTACAAAAATCGGAAGAAGAGGATACCATCATAGCTAGAACGGAAGCTGCCCTTTGGGGCCCAAATTATCGGCAACTCAGAAAGAAGATTGGCAAAAAACTAGTAGATATCTTGCAAGAGGGATTGGAAGTGAAGGTGCAAGTTCGAGTGAGCTTCCATGAGCGCTATGGTCTGAAAATGGTGATTGAGGATGTTGACCCCACTTATACCCTAGGTAAGCTTGCCCTAAAACGGCAACAGACGATTGAACGCCTAGAGGAAGAGGGTAAGATGCATCAAAACGCACAATTGGAATTGCCAACTGTCCTGCAAAGAATTGCCGTCCTCTCCTCTCCTACTGCCGCTGGTTTGCAAGATTTTGAAAATCAAGTTCGATTCAACCCATTCCAATATCATTTCCAACTAGATCTTTTCCCCACGGCGATGCAAGGCGATCGAGTGAGTGAAGAGATGCGAACCCAACTGAGGAAGATTACAAAAAGAGAGCATTTATATGATGCCGTGGTGATCATCCGGGGGGGAGGCGCGCGCTTGGATCTACAAGCCTTTAATGATTATGAGTTGTGCGCAGCCCTGGCGGATTGTCCAATCCCTATCCTCACAGGAATCGGGCACGATATTGATGAAACGGTGGCTGATATGGTAGCCTATCAAAGCCTAAAGACGCCGACAGCAGTAGCAGAAAATCTGGTCCAGCACAATGCTTTATTCGAAGGCGAGTTAATGCAGTTGGCGCAGCAGCTGAATCAG
The DNA here is from genome assembly GCA_019634045.1 of Saprospiraceae bacterium. GTDB lineage: Bacteria > Bacteroidota > Bacteroidia > Chitinophagales > Saprospiraceae > DT-111. Next base: position 29,842 of record JAHQWA010000253.1, read on the forward strand.
ATTAGTCAATTGGAATTACAGCAGGCAGGGAATGAGCTAATGAAATACCAGCAAATGCTCCAAATGGCATCTAATAACCAATTGCAGCAGCTAGCTAGTGAATTACAACATCTTGAACAATTGCTGAACCCGCTAAGCAAGATCAAATTAGAGCAGGAGCAAACAATTTTAGATCAATTGTCTCAAGTCCTGGGCTTGCTAGACCTAGATGCGACACTAGCTCGCGGCTATTCTCTAACGATGAAGGAAGGGAAAGTGATTCAATCCAAAACAGAACTCTCCCCAGAAGATGAAATCGAGATCCGGTTTAAAGATGGATCAGTAAACGGCAAAATACACTAATCTTATGAAGACTTACGACGAGTCATTAGCAGAAATCAAAGCCATTGTGAATGCTCTCCAAGAAGGCAATATCAGTATCGACCAACTATCAGAAGAAGTGGGCAAGGCCAGTGAATTGATCCAGTATTGTCGGACCAAATTGCGCAAAACTAGCCTTGAGTTAGAGGAAATGTTTTCGGAAAAAGAATAAGGGCTTAGTCCATTAGTATGGTTCCTCGAAAACAACTCAGCCGTGAGGAATGCTCCGGGGGGGAAACAGATCCATTCAGGAGCAGCCTAAGGCATAATCTATTCATTATCCTCTCGCTCCAAACGGACTTTATTCTGTAGGTATAAATACCTAGCGTAGTTCTTCCAGTTTTCCGGTGCCAGCTCAAAAGCCTTTTTAAAATTATCAACAACCTTTCTTTGATTACCATCCGCCAGATAATATTCTCCTAAAGCCAAGAAGGCCTGCCATTGTTCCGGGTGATCTTTGCTATTCTGTAATAGCAATTGATGCGCACGCTGCTTATCCTGCTTTACCAGTAAAGTGTTGAGGCCGTAGTAATACATATTAAATCCTTGCGCGGATGCTATCGTTTCATCCAATAACTGTTGACCTGACTGATCTCCCCTCGCAAGCCTCATCTCCCCCAGGAGAATATGGTAAGAAAACTGCTCATGCTGTGGAACCTCTTGCTCTTCCAAGTTCGCTGTAGCTTGCTGCAAGTGCTCCCAGGCAGCCTCTTGTTCACCTCTTGCTCTATACTCTTCTGCCAGAATGAGGTAATCATTGAAGGCAAGTGCTTCTTTGGCAAGTAGGTCCGCTATAATATTTTTTGATACATCAGTTGATACCTTGAAGGTGGCCTCAACATCCGTCCAATGTAGGGAGACATCGAGTGATTCTGCCTGTGGATTAGTAAAGTCATAACTCAAGCATTCTTGAGAAGGTGCTTTTTTCACATCCACCTTTACTCGCAACACATCTTGAGAAGGTTCGTATTGGAAGGCTCCCCAGCTAAAATCGTTGGTAAATACAAAGGTCCAATCCTGTTCTGAGACAAGCACTACCAGCCCATATTTACCCGCTTTCAAAGGCCTCTCATTGATTTCCACGTCGTGCGCAAACTCAATGGTTGTCCGTTGATTTGATCCGGCTCGCCAAGCAAATTCTTTACCATCTACCACGAAATCAAAGGGTACAATTCCTCCAAAT
>JAHQWA010000254.1 GCA_019634045.1 Saprospiraceae bacterium
AAGACCTATGAGCAGCTAGCCACCACCCAAAACGAAGTCTTGTTTTTAGACTTCCCCCAGGTGCAGGCCGATGTACTGTTGGTCTCTAGGGGAACGCCCAACTTCAATCTGGAAGAGGCCCTGATGCGAGATTGGTTTAATGAGTACTTTGGCTATGGGCTTTCTAGCATTGTTTTTCAAGAAATCAGAGAGTCGAGGGCATTGGCTTACTCGACCTATGCTTTATACACGGCTCCCAAAAAGAAAAACTGGGCCCATTATCTCCAGGCCTATCTTGGAACTCAACCCGATAAGCTACCGGATGCCATTCCCTATCTGCTCAAGATACTGGAAGACATGCCAGCGATTGAGAATACGATGGAGAATGCGCGCCTGTCCATTTTGAAACGTATAGAAAGCAGTCGCATTTCTTCCTCCCAGTTGTATTGGGAGTCCAAAAAGTTAAAGGACTTGGGCGTGAAAGAAGACATGGATAAATTGCTGTACCAAAGATTGCAGGAAGCTAGTTTAGAACAACTGATTGAATTTCAGAAACAACATGTCAAAGGTCGCCATTACAGCTTTATGGTACTTGGTGATCAAAAGCACATTGATTTGGAGTATTTAGGTTCCTTTGGCGCTTTGCGCCAGTTAAGCATGGAGGAAGTTTTTGGCTATTAATTACAAACTTGCATGAAGACTTATATCGCCTTACTAAGAGGGATTAATGTGAGTGGCCAAAAGAAGATTAAGATGGCCGAGCTCCGTACACATCTAGCTAGCTGGGGATTCTCTGAGGTCCAAACTTATATACAGAGTGGCAATATAGTCTTACAAGATGCGGAAACAGACCCGGAACGTATTGCAGAACGCATCCATAAGGGCATTCAATCGGAATACGGATTTGATGTCCCTGTAATGGTGCTGGCCCCAGCAGACATAGATATCGTGTTGGCTAGTAATCCTTTTCTTCCAGAAAAAGACCCCAAACGGCTATACGTCACCTTCCTATCTGCCCGCCCCGCCCCGGATCTACAGCATCAACTTCAGCAAGAAGACTACTATCCAGAAGCTTTCGTATTGGTCAATAAACACATTTACTTCTTCTCGCCTTCTGGTTATGGTAGAGCTAAAATGAATAATAACTTTTTTGAAAAGAAATTAAAAGTACAGGCGACCACCCGCAATTGGCGGACAGTGAACAAATTACAGGATATGTGTCGGTAGTCAAATACGCCCAAATTGTAGAAATGCTTCAAAATGTAGGTACGCTAGGGCTTGAAAATGTAAATAGAATGACTTAAATTGTAATAAAGTAGTGGATCTTCCCCCCAGCGCCGCTCCTTTGGAAGTAAAATAGTTATAGCATCCGCTACGTAGTTTATATTTTTAGATTAATAGAAAAGAAAAGGTCAAAACCTAGGAATCAAATCCACGTCCTCCTACTTGCTACCCTCTGGAGGGATCCTGTCAACAATACCACAGAACCCCAATACTAGCTACTAGGCTCTGTTAAAACCAGTTGACCTTTATCCTCACCAACACATTATAGCAAAAACTCAACCAGGGAAGATCCGTCTTTCGATCACATACAATGCAGCCATTCAGTGTTTTCTAATGCTTATCATGAATTAGATCACTAGGTGGCTTTAATAGGAAAATCTAGTTGTAAAATGAGTATTCCAAAAGTTAAGTCACACTTCAATGAAGAGTGGAAGGAGGTTGACTTCGGAAAGGAAACCAAAACCTGCCACTACAGAATCTCGAACTTCGGTCGGATTAAGAGCATTCAAAAAACAACCGGCACGGAGCGTCTAGTCAAAGGCGCTACTGTACGAGGGGGATTGCGTACTTTAAATCAAAAGATGAAGGACAATACTGTCGCTGTCATTATGATTCATAAGTTCGTTGCGGAACATTTTGTTCCAGGCCAGTCGGAAGAAAAATCCCATATCATCCACAAAGATTACAACAAAGGGAACAACTATTCTGGAAACCTAAAATGGGTGACTCGAGAAGAATGGCACGCCCACAATTTGGCTAGTCCTTTCCGGAAAAAAGAACGAACCCGAACTAGTCAAGACAAGCTCACGGAAACCAAGGTAAAGATCTTGAAGAAGGCCCTCAAGGAAGGAAAAACAAAACGAAAAGTGCTGGCTAAAATCTTTGGTGTGAAAGAAAATACGATCTACCAAATCCAGACGGGACGTCGCTGGGGTCACGTCAAGATCGATGATGATGGGCAGTTAAGATCAGAATAACAGCAAGTTTACAATCCTTCCCACAGGATCAAACTCCGGTCATCACTCCCGCTAATGAGACAATTTCTGTGAGCGGACCACAGCAAAGTATTGACTGAATTTAAATGACCGTTATCTCGATAAGATTCCAGCACTTTTAAAAGCCGAAAGCTCTGCGCATCCCAAATCTTGATGTTCTTGTCTCGGCTCGCCGTCGCCAAGTAGCGACCATTGGGATGAAACACGATTTTATTGATCGTATACATATGCGCCGGTTGACTAGACAACTGTATATAGGCCGCCTTGGTATCCCAAACCTTCAAATGGGCATCACGGCCACCACTAAATAGAAGTTCCCCATCCGGGCTGTAAGCCAAGGCAAATACAGAATTTTCATGTGCATTAAGTAGGGTCTGTTTTACCGTTAAACTTTCAGCATCCAGAATATAAATGGCATGATCGCTAGCACCGACAGCCAGCTCCTGTCGATGCGGATTATAAGCCATAGCTCGCAGACTCTGATGGCTAACCTTCAAACTGTCTATACTCCGTCCTGATGCTTTTTCCCAACGCGTCAACAAACCCTGCCCGCCAGCGGTCAACACATGCGTACCCAATTCCATAATGGCAAATACCCCTTTCTTATGATGAGCGATATTGATTGTATCATCGGGACGGTCTAAATCTACCCAATGTACCCCACCATTCATATTACCAACTACCACTTTGTTTTCAGAGGCTAGATACTGAAGGGCAAAGATTTGCGTCTCCACTTTCGCCACTAGCTTTCCGGGATCAGGATTATCTAAGTCCCAACGTACTACCCAACCATCCCCTGCTCCAGAAAGGAAGTATCGTTCCGTATCATTTGTAGTTAAGGCAAAAATGGAGCCATTGTGCCCCTTCAACTGTTTCATTTTACTCAGCATATAGCAGGGTTTTAACCTCTGCAAAAGTAACAGCCTGTCCGCAAAATAAGTTGTCTACAGGTACTAATTATGAGAAAGCTCTTCCTCTTCTCCCTGATCTAGCGGAACCAAGAACTTGCTCACCACAAACTGGGCGAGCTGACGGCCCTGTTTTTTGCCCTCCTCCGTGGCAAAGCGAAAATGATAGCCATTCCAAATCCGCGATGCGGCACAATGATTTGCTACGGTATCCAAATTGGTATAAGAACGTTCTGCCCCCGGAGGTTCTGCCGTGACGGACGTCATGGTGAAGGAGACGTTTATTGTACCATACACCTCGCTTACAATTTCAGCTCCGGCAGCGCCAACAGCGGCATGGGCGGAAGGATATTCAGGCCAAGGGGGAGTGACCATCTCCGGCTCCCATTGCGGATCTGCAAGCGTTTTGGGGTTATTGTCTCGCTCAGCCGCTCTGATAGCCGTATAGGGGCGCCAGGTATCATAATTATATTTACTATCGAAGGAAACCAGATACAAATCATATAAATTCATATTCAGCAAGGCAAATAGGCGGGCAGTTTCTCTCAGCGATAATTTCCGCTCAACTGCCGTGATTCTGCCAATGCGATTCCAACTATGCTCACCAAATTCAGCCCACCAATGCCCGATATGCGTCTGCTCCACCGAGCGTTCTTCGCTACCTTTTCTGCCATAGGTTTTGACTTCCTCGAAAGACTGCAGATAGATTTCACTCTCAAAAGAGGGAGGCAAGGGAGATCGAAATTGAGTTATAGAATCTAGGGTAAAAGGTTTAGCATAGGAGAAATCGGGCTTCCATACATAATCAAAGCCAGGGGTATACTGATAATCGCCTGGCTTAGTCATCGGGGTGTAGTCGCCTTGTTTTTCGTGACCATCTCCTTCGCGTAAGGTGATGAGTTGGGTAGCTACCGATTTACCCAATTGTACTCCTGCAGCTTTTGCCTCTCCTTCTTCCACTTGATCTAACCATTTAGTACAGACCATTGAAATCGTATCCTTCCTAGCGGGATAGGCCTTTTCCAAAATGAGCTGGGTGGCAGTGGCAGCGGCAGCGATTGGGTCCGCCATGGAGGCCCCTCCTTCGAATGTGTAGGGGGCGAACTCTGGTGTGATGGCATTGAAGGCATCATGGAGGGCTAGATGTACCATCGCCAGCGCGCGGACTCCGATGAAGCTGTAGAACTGATCGTGTTCATTGGCGATAGAATAGGTCAATTGGTTTAGATCTATCACGATTTCATTATCGAAAATTTTAGTCTCCTGTGTTTCCTCTTGCGAAGCACAGGCGGACATCATTAGCACCAGGGCTAGCCCTAGCGCGAAATGGGATGAAAGGGAACGGCGGACGGTCTGCTGAAATAACATGAGTTGAGTTTTGAGTTGTTAAGGATTTCTGTCTGCACTTTGGCAACAGAATGAGTAGGCTTTAAACGGACAATATTCCGTCAAGCAGCAGTAATAGCGTCAGGTATAGCCCTGGGGGCTTTAGGATTGAGTTGTAGTCAAAGGAAGCGTTGGATAAGGATTGGCGTTTTCTTTTTAGGCCAATCCTAACTTGATAGCATTCTTTACCAAACCGGCAGTATTTCTAGCGCCCAGTTTGGCACAAAGATTCATGCGATGTGTTTCTACGGTACTAATGGACAGGAATAAAGTATCTGCGATTTCTTGGTTCGTACTTTCGGCCATGATCAATTCCAGTACTTCCTTTTCACGTCTAGTGAGTTTTGGAATGAGTTGGCCATTTTTGGGTAAAGACCGGGTAGCTTTGGCAATTAACTTATCGTTGACCTCCGCAGATAGGTATTGGCCACCACTATGGACGGTGCGAATAGCTGTTGCCAGTTCTTGTTCCGAGGTATTTTTGTATAGATAACCCTTTGCTCCATTGCGGAGCATACTAGTGATAAAACTAACTTGACCATAGGTAGTCAAGCCGATGATCTTAGGTTCAGGAAATTGCTTATGCATTTGTTTACAAAGGTCAATCCCATCCATATCAGGGAGACCAATATCCAACAGTATCACATCTGCTTCATTATCCCCTAACCACGCCAAGGCATCTTTGGCATTCAATACGTGCCCTGCGATCTTAATATCTCCTTGTTCACCCAGAGCGTTTTGCAATCCACTAATCACGATTGGGTGATCGTCTACTATGAGTAAGCGAATCATTTCTATGTTTTAAAAGGCTTAGAAATGAAGCATAAATAAAAAATACACTGTTTTATTTATCCCTCATTCCTTTTCCAAAGTTACGGAGTTCATGAAAAAGAAAACCGGTGGTAAACCACTAATTTTTCCTTTGGAAGTTTTCCGGCTAGTCGTGAAGGGAAAACTTCTTGACATTTGTGGAGCCATTACTGCTAAAGAAAATTTTTAACCAAAACCAAATGACATGGCATTGAGACTTGGAGATGTGGCTCCCGACTTTACCGCAGTTACAACAGCGGGAACCATAGAATTCCACGAATGGCTCGGTGATGGCTGGGGGCTTTTGTTCTCCCATCCGGCCGATTTCACCCCCGTATGTACCACAGAATTAGGGAAAACCGCAGCTTTGAAAGCTGAATTTGACAAAAGGAATGTGAAAGCATTAGCAGTTAGTGTAGATCCTTTGAACTCTCACCAAGCATGGATCAAGGATATTGAAGAGACACAAAGCGTACAGATGAATTTCCCCATCATTGCTGACGAAAGCCGGGAAGTCGCACAATTGTACGATATGATCCATCCCAATGTGACTGAAAAAACTACAGTTAGAACTGTGTTTGTGATCGGCCCAGACAAAAAGATCAAGTTAACCTTGACTTATCCCCCTTCAACGGGTCGCAATTTTCAGGAGATTTTGAGAGTCATTGATAGTTTACAGTTAACCGCTTACCACAGTGTGGCTACACCAGCCGATTGGCAGCATGGAGAGGATGTGGTTATTTCTCCATCAATCGCGACTGAAGATGTACCGCAGCGTTTTCCCAAAGGTCACCAAATCATTAAGCCTTATTTGAGAATGACCCCTCAGCCCGACTTGTAAAAGAATTATTTGTTGAGTAAGTAGGTAACTTAAATCGCATGCTGGTGAAGTTTTCACCAGCATGTTTTGTTTGTAGACGATTCTAAAGATTTGCTTCGGCTACGGCCTTGATACGTTCTTCCACCAACTTGACAATCTCTTTGTCACTAAGGTCCCGCTCAATCGGCTCCAACAAGGTGCAGCGTAAGTTGGGAGCAAAGGGGACGGGTTTCAATCGATACCTTTCGATGGGCCAAAAACCTTCCACGGCAACAGGTACAACTAAAGCATCTGGAATCGTCTTCAGTAACTTCATCAAGCCCAATCCTTTAAACGGCCTCAATTTTCCATCTCTAGATCGAGTTCCTTCGGGGAAAATACAGGCAGCAAACTTATTTTCCTGAATATACTTTCCAAAATCCTCCAGGGCCAGGAGGGCTTGCCGGGAATCTTTTCGATCAATCGTCACAGATCCTCCATTTCTAATATTGTAACTGATGCTTGGGATCCCATATTGCAGGCTCTTCTTAGCCACATACTTGGGATGATTCTTGCGCAGCAACCATCCGATAGCGGGAATATCAAACATACTCTGATGGTTACTCACGATGATCAAGGGGCGATCGGTAGGGATCGGACTGCTATTCTTTTTGCTAAATCTTACGTAGGTTCCATTTAGGAATAAACTCTTATTGATCCACCACAACATGCTGTCAACTATTCGTTTATGCGCCTGATAACCAATAGCTTTCCCTAGTATTTGCAAAGGGTGAAAGATCAATAAGACGACAAAGAACCCTAGCAAGAAGATAACCGTGTTGATCCAATATAATGCCTTCTTCATATCGAAAATCGCTGAATTCGCGCGAAGATACATTGGTTCTCTGACAATTCTTAAGTTTTAATGTTAGCCTTTTAGTAAAAGGCTTTCCCCCTCTTAGTCCCGTCTCTTTCGTCTATATGGCTAAGCACAAAAGCTACTAAAGCAGTGGGGATATTTTTTGAACTATATTTTCTTTCAAACAACCATTCACCTGGGGTTGGATCCTTCTATTTTCATTAGTATTTACTTCTAATTCACATTATCACAAATAGCCCTCAAAAATTCCAACCAGCGTAATCGTTTTTTTTATCCCAAGTGTGAATGCGTAGGGATTTTTACCTATAATTTGCTCGTTTCTTGTGACTAAACTTTATTTTCCAGTCTTTAAGAAATGAGGGCTACATAAAAAATACAATGATGCTTGATCTTTTTTCTCCATACTGCGTTGACAAAAAGCTCATTTAGCTAGGCTATAACCGGCTTTTGTCGCCTTGTCTGAAGCAAAAATATTGTGCCTAATTGTGCATCTTATTCATCCCTCATTCCTAAGGATATAGAAATGGAAGATATGGAGCAATTGGAACAAACTATTCCAACACTGGAATCCCGTTTACCTCAGATCGTAGAAGAAGTTTGGCAAGCCTCTAGATCAGAACTCTTCATCCAAGCTTTAGCCACGGAGTCAGAGGAGATCTTTCAGTTGATTACCGCTAAAGGGGACGAGAGTTATGACTATCTGTCGAATCCTTCCTCGAAGGAAAATCGGCATGTATTGCCGCACTATGTCAACAATTACGCCTGGGCTGCATTAGCGAAATCCTTTATGATCTTTTGGCGGGATACACTTTTTGAATTCAAGAAAGGTTACATCCTGGTCAACAATGGGGAGTTTGAAGAAAAGGCTCTACAGGAACTACGAGCATCCGCCCAACAAACGGCTCAGCAGGCTGCACAAGAGCTACTGGATTATATTGATCGAGAAACGGTCAACATTAAGAGTGGCAAAGGGACCATGCAAAAGCAGATAGCTACCTGGTCTCTTCAGCACAACCCCTGGCCGACCTATAAGACTCAAATACAAGAGATTCCGAAGCAATGTGAGGAATTACTCCATCAATTTGAGGCCTTGAATCAAACCTCAACCCAATTCCGAGAGGTGAAGCAACTCATTGAGCATACCCTTTTAGGATGTCAACAAGAGTTTGACGAGGCGCGTCAATTGGCGGAAGGCAATATTCTCTTTATTCAAGAAAATCTCGATCAAAACTTACGGCGAATTGCGCCACACCTCAAGGAGCAAGAAGAGGTAATCGAACCCCAAAATTATGCGGGCGATTTTGGTATAGAGCTAGATGAAAAACTCAGTGCTCTGGAAGAAAAAATGCTAGTTCCCTTCCAGCCGATCGGTGGTGTACTGCAATACAAAGAAATCAACTTCCAGCGCGCCACTCGAGCCTGGCTAGAATCAGAAATTCTTCCCTTGCTGTATGAGGTTTGGGAATTAAGCGCGAACATCAAGAATAATCTCAAGATGTCGTTCGTCAACATCAGGAATCGCGTATTACTGTTGGCCAATGAGCAAGGAGAGGTTCCGCAGAGAGCAACAGATAAAGAGGGGATAACCGTTCCTTTGGAGGGTTTCTTACAGGAAACCAGCGGATGGCAGTCTGATATGCAGCAGCTAGAAAATCTAATCCGGGAGCGTTTAGAGCACGATTTCAAGTTGACGGCCATCTACAATCAAAAACAGGGGTTTCTTCCCATCCCGCTACAATCTACGCTCAAACAGTTTAGACTCAACCAAAACGAAGTTTGGCAACGCGCTAACCACTGGATAAGACAAAAGCTAAGTGTCATTCAGCGTTTCAAGACGGCGATAGAGCAGGAGGAATCATTGAGTACCTCCGAGAAAATTGTCCGACTCATCGAAAGCCGACAAGGAGATGATGCCAATCAGCAATACAATAGCATTTTCTTGACCAAAGGCTATATTGGCGAGTCCTTTTGGGTAGGTAGGGAGCAGGAATTACAGCACATGGAAAAACTGATTGCCCAATGGAAGGCAGGATTTCGTGGTTCGGTTTTGTTAAGTGGACGGCGTTTTTCCGGCAAGTCTCTGTTTGGAGAATTAATCGCCAATCGCTATTTCCCACAAAATACGATTCGACTGGCGCCCAATTCCGTCATACATGTCAAAGGTCGGCGCTTTGCTACCTCTTTTGATTTAGGTGAGGCATTGGATTTCATTCAAAAATATACTCTCAACACCCCAATGCTAGTATGGATCGATGATCTGGAAGTCTGGGGAGATGCCAATTTCTGGCTGAATCAAAACCTGAGGAAACTCTATCAGCATATCGATAGTTATTCACGTCGGCTGTTCTTCCTAGTAGGAACCAGTCAGTGGAAGAAGGCACAATTGGATTTGGTACATGATGTCAGCCGGGTATTTCAGGCCAGCATTCAACTAGATCGTATGAGTCAGGATGAAATTCGCGAGGCCATACTAATCCGCCACGGTGCTACCCATAAAATCCTGGTGCAAGAAGATGGCGAAGAAGTCAACGCTCAGCAGTTCAAGAAGATGGTGAATCGCACGATCAAGTTGGCTAGAAACAATGTGGGAGAAGCCCTAAATTTATGGGCCCTTTCTACTCAAAAAGTTGATGATGATCGAGTCATCCGATCCGCTATCAGCAATTATATTTTACCGGACTTCATCACGCCCGAGAATGCCCTCCTACTCCGCACCTTGACCATTGAAAAACGCATGAATGAATACCGTCTGCGCAAACAGTTTGGTCCCGCTTTTAAGGAAAAATACAGCGGCATTTTACAGCGATTGATTAGTGTGGGGCTGTTGATTCGGCATATTGATGGCTGGCTAGAGATTAACGACTTAGTGGCTAATGATATTGGTCTTTTATTGGAACAGAAAAAATACCTCTTAGGGTAAGAAAATATATGGATCCATCTGTACTTAATCAATTTACTTGGACAGGCTTCTTGACCTTGAGTATAGCCCTACTTGGTTTATACTTCATTTTGCAGGCCGCCTATCGACTATCTCGACGCACCAGCATCCTTGGACGATGGCAGGAACGCGTCATAGGTAGAATTCGGCAGACTTTGCTGATCTATGAACCGATTGCTCTTTTTCTTCTAGTAGGAGCTTTCATTCTCATTAATCCCATTTTGCATGGCATTCTGATTGCCTTTCTGCTACTGACTGGATTTTCCCATCTTAGGAATTACATTAGTGGTCGGATTATCCTTTTCGACACTCCAAATCTCCGTGGAAAGCGAATGCGGACAGGCAATGTGGAAGGGATCGTAGCGCAAGCTGGCAGGCTTGGACTACAGGTCGAAACCAGTGAGGGTTTACATAGTCTCTACTATTCCCAAATCCAAGCCAGTGGCTACACCTTATTAGCAGGTGAAGAGATTGGTGGAGTCTTTCAGTTATATATCGAGGGCCAAGGAGAGGAAAAGACGGTGAAGAATCCCGTACATCTGCTCGATCAATTGGCTACAGCTCCTTATGTAGATTGGAACCATAAGCCCGAATTACTGCATACCTATACCGAAAGAGAAGGGGTGCAAGTTCGCATTTGGGTACAAGAAGAGAGTCATTTATATGATCTTTTATCCTTGATTCAAGAATGGGGTTATCAACCCAGCTTGACCAGCAAATAGGTCATTTCCGTTGACCTTAAGTGAAAACGAGTTTTAAAACTGTCTGAACAATTCATTTTATATGGAAATCATTACTTCCTATAATTTAATCATAGAAGCTTCGGTGATCATCATTCTCTCCTTTTTCTTTGGGGAGGTAGCCCGAAAGACCAATATCCCCTCCGTTTTGATGTTAATCGTGTTGGGGATTATTCTAAAATTTGCGTTGGATGCCGTTGGTGGAGGAAGTATCAACTTCTTTCCGATACTGGAAGTACTGGGTATAGTGGGGTTGATTATGATTGTGCTCGAAGCTGCGCTGGAACTAGAACTTAAACCCGAGAAATATCTCCCCATTGCCAAAGCCTTGGGGATAGCCTTGATCGGGCTTTTGGCCTCGACCTGGGTAGCTGCGCTTATTCTTCATGAATTCATAGAGGGTATGAGTATGAAGGCAGCTTGGTTATATGCCACTCCTTTATCCATTCTATCCAGCGCCATTATTATCCCAAGTGTAACAGGATTGAATGATCAGAAAAGGGAATTCCACATCTATGAAAGTACCTTTTCGGATATCCTAGGGATCATGATGTTCTATTTCTTGACTGGTCAATTAGATGCAGCGGAGCACTCTTCTGGCTTGCTTGGGTTTGGTGGGAACATTCTTTTAACCATTGTGATCTCACTCGTAGCTAGCTATCTGATTGTCGTAATCTTTCAAAATATCAAGAGCCATACGAAGCTCTTCTTGCTCATAGCGGTGCTTCTATTGCTCTATGCTGTAGGTAAAAAGATGCACCTGTCCTCCCTGATCATCATCCTAATTTTTGGTTTGTTGATCGCTAACATGAAGCTGTTCTTCCGAGGGCCTTTGAGTCGATGGCTCAACTTCAAAGAAGCCCAACACATATACGATGGCTTGCACATTATCACGATGGAAACGGCATTCGTAGTACGGACCTTCTTCTTTGTGATTTTTGGTTTAACCATCTCCTTAGCTTCCTTAGCCAGTGTCACAGTAGCCATTGTTAGTCTATTGATCATTCTTTCCATTTATATCATCCGTTTTATTATCCTTCGGGCCTTCATCGGGAAAGATATATTGCCACAAGTGTTTGTAGCTCCACGCGGTTTGATCACAATTCTGTTGTTCTACAATATTCCCAAGGAAGCGGAGGTAGCGGGATTCGAGGCAGGTATTCTTTTATTTATTATTATTGCGACTAGCATTATCATGACGATCGCGATGGTGTATGATAAAAGGCGCAGTAGCGAAGCCATTCGCAAAGCACAAGCTGACCCTGTGGGCACGGAAAGATGGAAAGCGCCTAGTATTTCGGAAGTAGGTAAAGCTTCGGAGAATTAGGACCTGCTTTTCACCTCTCTTCCTACGTTCTGATGCAGTTGGAGGATTCTTGCCGAAGATTCCTAAGGAATGGTGACAAAATAAGTGGACAAATTTTGGATTAAGGTTTTTTGTTGCTGCCCAGGCAAAAAACGCAGACATAGCATCGCTACGGCGAGTATTTTTAACGCAGGCAGCGGCACAAAAGCTAAGTCAAAAATGGATATTTATTTGCACAGCATTCCTTACTTTTACGGAATCGAAAAGAATCTTCTATGAACAGAATTATCGGACTTGTTATCATCGGCTTATGCTTGGGCCTGACGAATTGTAGCAATAGCGGCCCACTTACCGAGGGATCGATCGAACAGACCGCCTGGCAATTGGTAAAGATGCCCACCAAAATGCCCAAAGAGACCCGTTTCAAAATCGCTTTTGAGGCTGGCACCTTGGTAGGAAGAGGGCCCTGCAACCGTTACCACGCCACTTATTATGCCAGCGAAGGCACCTTCAGCATCTCTGGTGGCATTGGGCGGACCAACGAAGAATGCCCCGCCAGCGGCCCTTTAGAAAAGGACTTTTACAACTACCTGCATAACTCAACTATTTTTGGTTATAAAGGAGAGCAATTGGTCATGCGGTCTTCCTTTGGGGATTTAGTATTCGAGAGTATTCCCTTTACCACAGAGCTGGACTAGCCCGCCCTTACCAACACCCTAGTCATGATCAAACCAAATTTCAAAGAAATACCCCTGCAAGTTCGTTTGGCTGATGCCAAACAAGATGGCCAGAGCTGGGAAACGCCAGAGCAAATCCCTATCAAAGCCCACTTTGATGCCTATGACATTGCTGAGGCAGAACACCTAGACTTTGTCTCAGGTATTCCCCCTTACCTCCGAGGACCCTATAGCTCTATGTACACGGTACGCCCTTGGACGATCCGGCAGTACGCAGGTTTTTCGACAGCGGAAGAAAGCAATGCTTTTTACAGAAGGAATTTGGCCCAAGGCCAAAAAGGGCTTTCCGTGGCTTTTGATTTGGCCACTCACCGTGGCTACGACTCTGACCACGATAGAGTAAAAGGAGATGTCGGAAAAGCTGGCGTGGCGATCGATACGGTAGAAGATATGAAGACCTTATTCGACGGCATTCCCCTAGACAGAATGTCCGTTTCAATGACGATGAATGGGGCGGTAATCCCCGTCATGGCTTTCTTCATTGTCGCTGCTGAGGAGCAGGGGGTAAGCAAGCTACAATTGAGCGGTACCATCCAGAATGATATCCTCAAGGAATTCATGGTCCGCAATACCTATATCTATCCACCGGCACCTTCCATGCGCATCATCGCCGATATTTTTGCTTACACGGCGCAGCACATGCCCAAGTTCAACTCCATCAGTATCAGCGGCTACCATATGCACGAAGCAGGAGCTACGGCTGATTTGGAATTGGCTTATACGCTCGCTGATGGTCTAGAATACATTAGAACTGGCCTCAACGCAGGCCTAAAGATCGATGATTTTGCGCCTCGTCTTTCTTTCTTCTGGGGCATCGGCATGAATCATTTCATGGAGATCGCCAAGATGCGAGCGGGGAGATTACTGTGGTCCAAGATTGTCAAGCAATTCGATCCGCAGAATCCAAAGTCGATGGCTTTGCGGACTCATTGCCAAACCTCTGGATGGAGTTTGACAGAACAAGATCCTTTTAACAATATAGCACGAACTTGTATAGAGGCCCTGGCCGCAACGATGGGCGGAACACAATCACTCCATACCAATTCACTGGATGAGGCGATTGCTCTCCCCACCGATTTTTCTGCAAAAATCGCCAGGGACACTCAGATCTTTCTGCAAGAAGAGACAGGCATTACTAAGGCTGTGGATCCATGGGCTGGATCTTATTACGTGGAATACCTGACCCAGCAGTTAGCCGAACGGGCCTGGACACTCATCGAAGAAGTGGAACAACTAGGCGGCATGACCCGAGCCATTGAAGAAGGACTTCCCAAGATGCGTATTGAGGAAGCAGCTGCGCGGAAGCAAGCCAGAATCGACAGTGGCAAGGATCAAATTATTGGCGTCAACATTTTTCCTCCGGCGGACTCCGCACCGATTGACATCCTTGAGGTGGATAATACTGCCGTTCGTGAAGCACAAGTTCGCAGCATCCAAGAAATCAAAGCCAATCGGGATCAGCAAAAAGTGGAGTCAGCATTGGCACATTTAGAGAAAATTGCGCGGGCAGGTTCAGGCAACCTGCTAGCAGCCGCAGTAGAAGCGGCTCGGCATAGAGCAACCTTAGGAGAGATTTCCATGGCAATGGAAAATGCCTTCGGTAGATATGTAGCCACAACCCGATCGATTTCAGGGGTCTACGCAAGTGAGATAAGTATGAATGAAGACTTCAAACAAACGCAAGCGCTAGCGGATCAGTTTGCTCAACAGGCTGGACGCCGACCTCGAATTATGATTGCCAAATTGGGTCAAGATGGGCATGATCGAGGAGCCAAGATCATAGCTACCAGCTTCGCTGATCTAGGTTTTGATGTAGATATCGGACCGCTATTCCAGACACCAGAGGAAGCTGCTCGGCAGGCTGCTGAAAATGATGTACACATACTCGGGATCTCGTCGCTCGCAGCTGGGCACAAGACGCTAGTTCCCGCCACTATCGACGCCTTGTCTTCCTTAGGACGAGAAGACATTATGGTTATCGTAGGGGGTGTGATTCCCCATCAGGATTACGAATTCCTCTACGACAAGGGCGTGGCTGGTGTATTTGGACCAGGCACCAAGATTGCGATGGCGGCGCAGCAGATCCTACAAGTTCTATTGGATGAGATCAACTAGCTTTTTCCTAGATTATCCACGATAGCTTGAGTAGCCTCCTGGGTAGAAGCACGGCCACCAAGATCTCTCGTCAACACCTTTCCTTCAGCGGTTGTTTGCTCAATGGCATTTACGATCAATCGAGCCGCCTCTTCCTCTCCTAGATGATCTAGCATCATGGCTCCTGTCCAGATACAAGCAATGGGATTGGCAACTCCTTTCCCAGCGATGTCTGGCGCACTACCATGCACCGGTTCAAACATACTCGGAAACTCTTTTTCTGGGTTAATGTTGGCGCCAGGAGCAATGCCCATGCCACCAACTACAGCAGGTCCCAAATCGGACAAGATATCTCCGAATAAATTACTAGCCACAACGACATCAAACCAATCTGGATGTTGGACAAAGTGTGCGGCTAGGATGTCGATATGGAATTGATCGCGCTGCACCGTGGGGAAGTCTTCCCCAATGGCCGCAAAGCGTTCATCCCAATAAGGCATGGTGTGAATAATGCCATTGGACTTGGTAGCGCTGGTCAATTTTTGGCGGCGTTTCTGGGCGAGCTGGAAGGCGAAACGCATCACTCGATCGACCCCCCGGCGGGTAAAGACACTTTCTTGCACTACCACTTCATAGGGTGTGCCTTCGTGTAATCTCCCTCCGATAGAAGAATATTCGCCCTCATTATTTTCCCGTACAATATAGAAATCGATCTCACCGGGCTTAGCCAGCGGTGACCGAATTCCGTCCAACAAGCGAACCGGTCGCAAATTGACGTACTGTTGAAAACCTCTTCGAATTGGAATCAACAGCCCCCACAGAGAAACATGGTCTGGCACACCGGGGTATCCTACCGCCCCGAGAAAGATTCCATCGGAGTCGCGAAGGCGATCGAGGCCATCTTCGGGCATCATCTTTCCATGATGCTTGTAGTGTTCGCAAGAATACTCATAGTCCTGATAGCTGAGCTTGAATCCACACAAACTTGCCACAGCATTGAGTACTTCTACTGCAGCGGGGATCACTTCTTTACCTATACCATCTCCCGGTACCGTTGCTATATGATAGCTATTCATATTATCCCGTTGTTTAAAAAAAGTTAAGTAATGCCTCCAGCGTTTTATCCGGAGCCTCCTCTGGCAAGTAATGGCCACAAGGCAGCCCCATTCCCTCTACTTGATCTGCCCACTTCTTCCATTCAGCGATCACATTATATTTTTGACCAACAAATCCTTTCTCTCCCCAAAGACACAATACGGGGCATTGTACTTTTCTACCTTGATCTATATCTATCTGGTCATGCTCAAGATCAATGGAAGCAGAGGCGCGGTAGTCCTCGCAGCTGGCGTGAATGGTCTCTGGCGTAAAGCAGCGATGGTATTCGGCTAAGGCTTCTGGTGTGAAGGCGGAGCTATCGCGCCCCCACTGTCCGAACTTCTTATCTAAGTAGAAGGTAGGATCAGCGCCGATCATTCGCTCTGGCAGGCCAAATGGTTGGATCAAAAAGAACCAGTGGTAGTAAGCCTTGGCAAACTCCATGTCTGTAGTCTTGTACATCGTATAAGTTGGCGCAATATCTAGGACGGCCAGCTTCTGGATGACCTCCGGATAATCAAGTGCCATCCTATGCCCTACCCTACCTCCTCGATCATGCCCAGCCAGTAGAAACTGTTCAAAGCCCAAATGTCGCATGAGTTCTATTTGGTCTTTCCCCATAGCTCTTTTAGCATAGGGGCTATGCTGGGCATCCGTTGGGGGTTTGGAGCTATCTCCATAAGCTCTCATATCACTGGCTACCACGGTAAATTTTTTGGCAAGGGCAGGAGCAATTTTGTGCCACATGACATGTGTTTGTGGATAGCCGTGGAGTAAGAGGAGGGGTGGGCCTGAACCCGCCATAGCATAGTGAATCGAGACATCGCCCAACTGAGCAGTAGCTTTAATAAATTGATCTAACATGAAGAATGCCGTTTGTTCTTCGGCAAGTTAACAAGAAGGAAAGAGAAAGGAAAAGG
>JAHQWA010000255.1 GCA_019634045.1 Saprospiraceae bacterium
ATGGTCAAATTCATCTGCTCGACTATAGGCACAAATGAACCAGATCTCATCTCCAGCTTGTAGATCATAGTGATATTCATCTCCAGCTTCTTTGGGGATGGAAAAACGGATTCTGGTACGGCCATTCTTTTCCTCTCCCTCTAGGTCACTCACGGCAAATTTCCCTCCTAACTTTGAAACAGGCTGAGGATTGCCAAAACCTACCACATAAAAGTCCTCCGCTTCGATCTGGTCTCCCTTCACAGCAGCCATAATCAAATTAGTCTGGACGATATCGTTTTTTGGGTTAAATCCCAAAGCCAGCCAACCTTCGGTGGGAGCACTCAATTCGAAGGTCCAGCCTTCGGCTTTTTCCGTCCAATGAATCTCCATATCGCGGACGGTAATGGATGAAGAGAAACTCATCAGGGAGAGGGCAGCAATTATTACAGATGTCTTCATTCGTTTTTTTTAGGTAAAAATGAGCACATCTATGCCGGTCTTCAAGCTTGGTGTTGTGAATGGAGGGTAGAGGTTGTCAACTGGCAGGGAACCTGAACAATCGGAGCAAGAAATCCCAATCCCAACAGCGAATGCCCCATCCACAACATCTACGCCCTTCTACTAGCCTAAGAATCGTTAAATTTAGGGGAGTAAATATCTATAATGAAATTATTTTCTGTCAACAGTTCAGAACAGTCGTTTCTGGGGCGAAGGTGGTTGATCTTTTTTTGGCTAACCATCGCACTCATTTCTACGCAGACCTTGTACATACAGCTCGGTATGAAGGTGCCTTGGGGTGAAATCTTTATTGTGAAGCTAGCGATCTGGCTGTTTTGGGGGTTCTATACGCCCCTCATTCTATGGGGAGGTAGGCGATTTCGAATTGAGCGGCGCAACCATTTTAGAGGATTGATTTTCCACTTACCGTTTAGTGTGTTGTCCATTGCTATCAATGTTTTCTTTTATGCGCTCTTTGCGTGGTTGGTGGGGGTGGATTCATTTGAAGGAGTTCCTTTAGCTGGTATCTTCATGGGGTTGTTTGTAGCCCTATTTGAATGGTATTTCATTATCTATTGGGCGATCATTATTTTAAGTTATGCCTTTGCATTTTATCGAAGTCTTAAAAGCCGCGAATTGGAGGCGGTACAGTTAGAGGCGCAACTGGTCACGGCCCAATTACAAGCCTTGAAAATGCAATTACAGCCGCATTTTTTATTCAACACCTTGAATACAGTGGCTTCGTTGGTGCGTCAAGATCAAAAGCCGATGGCGGTTGAGATGTTGTCCGATTTGAGTAACTTATTGAGAACCACCCTTCTTAAGAAAGATGAGCAAGAGGTGAGTTTGGAAGAGGAAATTGCTTTCCTAAAGAATTATCTGGTATTGGAAAAGAAGCGCTTTGGGGAACGGGTTAAAGTGAAATGGGATATATCAGATGATACGCGGGCTGCCCAGATCCCTGTCTATCTTTTGCAGCCAGTAGTGGAAAATGCCATCTATCATGGCCTATCCAAACAATTGAAGGCTGAATTGCTAGCCATAAGCACTTCCAAAGAAGGAGAAACAATCAGGCTTTCTGTTTACAATGATGGACCTAAGCTTCCCAATGATTTTGATCTGAATTTTACGACCGGGATTGGGCTAAGCAATATTATAGAGCGATTGAGTCAATTGTATCCGAATCAGGCCGCCTTAAGTATTCGCAATGAAGGAAATGGAGTGCGTGTCAGTATTACCTTGCCCTATCTCACAGCGACCTAATAGCTGGGAATCACCAAAAAGGAATGGAAAAAATTACAGCCATTATTGTTGACGATGAAGCTCCTGCCCTGGCTAACCTAGAATTGTTGCTAGCAGGAGATAGTCAAATAGAACTTGTTGCCGCCTGTTCCGATGGAGCATCAGCCATTACTGCCGTAGGAGTGCACAAGCCCGACCTCGTATTTCTTGATATTCAAATGCCAGAAGTGTCAGGGTTTGATGTCCTGAAAGCGCTTCCCGCTGGTGATCGACCCTACGTCATTTTTGTTACTGCTTATGATCAGTATGCCCTAAAAGCATTTGAAGTAAACGCGGTAGATTATCTACTGAAACCTTTCGATGATAAACGCTTCTTCGATGCGGTATCAAAAGCGAAGTTACTGCTGCAACAACAAGATCAACAAGCCTTACAGGAGCAGTTGGGACAGTTATTGCGGCATCTTGAACAAGATCAAAGGCAGAAATACTTGAAGAAACTAAGTGTGCGGCAGGGCAGTAAAATTTCCTTTATAAAAGTAGAGGATATTGTATGGATCGAAGCAGATAATCAGTATGTCAAGGTTCATTTGACAACGACCAGTCACCTCCTGCGTCAATCCCTCAGTTACCTAGATCAACACCTTGACCCTACTGACTTTTACCGTACCCACCGATCAGCCATTGTCAATGTGCAACGAATTGAATCCATCGAACCCTACTTTAAAGGAGATTATCATATTCGCTTGGATAATGGAACTATGGTCAAGTTGTCTCGACATCGAACGGAGGGCTTGAAAGGGTTATTGAACTGGTAGGCTTTAAGAGCGGAACTGTCTAAAGGTCATATTGATCCTCGGCTTTTTGTAACTTGGATCTATAGGCAGAGCGTGTTCATATCTTTCCTGACAATGTTCTCCCATAATCAAGAGACTCCCGGAGGCTAATGCCATTTCGTGAATGGTTTCTGTTGCTACCTCTTTGAGCAAGAAGTTACGTTCTTCCCCTAAGCTTAAGGAGGGAATCACAGTAGTGTCTCCAAAAGCCGGTGGGTCGGAATGGAAGTCCACCCCGGAATTGCCATCTGGATAGTAAATACAGACACAAAACTGGAATTTACGTTTAGTCAGGACTTCGATTCGTTCTTTAATTTCTTGAAGAGACCTAGGCCAAGGCATAGTTGTTCCATAGATGGCTTCAGGGAAGGCCTCATTATCATAAAGTGCTTGGTCCATGACCGTGATTTTCCCGAATTCAGATCGAAACGCTTCTCCATTGATTTCGGAGACGATGGGGCAGTTGCCTATCGTGTAATCTGATTCGAACTCTTGGAATAGCGCTGTGGCCTCCGCTGTAGATAGGAATTGCTGATAGTAATCAAGGGTGCAATTAAGCGGGATTCTCATGTCAAGCTAGGTTGTTTATAGTGGAGTGCTTCTATCGCAATAGATTCACAGATATAATCAGGTTTGATTCCCATATTTTTTATCAGCGATTTTGCGTTTTTAGGTTGTGTATTTCCCGACAAGACTAGCGCCGTGTCAATTCCAAATTTATTTCCTCCAATGATATCGGTATACAGGGTATCTCCGACCATAAGGATCTCATCTTTTTTGATCTGGCGTCGCTTTAATAGTTCCTGATAGGCATAGATAAACATCTGCCCATCCGGTTTTCCGAAATGAATAAAGTGCTTATTGACAATCTTTTCGATCATCTCAGCAAGTCCTCCAATCGCCATGGCTATTTGACCCTCGGAAACGGGGTAGGCTACATCGGTATTGGCGACCACTACTGGGATGTTTTTCTTGCGCAGCAGATTGATACTTTTGTTGACAGCCGTACGCCAATCATAGCCCTCATCATCAAGAAAGACCAGGGCATTAATATCATCTAGATTGTTGAGGTCGAGATTTTCAATGGATACGGTATGTAAACCTGTTTCTTCTATGTAATGAGCAGAGTTTTCCGTGCCAATGTATACGGCCTTTCCGTCCCGCACTTTGCAACGGAGGTACTCCTGTGCCATCATACCTGAGGATATGATTCTATCCGTTGTAATCTGAGGTAAACCCAGTCTCGCAAATCCATCCGCCATTTGCTGCGGGCTCCTCGAGGCCACATTGGTCAGCATGAGATACTCTATGCCGGCCTGATCCAAAAATTGGAAGGTTTCTTTTACGCCAGAGATTAGACCGTTGTAGTGTTTCACTACGCCGAAAGAATCAAAAAATATGGCCCTGTACTTTTGAGCTACTTCAGCAAAAGTCTTAATCTTCATTTCGAAAGTTTTATAGATCCAAAGCGCGGATCAATTTATCTGCATCAAACTCCTTGTCTAAGGAAGGAAAGTAACTTTCGTAGGCTTCCTTCTGGAGCTTTGTTGCATAGATTTCATGAAAGAAATAGCGCCCGTCTTTAATCACGTAATTGAGAATAAAGAAGCGATATACTTCTTTCATGAACCGAATCTCATCGGCACTTAAAGGGTTTATTTTGTGGTAGGACTTTAGAAAGAGGATGAATCTATCCTCCATCATGGGCCCCACATTATAACTAAACACTGTCCGGTCTCCAATATCTGATACAATCCGGCTTAAAAAGTAGAAATCCAAGACCCTAGAGGCCATGCGGAACCAGTCATAATCCCAACGTGAAAACAGCTTCCCGCTTCTGGTTACAGAAAAATTACCAATGTTCCAGTCTACAAAAACGGGGATTCGTTCAAATGAAGTACTTTTTAACCGACTAGAGTTTTCAAAAAACAGTTCACATTGTTGTTTAATAATGTCTCCGTAGGAGCGATGTTCATACTGCCCAAAATCGGAGGAAAGGATCTCCAGTAGATGCTCTAGGTCCGTGTTCAATGTTTTCGAAGCAGGGGGTAAGGTGTTTTTGACTTGAGCACAAGCTTTATGGAATTTGGCAAACTGCCCTCCCAAGGTGACTATTTGTTCCTCATCCAACCGTCTAGGTAGTTTCTTATTAATCTTCACCGGCTTATAGAAAACGACCCAGGCGTCGATCAGGTTGTTTTTGAAACGGTGCACAAATAGTTGATTGCCTTGAATTAGAGATCTGGCCAAGAAGTTTTCAAAAGGATCAGGCAAGTTGTTGGCCAGTACATTAATAATGGTGTGATCTTCGACGAAATGTTCATATCGACCAAAATAGGAAAGCTTCGCAATCACAAAGGTCCCATTGGTGAAGACAACCTTATAAACATGGTTCGTGGAAACTTTTGCACTGATGTCAGAAATAGACTTGATGGCTCGACTAGAATCGTAGGCCATCCACGCATATTTCACGATGGTGGTAAAATCGATAAAATGCATAGGTGGTTGTTGCTATTGGTGGCTAGGTTTTATTACAATGCTATGATCGCAAATGTACAATCTTCTCTTCCAATCACCTATCCTTATTTGGCTTGTTTTGAGCCTGATGTAAGCCTAACATTGATACCTGGAATAAGGTATTCCAACCTAAGTTCTAGCTATTTCAAGCCAAGGAACATTCAATTTGATCAAAATCATTGGAATTGTATGCCGATTTAGGCGAAATTGGGTAGTAATTAAACCAAAATACACATCCTACCATGCCTCAAACGCACATCGTCTTAGGAGCTAGCGGAGCAGTCGGAAAGGCCGTTATTCAAGCCTTACAAAACAGAAAACTAGATGTAATTGCGGTTGCGCGTAGTATAAACCGGGATGATATTCCCTGTCGAAAGGCTGATTTATTAATACCAAAACAAGCTATGGCTGCGGTACAAGGCGGAACGCACGTGTACCTATGCGTAGGTTTACCGTATAACAAAGCGGTGTGGAAGCGAGACTTCCCGATCCTTATGATGAATGTAATAGAGGCCTGTAAAAAAGGAGGAGCTAGACTCATTTATTTAGACAATATCTACATGTATGGCCCCGCGCCCTTAGCCATTCCATTCGATGAAACGCATCCTCAGCAAGCTGCTACGCAGAAAGGGAAGGCGCGCAAGAAAACCACTGATCTTCTACTCGCAGCGGTTCAGAAAGCCGAGATAAAGGCCCTGGTAGGGAGAGCCGCCGATTTTTATGGTCCCGGAGCTGTGAATAGCCCGTTTTACATGTCTTTCCTGGATAGAATGTTGCAAGGTAAAGCGCCACAGTCCATTGCTATCTCTGGCGTGAAACATACCTATGCTTATGTTCCAGATATAGGCCGTGCATTGGTAGCCTTGGCATTGGAGGAGAGCACCTATGGCCAGGTATGGCATTTACCCGTCGGAGAAGTCATCACGGTGGAAGAGATGCTCGATTATTATAATGCCACTTTGGGGACGGATTTTAAGGTGAGCTTTTTACCCGCTTGGATGCGCAAGCTGTTATCCTTGTTTATTCCTACCCTAAAAGAAGTGGGCGAGATGAACTACCAATACGAAACAGAATATCGCATGTCCTTTGAGAAATTTCGTCGTCAATTCCCCAATTTTGAGGTCACTTCTTATAAAAAAGGTGTCGAAGAAACGGTGAAGTACTTTCAAGCAAATACGGGGTACATTGTGTGAAAAATCAGCGCATAGACAGCGCGGCAGATATCCGAAGTTTCACCTAGCCCCCCCTCTGCGAAACTTCGGATATCTTGCCTTGGCTTTTTACGGAAAAATTAAATGCCCACTATACAGAGGAAAAGATTTCGACTGTGACCTGAGAAATTCGAATAGTGAACAATTCTTGATCGATCAAGTTGTATTTCTCATCATCATCTACCATGAATTGTATGGATCTTTTTGAAATAGCAAAGGCGGAATTATTGCGGAGTAATGCAGATCGGAAACACCCTTTTCGCTTGATGTATTTATCTACTTTCGGGGAATACCCAGAGGTGCGTACCGTAGTGAAGCGTAAGGTGGACTCCGAACTCAAGCTCACCTTTTTTACGGATAGCCGCAGTCCTAAAGTGGATCAACTACGAGAGCATCCGAAGGTCTCGGTTCTATTTTATCATCCTAAAAAGAAGCTCCAAATACGATTATACGGCCAAGCTCAGCTTATAGATGAGGGGCATGGAGATTTCGATCGCTACCTCCAATCGGTGAAAGAATCTCCATCTGTCAAGGATTATACCACCATTCAGGCCCCTGGCCAAACGCTTTCGGAAGAGTCTGAGGCTGGGGCCTTATTCGGAGACGAAATTCATTTTGTCGCCATTGAAATACATCCAGCGCGTTTGGATGTGCTACAATTGGGAAGGGAAAGCCACCAAAGAAGCCTCTTTATGCGAGAGAAAGACAATTGGATTCAGCAGGAATTGGTACCTTAAACCTCGTAAGATTACTGCTGCAATCCTTACTCAAATGCTGAATCATTCTATCCTACATCACGCCATTTTAGATCATATCATAAAGGAGGGTTATGCTCCTGAAGTAGCTAGTTTAGCCCAGCTCCTGTCCGAGACGGAGGCGGAAGTTGAGCGCGCATTGTATGCCTTGCAAGACTATCATGGCGTAGTACTACATCCCAATTCGCCCAAGGTTTGGGTCATTCACCCCTTTTCGCTCGCACCGACTAATTTCTTGGTCAGTTCCAGGAGAGGAGAATGGTGGGGCAATTGTGCTTGGTGCTCATTAGGGGTGGCGGCCCTCTTGCAGGAGGATGTTAGCATTCGAACCACTAGTGGAGCGCATGGGGAAACGCTGGAGATTCAGATTGTCGATGGACAAATTCAGCCGCCAGAACTATTGATCCACTTCCCTATTCCAATGATGAAGGCTTGGGATAATGTAATCTATACTTGTAGTACCATGCTGGCTTTTCGAACAGAGGCGGAAATTGACAAGTGGTGTGAACGGCATGACATTGCTAAAGGAGATGTGCAACCGCTATCTCACATTTGGGAATTTGCAAGTAAGTGGTATGGTCAGCATTTGAACCCAGATTGGAAGAAATGGACCTTACAGGAGGCCAAGGAAATATTTGATGAGTTTGGATTGACACATCCCGTTTGGCAGCTTGAGATTTCTGGGGATCGTTTCTAAAAGGGCTCTTGAAAAAATAAAAGCCATCATCGTTGGATCAGACCCTATAATGGATTGATAATTACTGAATAGAAGCACGTCCATGGATCACAAGGAAACCCCGGCTGAAGCATCCTCTCTAGACCCTCATTTTTTTCGGGAGGAATATGCTAAACTAGTCGCCGTCATCACGAGCTATTTAGGGGGTAATAAGTGGATCACGGCTGAAGATATTGTGCAAGAGACCTTCTTAAAAGCCACTGAACATTGGAAAAAGAAAGGAATTCCTCCAAATCCACAAGCCTGGTTATTTGTGACGGCAAAACATATTTGTTTAAATGCTTTGAAACGCGAAAAACTAGGGAAGGCATATCAACATCATATCCAGAGAGAGTTTGAAAAGATAGAAAAAGAAGGCCTCCCTTTTACCGAAGAGGAAATTAAGGATGAAATGCTTAAGATGATGTTTGTCTGTTGTCATCCGACCTTATCATCCGACCAACAAATGGCATTGATTCTTCGCACACTTTGTGGATTTAGTCACAGTGAGATTGCTAGTGCTTTTCTGTGTACAAAAGAAACCATTAACAAGCGATTGGTTAGAGCAAGGTCGAGCTTGAAGCGGGAGGGTGTTATTTTTGATTGGCCCCATGATTTAGCAGCCCGAGTAGAAGAGGTGCTGCGGGTAATTTACTTGCTCTTTAATGAAGGCTACAAGGCATTTAGCGGGGCAAAGTTGATTCGTAAAGACCTCTGCCTGGAGGCCATTCGTCTATTGCTACTTCTGGACACACATCCGGACCTAAAGCACAATGCTAAGAAAGATGCGTTGCTAGCTTTGATGTATCTAGCTGCAGCTCGTTTTGAGGCGCGCAATAATGAAAAGGGGGAGCTGCTGGAATTAGAAAATCAAGACTGGCGTTTGTGGGACCGAGCCTTAATCGCGGAGGGTTTACACTACCTAACCAAAGCTTCGCAAGGGCAAGAAGTATCGCTCTATCATGTACTAGCCACAATTTCAGCCCATTATTGTACAGCATCCAGCTATGAAGCGGTCAATTGGGCAGAGATTTTAGCACTTTATGATCATTTATTGTTGTTGGATAACTCCCCGCTCATCCAGATGAATCGCTGTATCGTATTAGCCAAAGTGAAAGGCCCTCAGTTTGCTATCCCCATCTTAAAGAAATTGCAGCAGATCGACCGACTTCAGCGGTATTATCTCCTCCCCGCTATTATTGCAGAAATGTACCGAGTCGAGAATAAAATAGATTTAGCTAGCCAATATTTGGAGCGAGCCCTGCAATTGACCCAAAATGAACGCGAAATTCAATTTCTCGAAAAAAAGTTAAGCGAACTTGTCCTTATCAAGAAAACTCGATTGTAATGAGGGAGATAATCAATCAAAATCAAGCATTATGAAAGAGTTTTTATTGTTCATTCGAACGCAAGGAAATCCGATTGCTGATCTGTCTCTTCAGGAGCAACAGGAACATGTTGAAAAAGTAGGGAAGTACATCCAAGAAATGATTGCCAAAGGAAAAATGAAGGATGCTCAACCCTTAGAAATGGCAGGTGCCATGCTATCGTACCAAGGAGGAAAGTTTACTGATGGCCCATTCAATGAATCTAAGGAGGTAATTGCCGGGTACTATCATTTGATAGCGGAAGATCTGACTGAAGCGATAGAGATAGCTAAAGCGGATCCCCGTTTTGAAGATGGCGTATGGAGAATGGAAATTCGTCCTATTTTGCTAGTTGATGGGATTAATGCAGAATAATAGTAAAGTCGAGGCCTCCGATTTTTTCTGTAGATTGGACAAAAGCAGCCTTGAGCCTTGATACAGAAATTACGGAGAATATTAAGTTTGGGCTTAACTTTCGACAACTTCTCAGGTTTATCTAATAAACCGAAGTTGCAATGAATGAGTGCAAAAAAGGAAGATTTTGCAAAAAAACACAGCCAGGAGCTTGATTTTGCCGCAAATATCTGACGCATTTGGGCGCTTTAGAATGAATCGCAACTTGCATTAATAAAGCAATATCTGACGATGACAGTTCGAAATAATATCCCGCTATACGAATTGTACGGAGAGCAAAGAGATCTACAGGAAGGCTTGCCCTTCAACATTCAAAGCATAGAAACCTTTCTAGAAAAAACAGGGACTTATCATCACGCCCATCGCCACCCTGGCCTTTTTCAATGGGTGTGGGTGAGAAAAGGCAAAGGAAAACACCGCATTGACCTGCAGGAATTCGAAATGAAACCTGGCTTGCTCTTTGCCCTGCATCCTGGGATTGTGCACGACTGTATTAGTGAAGCGGATATGGAAGGGTTTATTCTACATTTCTCTCCGGATTTTCTTGGATTAGGAGGAAACCAAATGGGCTTCGGGCATCAGCTTGAAACGCCCCTTTATGCTGTATTTGAGATTCCAGAAGAAGCCAAAGAACAATTGGATGTGCTTTTTCAACAAATATTGGATGAATCTAAAGCCAAACGATCAGGCTACGAGTTGGTGATCAAATCTCTTATCCAAATCATACTCGTCTATGCAAAACGATGGGCTGCCGTAGCCAAAGCTACATCAGCAGCAGCGAATAGCCTACAGACGGACTTTAATCAATTGCTAGAGCGCTTATTCCGAAAAGAGAGGTCTGTCCAAGCTTATGCGGAAGCGCTTCAAGTTAGCGTCCCGGTGCTCAATCAAACCATCAAGGCCTTTACCGGACTTACAGCCAGGGAGCATATTCAAAGACGTATTCTTCTAGAAGCAAAAAGACAGCTGGCTTACACCCGTCAGAGCATCTCGGAGCTAGCCTATGAGCTAGGCTTCGAGGATCCCAATTATTTCTGGAAATACTTCAAACGACACACCGAACTCACGCCAGGCCTATTTCGTCAACAAGTACAAAATGACAGAAAATAGCTAGGAAATTACAGTTCCTATGGAATGATTCGCCTTTAGTTTTGTCCGAAAAAAGAATATGCAAAAGAAACAACTAGCCCAGATCAATATCGCCCGGATGAAAGCGCCCCTCGACGATCCATTCATGAAGGAGTTCGTCGATTTTATTGATCCTATTAACAAGTTGGCCGAAGACAGCCCAGGCTTTGTATGGCGACTAAAGGACAAGGATGGAGGATCCTCAACTAATATTGATGTGCCCGTCGAGGACGACATGATTATCGTTAACATGTCGGTTTGGGAGGACTTTGAAAGCCTTAAAACATATGTGTACCAGACCGTTCATTCCTACTTTGTGCGGAGCAGTAAGCGGTGGTTCGATAAAATGGATAAACCCCATATGGCCTTATGGTGGGTAGAGGAGGGGCATGAACCAACGATAGG
>JAHQWA010000256.1 GCA_019634045.1 Saprospiraceae bacterium
AATATGATGGGCAGTATGATCCGCAAGATTTTCGTGCTCCTTCCTATCTTCTCGCTTCAAATCCGCCTAAAAAACCTAGCTTACAAAATGACGCTCCTCGTCTCAGCGCCGGAGCTGTTTGGCATACCTTCGAAGCCATGCAAGCGGTAGAACGGCCTAATTCGGAGGGGGACTGGCAGGCCTTCCCTTCTCGCCAGCGTATTGCTTGGAAGACGGGGACAAGTTTTGGGTTTCGGGATGCCTGGGCTATCGGTGTGAACCCGAGATTTGCCGTTGGTGTCTGGGCAGGAAATGCCGATGGAGAGGGGCGTCCTAACTTGGTAGGGGTGAAAGCTGCTGCTCCTCTACTATTTGACATCTTCAGCCTTCTTCATTCCGTTGATGATCGGGATAAAGATTGGTTCCTTACGCCCTACGATGATATGCAAGAAGTTGCGGTCTGTGCGGAGAGTGGTTTTCGGGCGACAGCACACTGTATCTCGGATACAATGCATGTCCCACTAGGCAGCCTTAAGGCCAAGGCCTGTCCGTATCATCAATTGCTGCATTTGGACCAAGCGGAAGCTTGGCAAGTAAATAGTAGTTGCTACCCAGTGGCACAAATCATACATAAGCCCTGGTTCGTACTTCCTCCCTTAGAAGCGTTTTATTTCAAAAAGAAAAACCCAGGCTATCAAGAAGCCCCGCCCCTTAAACCCGACTGTGAGGGAGATCACAACCAAAGGATTATGCAACTGATCTATCCCAAATACGCCACTCGGATCTATGTCCCCTTGGATTTAGATGGACAGCTGTCGAGAACGGTTTTCGAAGTAGCGCATCGTCAATCGGAAGCCACTATTCATTGGCATATCGATCAAGAATATTTGCAAAGTACACAGCATTTCCATAGCCTTGAAGTAAACCCGGGGGTAGGTAAGCATACCCTCACCTTGGTGGATGAGTTTGGGAATCGTCTAGAACAAAAATTCGAAATTCTTAAAAAGGAATAAGCTTCTTTAATCCGCATTGGTTATTGAAAAATTATTCTCAACTTTGTCGCAACAAATTTTGTCCCTGATGCATATGAGAATTATCCCAATTACCGCTCTATTTCTCCTTTCCTATTTTTCTATACTAGCTCAAGGAAGCCCTTTGCCGCTTGACAATACGAATGCTTATCACATCCTAGATCGACTGGAAATCAAGTCGGGAATCAACCCTGCATTCCACAGTAATGTTAAACCTTATACGCGAGGTGATGCGACTCAATTTGCGATGCATATCGATACTTCACGAATTTTCCCCTTGACCGGAAAAGACAGATTGGATTTGTACTATATTTTCAAAGACAACAATGAGTGGTTGGTTTGTCCAAGTTTCCCAACTCGAATTGGTGGATATCGGGAACGCATTAACCCGGAAACAAGCTTAACGCAGGTGGAAGCGTGTATGGAGAATAGTAGATACACTTTAGGCCGCAGGCCACTTTTCAACACCTTCTACAATACTCCAGCCAACCTTTATGAAGTCAATGATAAATACTTTCATCTACGCGTTAATCCCCTGCTGAATTTCAATATTGCCAATGCTGCCGATGATGATCAACCTGTTTTCTTAAATCAACGCGGAGTGGTCATCCGTGGAGGAATCGATGATCGTATCTATTTCATGGCCAACTTGCTAGAGTCCCAAGCCCGCTTTCCGGACTATGTAAATGATTATATTGATCAAAACAAAGTGCTACCGGGCTTCGGCTTCCTGAAAACGTACCGATCCAATTTATTTGATATTGAAAATGGCTATGACTTCTTGAACGGACAAGGGGTACTAGGCTTCAACGTCACTCGACATGTGGGACTTCAATTTGGATATGGCACCAACTTCATCGGTAATGGTTATCGCTCATTAATCCTGTCGAATTTCAGCAACAACTATCTCTATCTCAAAGCCAATTGGAAGGTGTGGAAATTCCACTATCAAAATATCTTTGCAGAATTGAGTAGCACTCCTCCCCGCTTGGTCAGTCAAAATGATCCCCTGCCTAAAAAGTACATGGCCTTACACCATCTCAGCTTCGATATCACCCCTACACTCAATGTGGGGATCTTCGAATCTGTCATTTTTAG
Organism: Saprospiraceae bacterium; assembly: GCA_019634045.1. Classification (GTDB taxonomy): domain Bacteria; phylum Bacteroidota; class Bacteroidia; order Chitinophagales; family Saprospiraceae; genus DT-111. Next base: position 2,109 of record JAHQWA010000256.1, read on the forward strand.
TCGTCAAAATAATTTTGAGTTCCATTACTTGGTTCCGATCATCTTGTATCGCGCCCTGGAACAGGGTTTGAATAGCCCGGATAATGTCCTCATTGGTATGGATGCCAAATGGAATGCCTTCAAGAAAATGCAATTATATGCTCAATTGCAGATGGATGAATTCAAGTTCAATGAGTTGTTCATAGATCGCAGGGGTTGGTGGGCCAATAAGTATGGTATTCAATTGGGCCTCAAGTACATTGACCTTTTCGGTATCGACCATCTGGATGTGCAATTGGAGTACAACCGAGTGAGACCTTTCACGTATACCCATCGTACTATCGAAGGAAGCTACACACACTATTTTCAACCTTTAGCCCATCCGTTGGGGGCCAATTTTAGTGAAAGCCTGGTTCGCGTTCGTTATCAGCCCACGCGAAAGTTAAGCTTTGAGGCACGTCTGATCAGCGCAAATACGGGTGAGGATGTTGATTCCACCAATTGGGGAACGAACCTGTTGGTCTCTCATGAGACCCGGGAGCAAGAGTTCGACAACAGCATTGGGCAAGGAGTAAGTACGAGAATCTTGCTAGGTGGCCTGGAAGCCAGCTATCAGATCCGGCACAATATATTCTTGGATCTACAATATTTTTATCGAAGAAAAGACAGCGACCTCGCTGAAAGGGATAACACGACACAGTACTTGGGTGCTGGTATCCGCATGAATATGGGGAAGTGGCGGCAAGATTATTAGGCTTCCCTACCCCTATTTTTTTCATCTACACGACAGGCTTAACGAGCCTAAAGACCACCCTACGGTTCTTGCGACGTCCTTCAGAAGTATTGTTGGGCGCTATTGGAAACTTCTCTCCAAATCCCCTGGCCTTAATCTGCCGTTTCGGGATGCCACGGCTCCGTAAGTAATCGGCAATGGCCTTCGCGCGGAGTTGTGATAACTCTTCATTTCGCTTGGCGTTCCCGCTTCCATCCGTAAAGGTATTGATCTCCATAACTGCTTTCGGGTGTTCGCGTAGATAACGGAGAATCTTATTGATTTCTTCCAGAGCAGCGCCTTGTGGTTTCGATTGTCCAGAAGCGAATTGCAATCGCGGCAGGATCAATTCTTTTCCTTTTGACAATAACTGAACCGCTGACTTATTCAATCGGCCTAAAGGAGCCACTTTTGTAAACACCAATTTCTCAAAGCAGATTTCGTGACGATTCACATACCTGCCTGTCGCTGCGGTCACGCCCCAGTACACCTTAGAATTTCCACCAAATATTTCCTTGATAATATCTCCTGTATAGCTGAGCACTTGCTTTCCATCGATCAGTAGGCTCATTCGCTGTGCAGAAGGTTGCCATTGCACCCGTACCATATGATCTTTGCAATCCTCGATATTTGTGATGCGATTGGGGCCAGCCAGGCTCCAGGCGTGATGCGGGCGGCCATTGGCCATGAGGGCGACGTGATCATCGTAAGGGTCTTCTAAATGGCCATTTCTGTAGGTATCTACCTCTAAGCCTAACGAAGGATACAATCCCGCAAACCCTATGCCTTCGCCACGATATCCTTGTCGGCCTAAATAAGGATGAAAAACGAGTACCATCCCATCCGCGCCCCATTGATTTTCGCAGCCTAGAAACAACTTTAATTCCATATCGAAAGGCTGCCGAAGATCTATGGCCGTTTTATACCAAATCGAACCAGACATCCATTGAGTAGCCGACGTCAAGCTATAACAACCGTTTCCGTTAAAGAAAGCTCCACCAGAAGCAATAAAATCATCGGCAGTTGGCGTGGGGACTCTTTGCCCTAGAAGGTTTGTATTGAAAAGGACGAGAAAGAAGAAGACGGATAGGAACAACTTTCTAGACATAAGCAGGGTGTTTCTTAAGGGCAATATAATCCGAACACAGGCACTTTAATTTATTGTAAAATCCTGATTTACCTGTCCTTTTTTGCAGAGTTTAACTTAATTTAACTACTCAAGTAGCGTGACACTACTTATTGTTTACCTAAATCCAACCTATGAGCTTCTATAAGATAATTGATGGTCAACGATATGACAGAAAAGTACTGGAATTAGCAGAAGAACTTATCCAAGGTCAAGGAGATGGACGCATATCCCGTGATGATGCAACTCAGCTACTGGAATCGGTCCAAGATGGAAGAGGCATTACTGAAACGGAAAATAGAAGCCTGTTTTACATTCTGGAAAATTACAAATTCACGGATAGCGCCAAGGAATGGCTATCAGGTAGCTTGTCCGTAAACGCTCCTATTGAGTTAACCGCAAGGATTAGTAATATCATCGAAGATGAATATGATATGCAGCGGTTGAGCCTTGAGTACAGCCTAGAAGAAATTGAGGCGCAGGAGGCCTTGCCGCACAACCAGGTAAGTTTTATCAAAGCCCTCCGCTTGGCCCTTGAAACCCTACTTACAGATGGAGAGGACGCAGAGGCACCACGAAGTATTATCATCAATGTATACGAACTATTCCCAGGAGAGGTCGATCGAGCAGAGGAATTGATACAGTCTAGATTGCGAGAACATCTCATGGACGCCAGTCTACAATTGCTCCCGAATATGGATTGGACGGATCGAGATCAAGATTTTGACTTTAATCCACCTGAAAATGGAGAATCGGCGGCAGATAGCTGGATCTTTGGCTTGTATATGCCCTCCCTATCCGATCATTTTTACTGGATTATTGTAGATCGGACAGGGGGAGCTTCGCCTTACGTGTATGGCTTTAATTAAAGGTAAGCACCAAATCAAAATTATCTATAGTTAATGACGGCGACTTTTTAGTAGACTCTTCGTTGCTCAAAGCCTCACGTAGCTAAGGCTATGCTCGGTTTTCGCGCCTCGATTCTACTAAAAATTCACACCTCTTTTTCCTATACATAATTATGCTCTGGTGCTTATACCGAAAAGGACTAGATAATCATGCCAGCCCCTACTGTTTCATTTGTGCCTTCGTCAATGAAGATTAGGCTACCAGTATTCCGATTGCGACGGTAGGGATCAACAAATAGCGGTTTGGTTGTTCTAATTTGCACCCGAGCGATATCATTCATTTTGATCACCTTGTCTTCTTCGTTGCGATGTAAGGTATTGATATCCAATTTGTATCGGATTCCCTTTACAATACATCGAACATCCATCGTGGTGTGCAGAATGGAATACTTACCGCGCATTTGCAACGGACGATCACTAAACCAACAAACCATCACTTCAACATCTTGAGTAACGTCAGGTTGGTTGTTTTCGCGAACGATCATATCTCCCCTACTTAGATCATAATCATCTTCCAGAAGGAGCGTCACAGACATAGGTGCATGAGCTTCCTCTACCTCTCCGTCAAAGGTATTGATCTTGGCAATGGTTGAAGTAAAACCCGTAGGCAGGAGCATTACCTTATCTCCTTTCTTAAATACGCCCCCAGATACTCGGCCTGCATATCCTCGATAATCGTGAAACTCATCCGTATAAGGTCGAATCACATATTGTACCGGGAAACGACAATCGATAAAGTTGTGATCACTTCCGATGTGTACATTTTCCAATGCATACAAAAGCGTTCCGCCTTGATACCAAGACATGTTTTTGGAAGGCTCCACCACATTATCGCCATTCAAAGCTGACATTGGGATAAAATGAACGTCCTTAACATCCAATTTGTAGGAGAAGGCGGCAAACTCATCCTTGATCTTTTCATATACCTCCTGTGAATAATCCACCAGGTCCATCTTATTGATACAGATGATCAAATGAGGAATCTGCAATAGGGAGGCGATAAAGGCGTGACGACGTGTTTGCTCTACAATCCCGTTTCGAGCATCAATCAAAACCAGGGCTACATTGGCGGTGGAGGCTCCGGTCACCATATTCCGCGTGTATTGGATGTGGCCCGGCGTATCCGCAATGATAAACTTACGCTTAGGAGTTGAAAAGTAACGATAGGCCACATCAATTGTGATCCCTTGTTCTCTTTCAGCCTTCAATCCATCCGTGAGCAGCGCGAGATTAACGCCCTCTTCCCCTCTTTTTTCACTAGTTGTCTTAACCGCCTCATACTGGTCCTCAAAAATGGACTTGCTATCGTATAGTAAACGTCCGATCAGCGTACTCGTCCCATCATCCACACTTCCTGCCGTCGTAAAACGTAATAATTCATTATTTTGAAAATCCATAACTGATTTATTTTCGACCTTGAATAGAGTTTTGACTCTCTCAAGTCATTCAAGTCTTTAAGGTGCTTCCTAAAAATATCCTTGTTTTTTCCGGTCCTCCATGGCTGTTTCTGAGCGCTTATCATCCGCTCTACCCCCTCTTTCTGTTTTGCGGGCAGTAGATACTTCAATAATAATATCCTCGATCGAAGCTGCTTCAGAAGGCCAAACACCGGTACAAGTCACATCCCCGATTGTACGGCATCGTACCATCATTTCTTCAACTTGCTCTTCCGGTTTTTTCATAATGAAAGGAGAATCTGCCATATAGATACCATCTCGCAGGAAAACCTTTCGCTTGTGCGCAAAATATAGACTTGGCAATTCCACCTCCTCGATTGCGAGATATTGCCAAACATCCAGTTCAGTCCAGTTACTGATCGGAAATACCCGAAAATGCTCTCCAAATTGCTTTTTACCGTTGAACAGATTCCATAATTCTGGCCGTTGGTTTTTTGGATCCCATTGTCCGAACTCATCTCGGTGAGAAAAGAAACGTTCCTTGGCTCTAGCTTTTTCCTCGTCACGTCGGGCGCCGCCAAGTGCGGCATCGTACTTACCTTTTTCCAAAGCTTCTAACAAGGCCGTAGTCTGTAGATAATTTCTACTAGCATTATAGCCTTTTTCTTCTACCACCAGGCCTTTATCGATAGCTTCTTGAACAGAGCCTACTATTAATCTGGCTCCAGATTTCTCGACCATTGCATCGCGATATTCAATAGTCTCGGGGAAATTATGCCCGGTATCGATATGCAGCAAAGGAAATGGAATTTTTGCTGGATAAAAGGCCTTCATAGCCAGGTGGGTCATCAGGATGGAATCCTTACCCCCAGAGAACATCAACACAGGATTTTCAAATTGTGCAGCTACTTCTCTCAAGACAAAGATCGATTCCGCTTCGAGTTCCTTCAAATGATTGAGATGATAACTCATTGGGAGAATTTTAGGTCAAATATGAATAAGATTATAATTGAATTTCAGGTATCGTTTTTTGGAAAAGGAGTTCTACCCCTTCTGCCAAACTTAGTTCGTGCGTCTTAATTTCTAAAAAGGGGGTGAGGGGTGCCTCATAGGGCGAATCAATGCCCGTAAAGCCCTTAATCTGCCCGCTACGCGCCTTTTGATATAAGCCTTTGACATCGCGCTTTTCACATTCCTCAAGCGGCGCATTTACGAAGACTTCCAAAAAATCCTCTTCTCCGATTATCTCTGCCGCCATCTTTCTGATAGTTCGAGTCGGACTGATAAAAGAAGCCAAAATAATAAGCCCACTATGTGCGTACAAGCGGGCTACCTCTGCTATCCTTCTAATATTTTCGGTGCGATCTTCGACACTAAATCCCAGGTTTTTGTTGATGCCCGATCGAATGTTATCTCCATCCAGCACTTGTGGGAAATAGCCAGCTTCGAACAATCGACGCTCCAAGTGTTGGGCGATCGTACTCTTCCCGGAACCGGAAAGCCCCGTCAACCAAAGTACTTTGCCTTTTTGGCCAAGTCTTTGCTCCCGTTCTGCTCTACTCAGTAATCGGTCAAAAATCGGATGTATGTTGGTACTTTCTGTCAAAATAGAACTCGTATTTATGCGCTTAAAAACAATACGTCTCGTTTCAAAGTTGTCTTCGTGTCTTTTTTGTCTGAAATATTTTTTGGATTGTCCCTTCCGGGATCCGCTGCCAGGCCCGTTCATGTAAATAATAGATGATTAGCTTCAGGCACAGTTCTAAACCAGCTACGATGCTCGACTTTTGGAGGACATCTTCGCACCCTGATTCCCTAAAGACCAAATAGGCCAAGGTGAAAGTTGTGGTGGTCGCGATCAACCTCCATGTGATAGCCTTTAGGACACTTCTCCATTTGGATTCCTTCATAGCTTCCGTCTTATTGGTTAGTTGTGGAAAATGGGCTGTTCGAAGTGTCCGAGAAAAATTCTGGTTATGGTACAGCTTTGATTAGGCGCGCCAAAGTTAGGCTTTTATTGAAAAAAAGGAAACACATAACTGAATTTCGAAAAACACATAGTACATTTGCGTTATACAAAACCCTAGCAAGAGCAACATTACTACGCCCTCGGACGTATATCACACTTTATTCCAAAAGGCGACTTAAGTCTGATCCCATGAAAAAGTATTTACACCTATTTCTGATTCTGCTGGGGTTTCAATTTGCTTCAGCCCAATCTTATGATTTTGGTATTTTTATCGGCACTTCTTTTTATGAAGGCGATATTGCACCAACTGCTTATAAGGATTATTTCAAAACCTTCCAACCCGCCGTCGGCTTCTCGGTGAGAACCTGGCCAGAGTATAAATTCTCTTTTCGAGTAGGTTTCAACTATGGTACTGTCACTGGCAGCGATACGCTACGTACAAGTACTAGAGATCGAAGGATTACCTTCCGCACTAGGATTTACGAATTCTATGGTGTGCTAGAATGGAATTTTGCGTACTGGAAACCAGGGGATGGCGCCTTCTCGGTCACCCCATATTTCTTAGGGGGAGTGAATGTGTTTCGCTTTAATCCGCAAGCGCCCTTCGAGGGACAATGGATTAATCTACAACCTTTAGGTACTGAAGGACAGGGTTTACCCGGCTTTGAAAAACCCTATTCGTTAACGGAGGTGGGCATACCGATAGGCGGTGGAATTCGACTCCAACTTAGCAAACACATCAGCATGAGTTTTGAGTTAAGTGCCCGGAAATTATTTACAGATTACCTAGATGATGTGAGCGGTACTCAATTCTTATACAACGACGTTAAGCGCGGAAACGGTACTCTAGCAGCCAAGTTAAGTTTACCCGGTTTCGATGAAGGCTTGCAAGATACTTTCGAAGTGGAGCAAAGAGGAAATCCCGCAAAAGATTGGTACTATATGGCTGGTGTTACGATTGCCTATCGCTTCAGTAATTCCTTTTATTATTATCAGGGTAAGCCCGTCATTGGCTGTCCTCGCTTCTAGCTTAACAACAACAATACCCACTTACTAAAGTCAGCAAGTGGGTATTGTTATATACTATATGATCCCCTTCCTTAGGAGGCAAATCGTTCTGTTTGGTGCGACTTTGGCGTCAGGCCGTGACTGTCGCAGTATTTCTGGTGTCGTGCCTCGGCTAGCCAAAAGGTCTTAGCAGCTTCTAATTCAGTAGCCGCCTCAAAACCTTTATCCTTCAATTCCTGAATCAAGCGTTCCGCCACTTGCTTTTGATTTTCATTCTGGTAGAAAATAGCTGAACGGTACTGCCCGCCCTTGCCGCGACGATCTACCGTCGGGTCATGCATTTCAAAGAAGACCTTGGCAAGTTGTTCAAAACTAGTAAGGCTGGGATCAAAGGTAACTTCTACAGCCTCTGCATGGCCTGTTTCCTTGCCACACACCTCTTTGTAGGAGGGTGAATCAACATTTCCGCCAGTGAATCCTACACGGGTAGCCACTACGCCTTCTTGCTGCCCCAAAAAATACTCTTTACTCCAAAAGCAGCCAGCAGCAAAAACAGCCTTTTCAAACTCCTGCTGTACCGGTTTGATTTGCTCCCACTTATCTCTTGAAATAAATTTCATAGAGATAGAGTTAACGCAATGTCGAGTATTCTTCTCGGTCATACGCTCCCCGATAAAGACATGTCCCAAGTGACCATCGCAGTTCGCACAGACGATTTCCGTTCGGCGTCCATCCGCATCTAAGTAACGTTTTACTGCACCGGGTAACTCATCATCAAAACTGGGCCACCCACAGCCTGAGTCGAATTTGTCTTTAGCATCGTAGAGGGGTGTTTCACATTGACGGCATATATATACCCCATCAATTTTGTGGTCCCAAAATTCCCCTGTGTAGGCACGCTCAGTACCTTTGTTTTGAATTACTCTTGCCTCTTCGGCATTTAGTGGATTTCTTTTATCCAAAATAAACTCTCCTTTTGCCCACTCTCGGGCCAATTGTTATGAAAGAAATAGTTCTTATCTTATTAACAGGAGGGCAGGAACAAAGTTGTCAGGTATTTCACCTCAGAGGAGTCGGGTTGGATCAAATTTGATTTTTCGAAAAAAAAAACCAGAATTTTCTGATCGTAGGGCGAGAATTTTGGATTTGGGGCAAAAAAAAACAACTGCCCAAGCCGGGCAGTTGCCACTTTACACTCACTAGTTTATGAAACTTAAGCCAACGTATTGCAAATTGATGATATATATCTTTACGTGGTTTTCACCACTTTGTTACCAAGTTGAAGATTTTTTTTGAATTCCTTCGTTTGGTCGTTTATATTAAAGACGCTCAAAGTCTCAAATGTGTTGTATGGGGGTTTGTTAAAGAAATACTAATTTTTAAAAAAATCTTCAATTGCTTTGTGGAAATTTAAGCAAAAAAAGGCTAAAAGTCCAGTATTTGCAAGACTTTCGGCTTCTGGCTTACAAAATTGATAAGCTGAAAAATTTTATATTTTTTTTTCCAACCCTACCTATTTCTTAGCGTCTCTATCATAAAATACTGCGCGTGACGACTTTTATAACTGCCAAGGAGGAAAAACTAGTGCGCAAATGCCTACAAAAAGATAGGCAAGCGCAAAAGCAACTGTACGAGCAGTACGTTAGAGCTATGTACCACTTGGCAATTAGAATGGTTAGTGACGCTAGCACGGCTGAAGATATCGTGCAGGAGAGCTTTATTAAGGTATTCCAGTATCTACAACACTATAAAGGAGAAGCTACTTTAGGGGCTTGGATCAAACGAATTACCATCAATACCTGCCTCAGCCATTTGAGGAAAAATGACAGATTGGTCTTTAAGGGCGAAACATATGAACAAATACCGACTGCCGAGCCCGTAGTTCGACCCTCCCATAAAAATCAACTGCCAAAGATCCATGCCGCTATCAAAGAACTTCCCAATGGAAGTCGTACCGTGCTAACCCTCCATTTACTGGAAGGATACCAACACAAAGAAATTGCCGAGATCCTAGGTATTACGGTGTCGACATCGAAGACCCAGTACCGGCGCGGCCGATTATTATTGCAAAAGATCTTGAAGGATAAGTATAAACTGTAATCACCCAAATTACCAAAACGTAAATCAGAAACGAATGAATCCATTAGAAGATTTCATCCTGGAAAATAGAGAAGATCTTGATCGAATAGAGCCGATCCAGGAGGAGGCCCTCTGGAATAGAATAGCGAAAGAACTGCCCAAGGAAACAGATTTAGCGGTAGCTCATAAAAAGCAAAACCCTTGGCAAATCTCCATCGGAAGAAACTGGCTAATGGTTGCGGCAGGGATAGCCTTAGCCATTGGGGTTGGATTGTTTTGGATCAATGCCGATCAGCGTAGACTAGGTTCTGAAATGGAGCTTGCTCAGTTTTCCCCAGAGCTAGCGGAAGAACAAGCCCGGTATATAGCCCTAGTCGAAGCTAAAGAAGAAGAATTGGGAATTGATCAGCTAGATAGAAAAATCTTCCAAGAAGTATTCCAGGAACTGGAGACCTGGGAAGAGATCTATGCAGAATATCTGAAAGATCTACCAAGTTATCAAGCAAAAGAAGAGGTTGTCCATACCTTGTCGAAATACTACGAGCGAAAGATCCGGATACTAGAACGTTTGTCTCGAGAAATGGAAAAGCATTATCAACAAGAAAAAAGGAAAAATGAAAAACGCATTTAATATACTCATTCTATGCTTCCTGGTCTTTAGCTCCTGCTTTGGCCAAGAAGAACAAAAGAAGACCATAAGCAAGGTCTTTTCTGGCAAACAACAAGTAAGTGTTACCCATCGCTATGGTCCGCTACAAGTCGTAAAGAGTGGAGATGGTCAGGTGAGGTTTACCGCGATCCTTTCCGCCCGGACTAAGGAGCCAGGGGATATGGAGCTTTTAGAAAAGCAATTTGATCTTGAGATTGTTGAATCGAGTAATATTCTGGATATCAAAACCAATTTTGATATTGAGAATTGGAATAGTCGCAACGGAATCATTAGCCTCAAATTCAAGGATGGCTCTAAATTAAAACAGGTAAAGGACCTAGAGATCGGCTTCCTGCTAGAGGTACCAGATCTCGAAGAGTTAACCTTAGCCAATAAGTATGATGAGATTATCATTCGAGAGGATATCTCCGCCGACCTGAATATTAATCTATACGATGGTCGGCTACAGACGGCGAATATCAGTGGGCAGCTCAAGATTGATACGAAGTACAGTAAAGGGTCGATCGGCAACTTTGCCAACGGGGAGCTCAATTTCTATGACAGTGATTTTAACTTGGGCAATGCGCAAGATATCAAACTTACTTCCAAATACTCAAAGTTGCAATTCAGTCAGGTAGGGTCCTTTACGATCGAAAGTTATGATGATAAAATCTCCTGGGATAATGTTCAGGGGGACATTTCGATCATTGACAAATACTCTGATTTTGTTGGAGGAAACTTTGCCAATGGTAAGTTCGAACTGCACGATAGTAAAGTGACCTTGAAAGATGGGCAGAGTTTGCAGCTCAAGAGCAAATACACCAAGTTTAGATTTGGGAACCTAGAAAGCTTGAGTTTCGAGCTTTCTTATGATGACAAAGTGGAGATCGTCAGTCTTGGCAGCTTAAAAAGCAAATCCAAATACACAGACTACAAAATTGGAGAATTGAAAAGTGGCCTTAGCGTCAATTCTTATGACGATGACTTTGAGATCGAACGTTTTACTGGACCATTGCAGGGCATCGATTTCACCGGCAAGTATAGTGACATCACCTTGCTTTTGCCTGAATCAATCGAATATCGGCTAGAGGCCTATGCTAAGTATGGAAAGATTCAGTACGCAGAATCTGCCCTGGAGACCAACTATTACAAGGAAAAAAATGATGAAGTAGAGATTAAAGGAAAGACCAAAAATGCCAGTGATAGCAGCCCTCTAATCTCAATTAACTCCTACGATGGAAAGATCATTTTGAATTAGGCTTTCGATCTAGGCCCAGATACATCTTCAGCCAGAAAAGAGGTTTAGCTAATTGTTCTCGGAGACTGAAATCAGTATACATGTGAGAGAGCACTTTGATGGTCTTCTGGTTCCGGCTGATGATGTATCCCATGGCATTGGCCACCCATGGGAAAGAGATAAATTTCTGTAATCGGTAGCTTAGTTTCATTTCCGACCCTAATACTCTAGCAACCCGCACATCATAGGCCTGCAGAAATGCCGCAGAGAAATCTTTTTCCCTCAAACAAGCCTGTGCCTGTTCCGCCGCTATAAATCCGCTGTAGAAAGCATTACCGATACCTTCTCCAGTCATAGGGTCCACTAAATGCCCCGCATCTCCAACCAACATATATCCTTCCCCGGAAATCACCCGCCTTTTTGAACCCAAGGGTAGACCATAGCCGATGATCTTACCCTCTAAGTTGGCCTCCTTAAATCGGGGAGCAATCTTGGGGTGGTTTTCTATGATTTCAGCCAGGCTCTCCTTTAGGTTTACCTTCTTTTTTGCCACAATGTCGCTGCGCATCCCTAATCCCACATTGGCCCCGCCCTTAGGTAATGGAAAAACCCAGAAGTAACCCGGGATGATGGATTTTATGAAATGTAATTCTATGAAACCTTCTGAACTCAGATCTTTGACATTGCTGTAATAGGCCCGAACCGCCGCTGCATAATGTGCATTATCCTTTTCTAGGCCTGCTATTTGTCTAGCAAATCGAGAATAAGCACCATCCGCGACTATTAGGAGTTTAGCCTTGACCTGAAACGAGCCATCCTCATTACTGAGGATCCAGTGATCATCTTGTCGGTTATATTGGGTAACCGCAGTGTCCTCAAAGAACTGCACGTCCGTTCGTTGCTTCAACTCCTCAACCAGAAAGTTGTCAAAATCCATGCGTCGGCAGACATAGCCCGGTGCATTTTGCACGCTTCTACCTTGTTGGGATTTAAACGGAATATCCAGCATGCTCTCATTTGGAGCGAGAAAACGTATTCCCCAAACATCGACATGGAAGGGACTAGCATGAAATCGGGCCAGAATCTCCGGGTCTAGGCGGTTTAGCAAAGTAGTCACCTTACCACTTATCGCGTCACCACATACTTTATCGCGCGGAAAAACAGCCTTGTCAGCAATGATACAAGGGATTCCAAGATAGCTTAACTTCAGAGCTGTTGCCACACCACCCGGGCCGGCACCTAAGATGAAAATATCCGTCTCAAGCATAGAGATAATTTGAACGAAAGGCAAAGCGTGAAAGATAGGCAAAAAAAAGGCCTGGCTCTAATCTTTTGTTAGAAGGCCAGGCTTCCGTCATGTGTCGTTCATAGTCAATTGCAAATATAGGAATTGCGTTTCGTATTAACAACTATTAAAATATTGAAATTTTATAAATGATTAATACATAGATGTATAAAGTCCAATATTGATGCTAATTCCTTGGAAAAGTCTTCCTCGCAATCGCAATTATGTCCTTATAACTCAATGGTTTTGCCCGTTTTGAAGGATTCATCCGCCGCCAAAACAATTCTCAAGCTATTTACCGCATCTCGCAAGTGATCTTCCAGAGAAAGGTCCTCTTTAATAGCCTTCAATAGAAATTTTTGCTCCAATAAGCACAAACCATCGTGATCTGGCTCGTCTGAGGTGTCGATGAATTTATCCTTTTTTACAAACTTGCCATCTGCTCCTAACTCACCGTAATGCAACTTCAATGAGCCCGTTTTACTGTGACCGTCCACATCATCAGAATCTCCAGCAAGCTCATCTCCGCTTTGGTCTACAATACTCACACAGCCTTTGGGTCCGATAACGTCTTTGACAAAAAAGGCCGTTTCGCTCATCATAGGCCCCCAGCCCGCTTCGTACCATCCGACTGAGCCATCATCAAAGCTTACCTGTAGTTGTCCATAGTTGTACATCTCAGGGGCTACTTCATCCGTCAGTCGAGCACCGATAGCACTCACTCTGATGGGTTGCGCACCAGTCATCATGCACATCACGTCTACATAGTGTACACCACAATCCACAATCGGAGACATGGACTTCATCAATTGCTTATGCGTAAACCAATTGTCGCCACTACTTTGCTGGTTTAGGTTCATCCGCATCACTAGAGGTTTCCCTAAATCCTGCGCCGTCTCAATAAACTTAGCCCAGGCCGGATGCACTCTCAGGATATAGCCGATAACCATTTTTCGATTCTTCGATAGAGCTAGATCCACTAGTTTTTGCCCTTCTTCAACGGTTAAAGCGATGGGTTTTTCCAAAAAGACATGTGCATTAGCCTGTAAACTCTTTTCGGCATATTCAGCATGCGTCTCCGGATAGGTATTAATGGAGACTACATTGGGTTTACTAGCAGCAAGGGCTTCGTCAAAATCGCCGAAGGTAGGTAGCCCCCCTAATTCATCTGAAAGCTTTTGGCGACTGGCTGGTTTACGGCTAACAAGCCCTACGATCTCGAAATCTTCTAGTTGGTGATAGGCGCGGGCGTGAGAAGTGCCCATATGTCCACAGCCAACTACTAATACACGTAATTTTTCCATATTGTTGGTTAATCTTTTGCGAATTATAGGTAGGAATTTCTGACAACTTCAATAATACAAAAAAGCCTCGAAATTGACAGTAGTCAGTATTCGAGGCAAAACGATGTGTGTAAGAACTTATATAGATTACTGTAAAAGGGAACGTCAGAATTTCCAACGAACAAAGGCTTCCATCGCCTCGTATTCTGCAAACCCTAAGGCGCGGTAAACCTGTGCGGTTTCCCTATTTCTTTCTTCAGCGCGTTGCCAAAATTCTCGGTCATCCGAACCGGGGAATGGTGGCCGATCCTTTTGAGACTGGTGCATAAATATGGCTTTGCGCTTTTTATCTAATTCTTGTGGACTTAAGGGTACGGCCATTTCAATCTCTTCAACGCCCCATTCGTGCCAGGCGCCTCGATACAACCATAACCAACAATCCTTCATCCACTTTTTACTCTTTAATCGACGGAAGGCTTCGAAGACAGCTTCCAGACATACTCGATGCGTCCCATGAGGATCAGCCAAATCACCTGCTGCGTACACTTGATGGGGTTGCACCTCCTCCAGGATATTCATAATGATCTCAATATCTTGCTCACTAACGGACTCCTTGCGCACCGTACCTGTTTCGTAGAAAGGCATATCTAAGAAATGGATGTGGTCATCCTTCAATCCACAGAATCGGGCTCCGGCTCTGGCTTCTCCCCTTCTGATCAAGCCCTTAATGAGCCGTACTTCCGGTTTATCAACTTGTTTCTTATGCTTACTCTTCAAGCTCTTCTCCAATTTCTGTAGAAGGTCCGTACTTTCTTCCCCAAATAAGGCCTTACCACCCCCAAATTCTCTCAAAACCTCTATATACCGCAAGGCATCGTGATCATGGACAGCAATATTACCTGAGGTTTGATAGGCTACGTGTACATCATGACCTTGTTCTACCAATCGACCAAAAGTTCCACCCATGGAGATGACATCATCATCGGGATGTGGGCTGAAAATAATCACCCGTTTTTTAGCCGGTTGTGCACGTTCAGGGCGGGTGGAGTCATCCGCCTTGGGTTTACCGCCAGGCCAGCCTGTAATGGTGTGCTGAAGGCGATTAAACATCTTGATATTGATCTCATAGGCCGATGCCCGCTCTACTAGAAGTTCGGTCAAGGCATTCTCCGTGTAGTCGTCATCCGTAAGTTTAAGGATGGGCTTGTTCAATTTTTGCGACAGCCACACCACGGCTCGGCAGGTGAGGTCATCACTCCAATTACATTCACCTACCAACCACGGCGTTTTGACTCGGGTGAGTTCTTCGGCTGCTGCCAAATCTATATGACATCTAACGTTATGATGTTTTTGCAGGAAGGTGGCTGGGATTTGAGAAGAAATCTCACCTTCCACGGCACGCCTGATAATCGAGGCTTTGTGCTGTCCCCAAGCCAGGATATAGATCGTGCGCGCCTGCATGATACTCTTAATCCCCATTGTAATAGCCCGGGTCGGGACATCCTCTTCATTTAGAAAGTCTTTGATCGCATCTCGGCGCGTGAGGCTATCTAGTCGGACGATGCGTGTAAGTGAATCTTCTCTAGAACCAGGTTCGTTGAGCCCTATATGTCCGGTGCGTCCAATTCCTAGTAGCTGTATATCCAAACCGCCAGACAACTTAATCTTCTTCTCATATTGCTCACAGTAATCATTCACATCCGCTAACGGAATAGTACCATCAGGGATATTAACGTTTTCCGGCAGGATGTCTATATGATTGAATAGGTACTCGTTCATAAAATAGACATAGCTCTGCGGAGACTCTGGATTCATGGGATAATACTCATCCAGATTGAAAGTGATTACGTTGCGAAAGCTAAGTCCCTCCTCTCTATGCATCCGAACTAATTCGTTGTAGACGCGAATCGGAGTTGAACCCGTAGCCAGACCCAATACAAGTTTTTCGCCTTCTTGTTGCTTTTGGCGAATAGCCAAAGCAATGGACTGCGCCACGTGGACAGCAGCATCCTTGGAATCATCCCAGATCTTTATCGGAAGTTTTTCAAAAGATTTGAGCTGGTACTTTAGTACCTGCTGATGTAGAGTTTCACTTACACTCATCATGTGTGGTTATTAAGTTTTTATGATGCCAAACTAGGGAGGCTGCTCCAGCAATCGCCGCTTCGTTTAGGCGTAAGCCCGAAGTCTCAATGCTGATGCGTCCTCTTAACTGTGGTAGAACAAAGGCTTCAAAATACTTCCGGACGGGAGTAAGCAGGACCTCTTCCGCCGCTGCCAATCCCCCAGCTAGGAAGAAAGCCTGTGGATCAAAGGTGGCTGCTAGGTTGGCTAAGGCCAAACCCAAGCGTCGCCCTACTCCATCGAAAACCTCAAGGGAAAGCGTATCGCCCATTTTAGCTGCCAAATACACATCCTTCGCCTCCAGTTCTGAAGCGGCTAAACGTCTGAGTATACTTCCTTCATCCCCTTGTGTCAATCTCTGTAATACCGTTCTTCGTAGCCCCGTTGCTGAGGCATAAGCCTCCAGACAGCCTCTCCGACCACAACCGCAAGGGCGCCCATCTGGTTCCACTATAATATGGCCAAATTCTCCAGCCCAACCATTGTTCCCCTTTACCAATCGACCATTCAAAAACAGGCCACCGCCAATCCCCGTTCCCAGAGTGACCAGGACAAAGTTCTTGATATACTGTCCTGCGCCATATCGAGCCTCCCCTAAGGTAGCGGCATTGCCATCTTTAGTTAAATATACTGGTAGCCCGAAATGATCTTGGAAAAGTCGAAGGATAGGAACACTATCCGCAAAGGGGAAATTGGCCGCTTTTTCTAAAACGCCAGCTTGCTCATCGCAACTGGGAGCCCCTATTCCTATACCTTCACAATGATAATTAGCACGATGCTGTTCTAAAAAAAGCTCAATTTCTTCAAATAAGCAAGCGAAAAAAGCTTCTTCATTCTTGCACCTTTTGGTATCCACAGATCGCTTGGCAATGATGGAACCATCTGCTTGGACCAACCCTAGCTTGCTTGATGTTCCGCCGATATCTATACCAAGAACGACATCCATGGACCAAAATTTGAAAAATTAATGCGCAAAATTGCTTAAACGGTCAATTTTCAATACAAAGATAAGAGAAATTTTCGACAACTGTGCACGAACACACCAAATTTTTTTCTTTATGTGCTCGTGCACATGAAAATTATAAATTGTTTTTATATGTGATAATCCTGCTACAAAAAATCCTGATAATAAGCAGATAAAAAAGGATTTTTGCATCCTATTATGAAAAACCAAGATCAATTATCATCTACCAATAGACAAAGCACTATCTTTCGTTTTTTTAAGGAAAAAACCAACTTATGAGACTCATCCGCTTCGGAGAAAAACACCAAGAAAAACCCGGCATTATGTTTGGCGAACAGCGAAAAGACTGTAGCGCCCATTTCACAGACTGGAATCATGATTTCTTTCAAAATGGCGGCCTAGTTGAATTGCAGGCTTTGGTTGACAAAGAAGGAGCCAACTTACCCGATGTACCGGAAAATGCTCGTTGGGGAAGCCCCATTCCACGTCCTGGCATGATCATGTGTGTGGGACTCAATTACGCCGATCACGCCGCCGAGGCCGGAATGGATATCCCAAAAGAGCCCTTAGTCTTTATGAAGGCGACCAACACCATGGCTGGCCCATTTGATGCAGTAGATATCCCGCGTAATAGTACTAAGACCGATTGGGAAGTGGAGTTGGGCGTTGTCTTACAGAAAGATGCGCTGTATCTCGAAGATGAGGCGGCCGCAGCGGATGCCATTGCTGGTTACTGTGTGATTAATGACCTTTCGGAAAGAGCCTTTCAACTAGAGAAAGGAGGACAATGGGTTAAGGGAAAGTCCTGCCCAGGCTTTAGTCCGGTAGGACCGTACCTAGTTACCCCAGACGAGATTGAAGATGTCCTATCCTTAGGGATGAACTTATCTGTCAATGGGGTGCAAAAGCAAAATGGGAACACGAAGACTATGATCTTTAAGCCGGCCTATACCATCTGGTATCTTTCGCAGTTGATGCTTTTGGAAGCGGGTGATTTGATCTCAACCGGAACGCCACCGGGCGTAGGGCTAGGTTTTGATCCTCCAGAATATTTATCCTCCGGTGATGAGGTAGAACTTTCCATAGCTGGCTTGGGAACACAGCGTCAGCAATATAAATAAGTAGGATAACTACAATAGTCGGAAGGAAGTGCATACCTGTTTGGTGATCGCTTGAGGAAGAGAAAAGTGTCATTTTTTTGCCGAGGCTAGGCGCTTTTCGCAGGCTATATATGGAATATACGGTCAAGAAAAGCAACGAAATATCAGCAAAAAAGGGGCGGTGTTCCACCCAAAGGCTAATCGTCAAACAGGTAAACTATCGTCTCTTATCTTTCTTCCAATGCCCAACGCTTTAACTTAACTAAGTTCGGCTGGAATGACACGAATGCGTTCCTTGCGGCGATTTCGCAAGACGTGCAGTTCAACCTTCTGGCCTATCCTATCCTCATTCAGCAATCGATGTAAATCGTCTATAGAGGCAATCTTTTCATCATTAAATCCAACGATCACATCCCCTTGCCGAAGCTCCCCATTATAGGCGGGGCTATCTGCTTCAATGTTCTGCACCAATACCCCGGAACGAACTTCTAATTTATGATAATTGGCGACTTTGGCGTTCAGGCGGATCATTTGCCCAGCAATTCCGATATATCCTCGTCGAACTTTGCCATCGATAATCAGCTTACCGACGACGTACTGCACCAGGTTTGCTGCAACGGCGAAGCAAATACCTTGCGCCGGAAGAATTACGGCAGTGTTCACGCCAATTACCTCTCCTCTAGAATTCACCAATGGGCCTCCCGAATTTCCCGGATTCAAAGCAGCATCGGTTTGAATAACATCATCGATCAAGCGACCACTTTCCGAACGTAGGGTTCTACCTAGAGCACTCACCACTCCCGCGGTTAAGGAATATTGAAAACCATATGGATTACCGATAGCAATGGCGATCTGTCCCACCTGCAAAGCATCCGAACTGCCAAAAGTCACGGTAGAAAGATTTTCAGCCCTAATTTGGACCACTGCTATATCTGTAGCGGGATCATCCCCAATCAATTCAGCGGTGAACTGCCGCCCATCTTGGAGACTTACTTGTATTTTTCTGGCACCATTCACTACGTGGCTGTTTGTTACCACAAAACCATCCGTTGAAATGATAAAACCTGAGCCGGTTCCGTAAGGTTGAGACCTCCCCCTTCTGCTAGATTTCCTTTGCGGTTTATCTACTTTGATCTGCACCACAGCCTCACTTACCTTTTGGGCAACATTGACAACCGTTCTGGAATACGCATCCAGAAGTTGATCATCCGAGGAAGCTGGAGTAGAGTGTTCTTGTGGTTCGGAGGCATCATCAATATATTGTAGCATAGGAGTTGTTTTAGCCACTTTTGCATCGCGTTTATTACCAAAGGTGGCAAAGTTAGAAGAAAGCTACTTTGGGCATCGCTCAGCTGCCATCTCCAAAGCAGTTCATTAAGTCGAATCTCGTCAACAGGGTAGGTCCCCTTACCTAGCGATTATCATACCACAAACTTTCAATGTCATATTGGCATAAAAAAACCGAGTGGAACTGTCGAATTGACAGTACTACTCGGTTTTTATTCAAGCCAATTTGAACAGCTATTTCAGAAGAAAGAGCCATCCATTCCTAGCCTAGGAATTAATTTTTTATTGCCCTCCTAGAATCAAAGGCAAGCCATCCCCTTCGCCGCCAACTACAATCACCTTGGAGTTGGGAGAATTAGCCAGCTGAAGCGTAGCTTCAATACCCTTGTCTTTCAGGATCTTGTCGGTCAAACTTGCATTCAAGATCTGGTTGGCGTCGGCTTTTGCCTGTGCTTCAATGATCTTACGTTCTGCCTCCTGACGTTCCTGCTGAAGAATGTATTCATACTTCAAGGCAGCCTGTTCAGCTTCGATTTTATCTTCGATGGCTGTTCGTACTTTTTCAGGTAATTCAATATCCCGAATAAGTGTGGCCCTTAGCACGATATAGTTATTCCCTAAGGTTTTCTCCAGATCGCCCTGGATCAAAGCTTGTACTTCATCCCGCTTTGAGGAATATAGCTCTTCTGGTTCGAATTGTCCAATGATTTGCCGTACGGAGGAACGCACCTCAGGACTAACCAAAGAGGTTAGGTAGTTGACCCCAAACTCCTCGTGCAGGTCTCCAATTTTGGAATATTCCGGGTGAACACGGACAGTCACATCCACTTTAATATTCAGACCATTACTGGATAGCACCTCCATTTCCTCTTCCAATTGCTTTTCACGTACATCATAAACATACATGGTATTCCATGGAGCCAATACGTGAAAGCCAGGACCATAGGTCTTATCCTTTTCCAAACCTCCAGCAAAACGACGGAAAAGCACCCCCCTGTTACCAGCATCAATGGTTAAGAAAGTAGCACTAGAAAACAAGATGATAACAATCAAAGCCAAGAAGGCGATGATACCCATAGAAAACATTCTATTCTGAGGATTTGCCCTCTGTTTAGGTTCACTCATTATATTTTTATTTAATTCTCAATATGGAACGCATCTAGCTTGGGCTGCTCTCTTCTGGCACAGTCGATACTAAATACGTCGAAGCTCTTTTTGTGTTCCTTTGGCATTGTGGAATGCGCCGGAATATGGTTAGCCAAGTGAAATCTATCTTAGATCATGTTTAAAATTCCATCAATCAACTACGGTCGGAAAATTTAAACCTCATCTAATGAACAGGCTTTTGGAGCCTTTGTTAAAAAAATTCTACGAATGTAGGGAATACATCGAAATGTATCATTAGATATTACTATTCTATAAAATTAGCAAATTGCCGTAGAAATCAAGAAAATTCCATTTTTATCGTTCAAACCCTATCCAATTATTAAACAAGGAAGGAGCTTTCAGGTTTTCTTTATGAAGAAATATCCCGCAAATTTTAGCGAGTTTCTATCCAGTTTTTAGTCTTACTTTGAGGCAAAAAAGAAATTGACTCTTAGAAAAAATGTTCAGGGAAAAAGCAGTAAAATGAATAGAATTGCAATTGGATTGTTTTTGAGTCTGTTTATACTATCTTGGGGTTGCCAAAATAATGGAGGATCCGGGGCAGCTGAAACGGAGCTGGTTCAGGACGGACAATCAATATTCAAGAAGCAATGCGTGACTTGTCATGGCTTGAAAGGAGATATGGGAGCCGGTGGCGCTGCTAATCTCCGCGAGTCCCAGCTAAGTGTGGAAGAGCGAATTGTTGTGATTACAAAGGGGCGGAATGCCATGCAGCCTTACGAAGAAGTACTTTCAGCAGAACAGATTGAGGCAGTGGCACAATACACCATGGTATTGCGTGATTCGCTTCAGTAGTGTTTCCAAACCCAAGAAACCTTGGATGAAAGATTGACTGTAGCCTTCAACAAACAGTAAAAGCATGACCACCTACCAAATCCTAGGGTTGATGTCGGGCAGTTCTTTAGATGGCCTTGATATAGCACATTGTCGGTTTACAATTGATGACGACAACGCAATCCTGTCCTGGGAGATCCTACAAGCAGATACGCTACCGTATTCAACCGTTTGGAAAGAACGACTGCGCCAACTGCCATCGGCCTCTGCTTTAGAATTAGCGCGGACAGACGCAGCATATGGTGCCCTCCTCGGTGAGATGACAAATACTTTCTTGGACAAGCATCAGGTGCAACCGGACTACATCGCTTCACATGGTCATACCATTTTTCACTATCCAGAACAAAAGTTAAGCCTGCAGATTGGAGATGGAGCAGCTATTGCAGCTACTACGGGCTATCCCGTCATTTGCGATTTTCGGACCCAAGATATGGCCCTGGGCGGTCAGGGAGCGCCACTCGCCCCCACCGCGGACCGATACTTGTTCCAAGCATTCCAATGCTGCCTCAATCTGGGAGGCATTGCTAATCTTAGTGTGCAAACGCCAAGGGGTTACGTTGCCTTCGATATTTGTGGAGCGAATCAGATCCTCAATGCCCTAGTGGCACCATTGGGCATGGAATATGATGACAAAGGAAGCCTGGCGGCTAGCGGTCAGTTGATTCCAGAGCTTTTTCAACAGTCCCTTTCGCTGGAATTTTTCCAAGAAGATTACCCTAAGTCTCTCGGTAATGACTGGGTGCTAGCACATCAGACCAAAGCTTTCTGTCAATACGATGCGCCTGTCGCAGATAAATTGCACACCGCTAACCGGATGATCGCTCAGCTCATTGCTGATCACCTACATCGGGTCATCGAAAAGGAAAGTTTGAGCACAGATGAACTGAATATGATGATTACCGGCGGCGGCGCCTTCAATGATTTCATGGTAGATTGTATACGGCAAGCTTGTGGTGCGGGGATACGGATTCATATCCCATCAGCTACCGTTATTGGTTTCAAAGAAGCGGCCCTTATGGCCTTGATGGGCGTTTTGCGCATTCGGCAAGTGCCGAATTGCCTGGCTAGTGTCACTGGAGCCTCTCAAGACAGCATAAATGGTGCTTTGTATCAAATCCCTCAATTAATTCCGACTTATCCCCATTAACATGGAAGCAAGTACATCTAAAGACACCCCTATATTGGTGACAGGCGCCACTGGAATGGTAGGCTCCTACCTGCTCAGGTATTTGATTCAGGACGGATTCACCAACATTCGTGCGATGAAGAGAGCCAGCAGTCCGATGGACCTGGTAGAGCCTGTGGCTGATCAGGTGGAATGGGTCGAATGTGACATACTAGATGTGATGGGATTGGAAGAGGTGATCCAAGGCATAGATTTAGTCTATCATTGTGCAGCCTTAATCTCCTTTAAAAAGAGTGAGATACAGAAAATGATGGCTGTCAATAAAGAAGGAACGGCCAACCTCGTCAACGTAGCTCTGCATCTAGGAATCAAGAAAATGGTATACGTGAGTTCGATAGCAGCCATTGGTCGGCCCAAAGATCAATTGGTCATTGATGAAAATACGAAATGGGAAAGTAGCCCCTTTAACTCCAATTACGGGATCAGCAAGTACCTGGCCGAACAAGAAGTGTGGCGAGGATCAGCGGAAGGTTTGAATGTGGCGGTCGTGAATCCCGCCATGATCATAGGTGGCGGCTTTTGGGATCGTGGGCCGTTGAAGATGCTAGAATTAGTGCGAAAAGAGCACGGTTTCTATCCCATGGGAGCAAATGGCTTTGTGGATGTCCGAGATGTTTGCCGCTTTATGATTCATCTGATGGAATCAGAGATCAGTGAAGAACGCTACCTACTCAGCGCAGGTAGTATCCCCTATCAATCCTTTCTTTCACAAATTGCCCAGACCTTGGGGGCAAAGGCCCCCAAAAGGCCGATCCGAAGGTGGATTGGGGAAGTGGCCTGGAGGGCTGTAGCTTTTTTAAACTTCTTTACAGGTGGAGATCCTACGGTAACCCGCGAGTCCGTGCAAGTTTCGGCTCTTCCTTGCGAGTACAAAAATGGCAAGTCCTTAGCTGTCTTTAACTTTAGTTATTTACCCTTAGAGCAAAGCATTGCGGACATGGCCGGCCTGTATAAGCAGTCAGAAAAAGAGCAAAAAAAGCCCATGTTTTTACCCCTTCAGTAAGGCCGCTCCGCTTGTATTCTAACTAAACTTTCCCGGCTCCCCTGATCTTTTCGAATCTTAATATTGTTTTTAGGTAAAACCCACTAAGACAAGTATATGAGTCAGCACGAGCTAACCTTTAGTTAGGCGATAATTCCTGCCCGGAGCTGACTTCGAGATGATGATTTATACAAAGAATGTTCTCTGACAATTTCTGTGTTTCAGAGAACGAAAAATAAAAGCAACAATGAATACGTCCGTCCTGACTTCCCAGTCCATGAAGAAGCCGATTGCCCTGAGGCCTGCAGCGAAGGACATGAATCAAATGCTGGGAATCCGCAACATTCCATTTCGAGCCGTTTTATGTCTCGAACCCTTAATAGAGTACATCGAAGAAAAGCAAAACAGCGAGGACTATGCAGAATCCTTCCTCGCCAAGACGTTGATGGATCGCATTGAGTTGACTCCTGCTCTTCGACAACCGATCGAAGATCGA
Source organism: Saprospiraceae bacterium (assembly GCA_019634045.1). GTDB lineage: Bacteria > Bacteroidota > Bacteroidia > Chitinophagales > Saprospiraceae > DT-111. Next base: position 25,941 of record JAHQWA010000256.1, read on the forward strand.
GAAATACTAAAGGAACATGAAGAGACACTTCAGTTGATGATGCTCTTCTTCCTTCCACCAGCTCTGCGCGATTCACAAATGACCAAGATATCTGCTCCATTTGAAATGGATCATATCTATTGCACTCCTGCCTTGGAACAATTAAAGGATGGAAAAGAAATCAATTTTGAATCGAATCAAAGTGGTAGTGCCTTAGAATGTTCTGCTGTGGCTCGCGCATGCAGCTTGATTCTCAATCGATTTTACGGTCAAAATATCACCGTAGATCCCTCCCTAACGATATCCGTAAAAGACAAGAGCACTGGCTTAGTGCGGTATTACAAGACGACCGTGGATCTCAAATTTCTAAAGATCAAAGCCTTGAAACCGCTTAAGCCACTAACACAGGAGCAGATCAATGACATGCTGAGCAATATGTATGACATGAAATTGTGGCTACGTCATATCCCCGCTGATAGTTTTGAGATTTCCGGCTTTACCATCAGTCACTTGGTAGATATCACGGAAGAGGAGTCCTTGTCTAGATTGCGATATAAGCTATTGGAGAGAAAGGCATTGGTTGAGGAGGGTAAACTCGAAGGTATACGTAACGCCTTGAGAGATTATTTTGCTTTACCAAAGCTGAAGGTCGGATTAACGGCCATTGACTATCCCATTGAGAATACGGTAGCGCATCAATATAAGATCCGGTACGACTTCTTGTCCGATCGAGTGAACATGTTGCTAGCGCCTGAGAATGCGGGTTCCATCTATGAGAAAGTCTGTAAATATAAATCCATTTTGCTCATTGAGGATCTAGCATCCATCAAACGCCCTACCGCTATCGAAAAGGGCCTGCTGGAATATGGCATTCGGAGTATTATGGTAGCACCGCTGATGAATCAGCAGGATGAGGTGATTGGACTCTTGGAAATCGGTACGACCAAACCCTATGCACTGCACACATTTACGGAAGTGAAATTCAAAGCAGTAGTAGGCTTATTCAGCATGGCTGTAGAACGCAGTAGAGAAGAAATCGACAATAAGATTGAGTCGGTCATCCGAGAGCAATATACGGCCTTACATTCCAGCGTGGAATGGCGATTTATTGAAGCCAGCTACAACTTGATTGAGGCACAAGAAACTGATCCCAATGCCACCGTAGAGCCGATCATGTTCAAGGATGTATATCCGCTGTATGGACAAGCAGATATCGTCAGTTCCTCCAACAAGAGGAATAAGGCCATTCAAGCGGACTTGTTGACCAATTTAATGCTGGTGAAAAATGTAATCGAAGAAAGTACCCAATTGGTCAGCTTCCCACTTGCCAATCAGATGTTGATGAAAGTCGAAAAGGATATTAATCAACTCCAGAAGGAATTCAATTCTGGCGATGAATCGAGGATTATTGAAATGCTACATGATGAGATTCATCCTTTGATTCGCCAACTCGGGAAGACTTTTCAACAATTGTTGCCGATCACGAATGCCTATTTCAAGAAAATCGACCTCGATCATGGTATGGTGTATATTCAAAGGAAAGACTATGAGTCTAGTGTTTCCAGACTAAATAACGCCATTTCGCAGCATTTACTCCGGGAAGAAAAATCGATGCAGAAAGTAATTCCACATTACTTTGAGAAGTATAAAACGGACGGCGTTGAGTATGACTTGTATCTGGGTCAGTCCCTGCTTCGGCAAGATTCTTTCTCAGAAATGCACCTCAAGAACTTCAGGCTTTGGCAATTGGTACACATGTCAGAGATTACCCGATTGGTGCATGAGCTGGGCCCTACCCTACCCGTACCTTTAGAAACTGCGCAGTTGATTTTTGCTTACACCTCTCCCCTGTCCATCCGTTTCCGCATGGATGAAAAACAGTTTGATGTGGATGGAGCCTATAACGTGCGGTATGAGATTTTGAAGAAACGTATTGATAAAGCTACCATTGAAGGGACCAAGGATCGCTTGACGGTGGCGGGCAAAATTGCCATTGTTTATCTGCAGGATAAGGATCGTGCGGAGTACTTGGAGTATCTAGAATACTTAGTGCACGAAGGATACATTGAAGATAATATTGAAGACCTGAAATTAAGCAAATTGCAAGGCGTACAAGGTCTACGCGCTTTACGGGTTACCGTAAAAGTATAAAACTTAGTAAAGTTGGAAATCGGAATTGTTATCCCGATTTCCAACTCCCTTTCTTATTCCTCCCCGAATACATATTTGTTGAACCATTCCCAATTATGCATCACCGCGGCCAGGCGTTCTTTAGGCTTAGAAATACCATGACCAAAGCCCTTGTAAACGATCAGTTTGGCCTCAACTCCCACATCTCGTAGTCCCTGTGCCAATTCATAAGCGTTGGCTATTGGGACGCGCCGGTCAAATTCTCCGTGTTGGATCAAGGTGGGGGTCTTAGCATTATTGATCTTCGTCATGGGGGAAGTTTTCTTGTAGATGGCATCATCTTCCCAGGGCGTTGCCTTCAGGTACTGACGTGTGAAAGGATGAATATCTGTATTCACATAATAGGTCATCCAATTGGAAATTCCAGCACCCACCGAAATCGCTTTAAACCGATCGGTATGTGTAGTCAAAAAGGCTGAGATATAGCCCCCTTGGCTCCAGCCCATGCAGCCCATTTTATCCGTATCAATCATGCCTTTTTCCTCTAAGTAATCTACTCCCGACAATACATCCCAGGCATCTCCTACTCCGAGATTCCGCACATTCAAAGACCTAAATGCCTCACCATAGCCCGCAGATCCTCGGTAATTCACCCGCAAAACCAAAGCCCCTTTGTTCACCCATTGCACCATGGGATATACATAGGATAGCACGGGTGCAGGTCGATCCATACCGGTCGGCCCACCATGAATCATCACTAGGAGCGGATATTTTTTACCGGCATCATAATCCATCGGCTTATGCAATACCCCTTGGATTTCTGCCCCGTCCTTACTTTTCCAGGAAATGACTTCACTTTGTGCTACTTTCCAGTCCGCTAGCTGCTGAGTATAGTTTGTCAGCTGCTGAGGCTTCATATCTGACACTTTAGCCGTATATACCTCCCGCAAGCTTTTCCCGGTCCCTGCTGAAAATGCCATCTGGCTTCCATCAGCGGAGAGGGTAAAGCCGCCTAACTGTTCAGGGAGGCCTTCTATTACGGTAGTTTTTCCACTCTTGGGATCAATTCGAAGTAGTCGGGATTGGGTTCGCCAGTTCGCTCGCGCAAAAATCCCGGTTTTTTCCCACTCCAATCCGAATATATCTTCGTCAAAATCTCCTCCAACTTGCCTCGATGAACCATCAGCTAGATTATAGATAAAAATCTTATTGTTTTCGTAATAATTAGATGTCCGGTTATCTATTGCCGAACCGTAAAGGAAAGCTCGTCCATCAGGAGACCATTTTTCGAAAAAATCTGCACTTGGATTACTTACCACTGATTTGAACTCCTTTTTGGCGACCTCGACGAGCGCTATATCCGCTTCAAAAAAGGAATTGATCAAGGGATCGGGTGTGTGAGAGATCGCAATATATTTCCCATCAGGAGACCAGTGAAACCCTCTGATCGTAAACTCAGCTGAAACGAGGAGAGAATCTGGCTTGGGCCATTTGATGCAATCCCAGGCCTGAGCAGTGCTATCCTTGGCGTCATAGCAGGGCAAATCGGCAGGGCTAGGCATATCAGGATCAAAGTCCATCAAATAAAGTCCGGCGGTCTTGAACTCTTCGTCATCCACGGCAAAAGCACCGAATTTATCTTTGCGCTTTTTATCCTCTTTTCCCTCTTGTGGGGTCATGGTGAAGGCAATCTGTTTTCCATCGGGTGACCATTCGTAGCTTCCAATATTTCCTTCGACCTGAGTCAGCGGAACCGCCTCCCCCCCCGCTAAGCGGATGGCATACAATTGCGTTTTCTTGGTGCGATTGGCTAAAAAAGTAATCCATTGACCATCCGGCGACCAGCTGGCACCAAAGCTACTTCCTTTTGGGGTTCGGGTAAGCTGAAAGGGTTTAGCCCCATCCTGGGAGATCCAAATCTCACTATCGTAGCGGTTTTCTTTCCAATCCGTAGCAGAGACGCTATAAATCAAATCAGTCCCATCTGGTGACAGATAAGGCGTACCTGCTTGCCGCAGGGATAGCACTTCTTCAAAACTTGGATTTTTTTTCTGTGCATAGCTGGAAAGTGTACAACATAAAGCTAATACAAGGAAAAGGAATTTTCTCATGCAAATTGGATTGACGGGTGTGAAGAAAAACGTTAGGACGGAAATTAAGCATTAATCCTTAAGAATGAAATAGGAGTGCTTGAGCAATTTCTATTTCAAGTAAAATTCAGCTATTCTTCATCCCGGTACCGCTCAACTAGATAAGTTCACCTCAGAGGCTACTGCCATCTTGGGGCCGCCCCATCTATTCGAAGCCAATCAATTCAGTGATATAGGCCCCCCGATAGCCTAAACTGATTAATTCCTTCTTCAGTCGTTCGGCGCGCGCGCGATCCTTGAAGCTATCGCGGGATTCTACCACCCAAACGGATTCACAGGGGCGATAGCGGGCCACTAAGCTCTTATGGAAAGGATGATCAGCGGGTTGAGAATAACGTAAAATGGCCACTTGTACCTTGTATTCACTTACCGACTGGGTAGAGAAAGTCGGTAATTTGCTTGGCCCAGCTCCCTTGCGCTTTAAGCTGACAGCTTTTTCATAAGTAGCAGGCAATGCATCACAATAAGCAGGTCTATCCTGGCCGATTAAAACTGCAGGAAAGAGAAAGAGTAGAAATAAGTAGAAAATCTTCATATCCGATATATTGACAAACAACGTTAATACATACCAAATTCAGGCACGGACTTGACCGTACACCATGAAGTCGATTAAGAATGCTTAGAACGCCGTTGGATTGAATTGTGATCAAGCTTAGCATGTATTAGCTCAGGCTAAGCCTATTAATTCGTTTTCTCAAATATGGATTTTTTAGCAGAGGACCATGCCGGTAGAGAAAGGTTTTATGAATCGCGGAGATAAGCTGCAAAATAGCAAATTCTACCTAATTCGCGTACATTTGCACTAAAACAGATTGGAATTTCCCTTAATATTTAGATGGGGCTCTTTAGCCGTATCTGCTCATTTCATTTTTGAATTGCTGGCCTTCTTTATAGGATTTCGGTATTTCCTTTGGTTACGAAATGCCAGCGGAGATCATCTGCCAAGTAGTAGTAGGCTGACTGCTTTTCTAGGTGCGGCAGCAGGTGCTTTGCTTGGTAGCCGCTTGCTCGGGGCCTTAGAAGACCCATATTTGTTCTTTCACCCAGCAGGAAACTGGCTATACTATTTCCAAAGTAAAACCATCATCGGTGCCTTACTCGGGGGATTAATCGGGGTGGAGCTAGCCAAGAAAATAGTTGGTGAAACGCGCTCATCCGGAGACCTCTTTGCCTTCCCTTTAATGCTGGGTATGATGATTGGTAGACTGGGCTGCTTTAGTATGGGAGTGGCCGAACCCACCTATGGAATCGCCAGTGAGCTGCCGTGGGCGATGGATCTTGGGGACGGCATCACTCGCCATCCAACGGCTTTGTATGAGATTATGTTCTTATTTAGCTTGTGGTTAATTCTTGGCAACCTAAAAAAAAGATATACTCTACAAGAAGGAGCCATCTTCAAGCTTTTCATGGTTGCTTACCTCCTGTATCGTTTTTCCATTGCTTTTATCCAGCCCGTCAAGGGCTGGTTTGGGGGTTTAGGTACACTCCAGCTAGCCTGTTTACTTGGCTTGGTATACTATTATAAAGTATTCCTTACCCCTTCTTATTTACTTAGAGATTAATCAGATAACTCCAAGGACTTAATGGGTTGTTGTTTGAGTTTGCTATCGATCCAGCGGAACAAATCTAAGTATACAAAACCTCTGCGTTCAAAAGGATCAGTACTTAATTCCTCCAGCTTCCGCCGCAGTTCGCTTAGCAATTGCAAGCGTTCTCGTTCTCCCTTGTACATAGCTTGCTTGAAGAAACGCAAAGAGACCTCTTGCAAACGGTTCTTGTCTTGGATCTTCTTAAAGAAGCGGCCCGTGGAGGTGGTTAGATATTCCATAATGTCTTCGTTTCGGAGGTCATAATGTGCCATGAGAAACAACAAACGAGAGTAGGCTTGAATATCTTCCCGAAGGTGCCCAGCCTTCAAGTTGATGATCAAGTTCAAATAATCCAAGGCGGTCCCAGCTTCTCCATTGCAGAGGTATAAGGCTGCTATTTTATAATACAGAATATGGACTTTGTGCAAATCTAATTGGTTATCATAAAGATCCAGTTGGACTTTCACCTCAGGAATCAGTTGGATACCACTTTCATAATCTCCTTCCATCAGCGCCCGGTTGAATTTTGCTTGATATCGATATAGAAAGGCTAGAATTTGGGAATTGGTATTAAACTGCCCCTGGTGTTGCAGGTAGAACTGTTCAAGTTCCGCTTGGGTCTGCTTAAAGGTATGCGTATTGCTGGTATAAAGACAAGTAATCAATAGCTGATGCAAACCCCTCATATAGATATCGACATCCTCCTCCATCATATTAGGTGCCTCCTGGTACAGGCCCACCCATTCTCCTGCATAGTAATGGCAGCGCTCGAAATGTCCTAAAATATAATGCAACCAATAGAGGGATTGAAAGTAGTAAACACGTTCAAAAAAGGAGAGCTGTTCGATTTTATAATCCCTGATTCTTGGTCCGTAATCTTCTAAGATCTTCACTCGGTCCATTTCGGCCTTGGCATGCCCTTTATTGATGAATACCCGTTGCAGCTCCAACTTGAGGTTAGACAAGAAGATGATGCTGGTATTGACTTTGGCCTGCGATTCTGCCTGATGAATCAACTTATTCATCCTTTCCGTAGTCGTACGGGTAATATGATGAGACTCAATTCGCTTCTCGAACTCGATAATCTCCTGCAACAGTAGATTGTGATGATTATTGGTAGCCAGGGCCTTGGCGCGGCTGAGGATCTTCAGGGATTGGATGTATAGTCCCTTACCATAGAGGATATATGCATAATCAATTAACTCCCGGATCTGGATATCCAGTTGTTTATTCAGATGCATCAAACGGAGGCTAGTTAAGAGGTGTTGATAGAGATGACGCTTGAGATTGGAGAATTGAGTTTTGCTAAGATCATTAAGTTTCATCTTAGCTTTTCCCTCTTCGTATACCTTTTGCTTCTCTAATACCTCAAACAGTTGGAAAAACATCACCTCTCCCTCTGACTGGATACGCTTCACATAGAGCTTAAAATTTCGTTTTTCTGCCTTTGAGAGTGACTTTATTAACTTAAATAGAAGATCACCTTGAGAAATGGGCATAACAGTGGCTGTTTTACTGCTTTTCACTGCAACGAACTTTACACAAAAATAAAGCTCCTTGCCGAACAAAAATTTGGAAAAAGTAAATCAGCTCACGAAAACATTCGGAATATGCGGAAGGAAGTTTAGTATCTCTTCTTATTGACGATAACAATATAGCAAAAAAATGATTATTTATTCCTCTGACTGGACTATAAATTTGTCTCCTGTTAGGCCATTCTATTTGATGCAGGGTACAGAAAAATGACTAGAAGCTGAAGCGCCAAGAACCTTTTAATGTGCACGAGAACATGCGAGAACTTGGCGAAATGAAAAAAAATAATGAGGATTCATAAACAGAGTGTCCCCTTTAGCATTTTGATTCTAAAACCACAGATCAAGTACTAACCACCACCACCACGTAGTTCTGTAAAAAACTACCGTCACTCGGCCTTTTCCTTTTGGAAGTAATGACCGAATAGAACCCAATTAAAGAATTTGATCCTAGGTTGTTGTTTTTACCATTGTTGGCACTTTTGTTCAATGTTATTATGCTTTCGCAGCCCGGTAAGCGCCATTACTGACCAGCTTTGCTGGAATGTAATGCATTTTATGCTTCTGCTGCCATACCTCAAGCCAGGCCCGTCAGAATAATGTTTATGTCAAATGAGATGTAACTTTCTGACTGCCTGGCCTGGGCTGCTTTTTTTTACTCCAGTCTCGCTGGACTACGTCCATTGTTTAGTTTTCCTAATATATTTTGTAAGCCTATAGTTAGATAGTGGTTGGTCGGTCCATGGTTGGATGGTCGATGGATTCAATGTAGCAAACTCTAGCTATTTCATTCTAGAAGAATGGGAATTTGGGAAGAACTCGAAGCCGAACTATGATATCACAACTATCGGCTCCTTCAGTATAGCATCTTACCGCCTTGTACATGCCTAAAACTATCGACTACCGATCATGGCCCCAATTCAGTCATGCCTTTTGAATCATTGGT
>JAHQWA010000257.1 GCA_019634045.1 Saprospiraceae bacterium
CATAAAACAAGGCTACCCCCATGGTAATGATCAAAGGTATGGCCGCCATACGGGTAAAGGCCCCCAGCATAAGTAGTACGGCACAAAAGACTTCAGCGAAAGTAGCTAAGGTCAAAGATGGCACAACTCCAATCCCAAAAGGGTCGGCAAATTTGATCGGATCTTCACCGAAAAAACGCATTAATTTGCCCCAACCGTGGCCATACAACATAGCTCCGCCAAAGGTTAGACGTAGGAGCAATAGGGCAATATCCCAATTCTTTTCGTTATTCATGATAAGTATACACTTGACAGGCAGGACGACCCATTGAGCTCATCCTCGCCTGGGGTTTATGATTCTTGAAGCAGGGCTTCATACACTTTCTTCATTTCTCTGACGGATCGCTCCACACTTAGGAAGGAAGCGATATGTGCTTGGCCTTTTTTTCCCATCTCTGCCCTTAGTTCCGCGTCGAAAGCCAATTTTTCAATAGCTTTTGCCAGGGCTGCCGGATCTCTGGGAGGAACCACTAACCCAGTCTCACCGTCAATCGCCATCCCGCGATTCCCAGCAATGGAGGTGATGATCGTGGGATTTCCAATGAACATAGCCTCCAAAGCACCTTTTGGCGTGGCTTCTCCAAATATAGAAGGTAGGATACTAAAATCACACGCCTTAACAAGTTCCAGTACATCCCTGCGAAATCCAGGAAAATGTACTCGATCCTTATAAGGGCTCGTCTCAAGAATTTTTAGCACCTCGGGGGCATCCATATTTCGGCCGATCAGGATGAAATGAATCGGTGCGTCAGGTGGGAGCAGTTTGGTTGCCTCCATCAGATATGGAATTCCCTTCATCTTTCGCGCATTGGCCACGATACTTGCAGTAATGGCATTCGGCGGAAGATTGAATTCTGAAAGATCGGCGGCTTGCACCCCTTCATACCAGGACAATCGATGCCCCTTGTTGACAGTTACGGCCTTGCTTTTCTTAAAGAATAATTGCTGATGAAATAGCTCTTTGATGGAGTCAGCCAGACAAGTGATCTTATCTACCCGCGGATTCAGGTGTGTTAGATAGCAGGTCGGATCATACCAATGGATATTGCCCGTATAGCCTCGATAGGTGACCACCTTGACCGGCAAGTTCCAGGCAGCCTGTAATCCAGTAATGATCGCCGGATTATTGAAGAGATGGAGAATCTGATGTTGCCCTTTCAACAGTTCTTCCCGAATCAAGCGCACGGCAACGCGATCAAACTTTTTTGTGGGATGAAAGTCTATCACCCTGATTCCCGCCTCTCTAAACCTAGCCGCAAATGGGGCATGGCCAAAAGTCATAACCTCAACCTCTACTCCTTCCTTTTTCAAGCCAATGAAGAGTTCTCCTTCCGGACGAACGGCATTGTAGTTGTCATCATAGTTACTGATGACCAGCACCTTAATTGGCTTACTCATATATTGATATTCATTGGGACTGGCTCGCGAGTCAGCCCCGAATTGATCCCGTAATCCTATTCTTGGCCTTTCAGGATGCCCTCTCTAACTGCCTCCCGCTTAACACCATGCAATTGGACAGGCGTATCCTTTTTGCCTCTCAATCGCATATTCAAGAATTCCACAAATAGAGAGAAAGCGATGGCAAAGTAGAGGTATCCTTTAGGCACGGCACCGATTCCCGCTCCTGCTATTTCCACATGTGCCAAGTGCGCTCCCTCAGCAATTAGCATGAAGCCGATCAGAATTAAGAAAGCTAGACCCAACATTTGAATGGTTGGATGTTTATTCACGAAATTCGCTACCGGGTTGGCAAACAACATCATGATCAGAACTGATATTACAACAGCGATGATCATAATGACCAAGGCTCCGTAGACGCCATTTGTCATCCCAACTGCCGTCAAAATCGAATCGAAGGAGAAGACAATATTGATCAAGGTGATTTGCATGATCACTTGCGTCAGGGTAGCCTTCGCTTTTCCGCCGCCACCATTCATGTGGTCATCCCCTTCTAACTTATGGTGGATTTCTGAGGTACTTTTATACAATAAGAACAGTCCCCCGGCAATTAGAATCAAACTCTGACCTGAGAACCCTCCAGAGAAAAAGCTGCCGTGAAATTCTATCCAAGGTTCTTCCATGGCTACTAAAATAGATACGCCGAATAACAAGACGATCCGGAGCACCATGGCCAATACAAGTCCTACATTTGTTGCTTTGGGTCTTTCTTCCTCCTCTAGCTTATTTGAGGCAATAGAAATGAAAATGATATTGTCAATTCCCAGTACGATTTCCAAGAAGGTAAGTGTCAATAAACTCATCCAAACCTCGGCACTCGCAAAATCTGGCATAATCAGTTCCATAGTTGATTTTTTAGTCAGTTAAAGAGCTATTTTGACGGCATGGTACTTGATAAACCGAACACGCTACGGCAGCAGTTTATCCGGGTCAAATCGATTTGAATACCTGGACGTGACTCCTCCCAGTCACAACCTCATCGATTCCCAAAGTACTTTGCGTCATGCATAGTCGTATTTCAGCTGCAATTTTACGAAATGTATAGCAAAGCGCAGGGCTTTGATCTGTTTTTTAGAAAAATGTCTAAGAAGCTAAGCCGGTCGATGAAGCTCTGCCGTTGTGGTCAAATTCTGGCGTACTGATCTAAAAAGTAGCAGCACTCCATGAATTATGACTTAAATTTGCATTCTTAGCGCAGTGGCAACGCTCTGCGCGAATGTAAATCCACAAGATGTTAACCTTCTCTGACATTTTTATGGTCAGCGCTTTAGCTGACAGCATTGCAACCAGTGGAAGCAAAACTAGCCATGACTAAGGCAAGCCATAAGACAAAAGTTATCAGAGAACCGATTTCAAATGGACTATGAAATACAGAAGATTAAGTTTTGATGAATTACAGGGCTTAGAAAAAGACTTTATCAATTTCTTAGCCGCCAATTCCGTTACGAGCAAGGATTGGGAAGATCTCAAGAATGAATCGCAAGAGAAAGCGGAGAAGATGATTGAAATCTTCAGCGACATGATCTTTGAACAGACTTTACAAAAAGTAAACTTTCTAGAACAGAAGTCTGCCCGAGAAATTCGCACCTACCATTGTGGCCCAGAGAAGATAAACATGATCGGGATTGTAGTGGAAGGAGAAACAAGTCTTGACTTTAGGCAAAATCTTGACCCACAACAGATGATGACCCAACTGAGTTTATCTGGCGCTCAACTCAAATTGTTCAAAGGGGAAAAAGTCTATAAAAAAGAACGGAATCAAGAGCTTTTTGACCTAATGGAAAATGGGGCCTTGATTTCTAGAGATGGGCACCTCTATAAAACCCTGGCCCAATTGTAGCATAGCAAGAAACTATATAAACTCACTCATAATGCCCATTAGATCTAGCACATCCTGGCTTGTTGCGGGCACTTTCACACTATTCTTTTTGCTACTCAATCAGTTGAGTATAGCACAGGTATCGCTAGATCAAAAAATAAGCTACCAGAGTAATCGCCAAGACCTAAGAAGTCATTTACGGCAGATAGAAGACTTGATGGGTTGCTCCTTCAGCTATAGCGCAGATTTGCCGAAGATCAAAAAGCGAATTAAAGTTTCCTTCAAAAATCGCCCCTTCAACCAATTGCTGAACTTTCTCGGACAAAAGTACCAATTCAGCTATCGACAGATTGGAGGCCAGATCGTGCTCAAGAGCAATCGTTCGAAGAGACGTGTCCCGACTATTAGTCAATCAATTCCAGTGCCTAAACCTACTCCGCCCCTACTCACTCAAACAATCAAAGGAAAGATCGTGGATGCCCAGTCCAAAATGCCGCTAATCGGTGCCAATGTATATTTGGTCAATAGTAATGACTTTTTGGGCACCTCTACGGATGTTGATGGAGCCTTTGTTCTAACGGACGTACCAGTCGGGCGCCAACGACTAGAAGCCAGCTACATCGGTTATGAGCCCTATCAGGTAACCGCCCTAAAAGTGATAAGTGGTAAGGAAACCGACTTACTTATTGAACTGACGGAATCCACAAATGTACTGTCAGAAATCGTGGTGAGAGCGAAGATCGATAAGATGTCACCGCTCAATGAGATGGCAACCATTAGTGCTCGTGCTTTCACGGTCGAAGAGACCAGCAGATACGCCGCTAGTTTCCTTGACCCAGCTAGAATGGTGAAATCTTTCCCGGGCGTTTCCTTTATCAATGACTTGCAAAATGAAATCATTGTCAGGGGCAATCCGCCAGTTAGTTTACTTTGGCGCTTAGAAGGGGTCCCTATTCCCAACCCCAATCATTTCGGCTCGGTCGGTAGTAGTAGCGGTGCCATTAGCATGCTCAGTAGCAATACCATGGCTAATTCAGATTTTTTCACGGGCGCATTTCCTTCAGAATATGGTAATTCACTCTCTGGAGTATTTGATTTAAAAATGCGTTCGGGGAATGCCTCCAAACGCGAAAGCACCTTGCTCATCGGTACGCTGGGCGTAGATTTTGCTACAGAGGGACCTATCAATAAAAGCAATTCCAGCTCGTATCTAATCAACTATCGATACTCTAGTTTGGCGCTTTTGGACGGAATGGGACTGAACCCGACGCAGGCTCAATCCATACCCAGATATCAAGACTTGTCCTTCAAACTGCATCTGCCTACTGAAAAAGCGGGCATTTTTGATGTTTTCGGGCTAGGCGGGTTAAATTTTGATGGCGTTGAGATCGATGTTAGAGAACAGAACGACCCTGATGATCTTTTTGAGGAATTTGATAAAAACACACTGGCCATAGCCGGATTGTCACACCTCTATTCCTTTGGTAATAAAGACTACCTGAAGACTACAGTAGCTCTTTCCTTTCACCGATTGTACTATGAATTCAACCGACTGGCACAACCTCCAATTTTTCCAGAAGTTAAGCTTGAAAGGGAAAGTTATCGCTACCTACAAGGCACCCTTAATGTCAGCTATACTAGAAAATTCAATGTCCACCATCATCTGAGAATCGGTTTTACTGAAAACCTAACGCAGCACGATCTGATGTTTTCTCAGCAAAATCTCAATACTCAGGATTCTATCTATTACTTGCTAAATGACAGCGGGGCTGAACACCTGCTCCAATCCTTCGTACAATGGCAGATCCGGCCGAACACAGCTTGGACCATCAACCTAGGTTTTCACCAACTATACCACAGCTTAAACGGAGCAAATAGTACGGAGCCTAGGGTATCGATGAAATGGCAATTTTCACCTCATCAGAACCTTTCCTTAGGGGTCGGTAAGCACAGTCATGTGGGAGATATCACCACCTACTTAGCCCGGCGCTTTGATCCTCAAAATCAAGGGATACAGCCTTTCCGAAATTTGGATATCCCCAAAGCATGGCATTATGTTTTGGGATACCAATGGCAATTTGCCGAGGATTGGCACTTTAAAACTGAAATGTATTATCAATACCTGTATGATGTCCCGGTTTCAACATCCAGCGAATTCCCGCTGAATACGACTTTCAATATTGCCGATAACTACGACGTGCTAAATTCTGTAGAACTAGATTTTTCCAATGCTGGAACGGGGAGGAATATTGGACTGGAAATTACGCTAGAGAAATTCTTCTCCAAACAATACTATCTGCTTTTTACGGGATCCATCTATGATACCAAGTACCGCACCTTCGATAAGCGGCGATTTAGTACAAGATTTAACGGGAACTATATCTTAAATCTCACCACAGGCCGAGAATGGTTAATCCGTAAGAAAGATATCTTCAGCTTGAATACCAGAATGGTCTTATCAGATGGTAATCGGTATACTCCAATTGACCTAAATGCTTCTCAAGAAAGGGGTCGCACGATACTTCGCTCGGATCTCCTCTTTTCTGAGAAAGCTCCAGTATACTTTCGGCCAGATCTCAGTCTCACTTACACCGTCAACAAGCAAAAGGTGAGTCATTCTTTTCAACTGGATATCCAAAACATTCTTCATCACCGAAACACCTCAGGCTTTTATTACAATCGGGCGATCGAGCAGATCTTCCCCATCTTACATACAGGCATTATTCCAGTGATCTATTACCGACTTAGTTTTTAGGGAGAAAATCGAAGGTGCTAGTCCTCATCGCCGTCTAACAGGTCCGGTCGACGCTCTTGCGTTCTTTGCAGTGATTTTTCATACCGCCATTTTTCAATTTCCTTGAAGTTGCCGGAGAGTAACACATCAGGAACCTTCCAACCCCTAAATTCTGCTGGCCGAGTGTATACAGGAGGCGCGAGTAGGTCATCCTGAAAAGAATCAAACAAAGCAGAAGTCTCGTCATTGAGGACCCCGGGGAGCAGGCGACCGATGGAATCCACCAGCACTGCGGCAGGTAATTCGCCACCGGATAGCACGTAATCGCCAATGGATATCTCCCGGGTGATAAAGTGTGTCCGGATACGTTCGTCAATGCCCTTATAATGGCCACATAAAATCATGATGTTTTGTTGCATGGAGAGTTGATTGCAGATCCCCTGATCCAAGCGCACCCCATCCGGAGTCATATATATGATCTCATCATAGGTCCGCTCAGCTTGCAGTTGCTCAATACAATTTACAACCGGTTCCAGCCGCATCACCATTCCTGCTCCACCTCCAAACTGATAATCGTCCAATTGTTTATGTTTCCCAAGTCCATAAGCCCGTAGATCTTGTAGATGAACCTCCAACAGGCCTTTCTGCTGCGCACGTTTCATGATGGAATGTTCCAAGGGACTTCTCAATAAATCTGGCAAGACTGATAATATATCTATCCTCATAAACCGTTAAACCTTTATTAAAGTGATTGACTGAGCGAGGATATCCTCGTATCTTCTAACGTATTACCTTTTAATCCATCCGACCATGAAAAGTAACATCGAAAAAGCGGTAGCTATTATTGCTTCCCTCAGCCTTCTCCTGGGCCTTAGTTTAGGCCACATTCATCAGCAACAGCAGCAAATAAATCAGCTCAAGGCTTCTCACTCCTCCTTTGGTTCAGATCATATCCGAATCCTGATTGATAATGATCGAATCATCGATTTAACTACTATGAACCAGGCATTGGAAAAAGTAGAACATAAACTTAAGGAAAAGGAAGAAAAGCTCCGGCATTTCCGTTGTCGAATTGGCCGACAAGCCGAATAGGCAGCTGCTAGCTCGCAACGAAAAAGGGCGCTGAATGATATCCAATTGTCTATCTTTCAACGCCCTTTTGTCTTTTATGGAAAGAAGGAATTACTTGATTCCTAAGAGTTCTACTTCAAAAACGAGGGTAGAAAAAGGCTTGATCGTAGGCCCTGCCCCTTTGTCCCCATAGGCTAGGTTGTAAGGAATGAATAGCTTCCACTTGGAACCTGTCGGCATCAACTGCAAAGCCTCTACCCAGCCCGGAATAACTTGTGTTACACCAAACTCAGCAGGTTGTCCTCTTTTGACTGAACTGTCAAAGACTGTACCATCCAATAAAGTACCATGATAGTGTACGCTGACTTTATCATTTGCTGTGGGTTTCACCCCTGAACCTTCATTCATAACCTCATATTGCAAGCCGCTTGGGAGAGCTGTAACCTCTTCACGATTTGCATTCTCCGCCAAAAACTTCTTTCCAGCCTCAATCGTACCAGCATGAGCCTTGGACTTCACCTCGGTCAGGTATTGCTGCGCAATTTGATTGGCCTGTTCTGGAGAAATCTGTAAGGCATTTCCTTGCATGACATCTTCTAGCCCTTTAGCAAAAGCGGCTCCATTTAAATCATTGAAACCTTGTTGCTTGAGGTTTTGGGCTACCAAAATACCCATGCTGTAGCTTAAAGAATCCATTTCTTCTTGTGCATTAAGGATTAAAGTGCCGAATAAGGCACCCGTAAATAAAAACGCTTACTTAGTGTTTCATCAGTTTGTCATTGCCGTTCTACAAACGGCGCACAAAGGTCTGTTATTTTAAACGATATTGCAAATCCGATTTATTCCCCCCATCGATAGGTATCTAGATCGAAGCCTGCAAGGTCTAGCACTCGATCTACCACCGTCGCCGCCAAGGCTTCAAAATCTTTGGGGCGGCTATAGAAAGAAGGACTTGCAGGACAAATGATCGTGCCCATCTCTGTCAAGCTTTTCATGTTGTTAATATGGAGCAAACTATAGGGCGTATCTCGCGGCACCAGGATTAGCCTTCTCCGCTCCTTCAGGATGACATCTGCCGCTCGGGTGACCAGATCATCTGAAATACCGTGAGCGATCCGCCCCATTAAACCCATCGAACAAGGACAAACCACCATCGTCTCATAACGGGCAGAGCCAGAAGCAAAGGGGGCCATGAAATCCTTCTTTTCATAGAAATCAAAAGGATATTTTTCAAAGTCTCGATTGCCGAGTTCGTATTCCCAGTTGAATTGCGCATTATCGCTCATAACCACCCCTATGGCTGTCCATTGGTCCGACAATAGCAGCAGTCGGTCCATTAAAACTTTGGCATAAATAGAGCCACTAGATCCCCCAATTCCAAGTACTAACTTCTTCTTCATAGATATTATTCCATTGCTAAAATCCACTTGTCCGCTCCCGTACAGAAGGAGGGGTACAGGCGTTAAATTTATCTTAATCAAAAAATATGCCTTACCTTTAATTCGTCATAAACGGTATATTTAAGCGGCTTTTACGAGAAGTACCGTTGATCTTCTTTCTGTAATCCCAAATAAAAATAGAATAAGATGAGAATTGTTTTTAGAAGTGCCCTGATTCTTTGCCTTGGACTATCTAGTCTTGCATTTGTAGACCCCTTTTATGGCCCTAGCGATGAGGAAGATGATTCCATAACCTGGTACGCTTGGGATGAGGCCATAGAATTGCAGAAGGAAAATCCTAAAAAGATTTTTGTAGATGTGTATACAGATTGGTGTGGTTACTGTAAAAAGATGGATCGGACGACCTTTAAGGATAAAAATGTGGCCAAACTAATGAATGAGCACTTCTATGCAGTGAAGTTCAATGCCGAACAAAAAGAATCCATTCAATACAAAGATCATACCTTGAAGTATCTTCCCAATGCTGGACGAAGAGGCATACACGAATTAGCTTATGCTTTGTTGGATGGCCGCATGGGGTACCCCTCTTTTGTATACTTGGATGAAAATGGAGATAGAATCACGATCTCTCCGGGTTATAAGGATGCAAAAACCATCAAAAAGGAATTGACCTTTGTCGGTGGGGAACACTATAAGAATAAGTCATTCAACGAATTTAGCCAAAGTTACGGAAAGTAGAATTTTCTATTTTCTGGTTACCGAATATACCTGGGCAACGGACTTAGTCCTTGCCACCAACTTGAGAAGGGTCCACTGCTGGAATAGCGGTAGATCCTTCTGAATTTTAGCCCATTTCACACCATATACTTAACCAAATTACACCACCACACATGGATCACATTGACATTGAAAGCAATGAGATTTTACGACGACTACCTCCCCATCTAAAACAGTTCATTAAGCCCCAAAATTACGAGGATTACAGTCCAATCGACCAAGCCGTTTGGCGCTATGTAATGCGAAAAAATGTAGATTACCTGTCTCGTGTTGCCCACCATTCCTATTTGGATGGTTTAAAAAGAACTGGCATATCTATCGAGCGGATTCCCAATATGTACGGGATGAATCGCATCCTTAAGGAAATCGGCTGGGCTGCCGTAGCTGTCGATGGCTTTATCCCTCCCAATGCCTTCATGGAATTTCAAGCCTACAAAGTGCTAGTGATTGCGGCAGATATTAGACAACTAGAGAATATAGAGTATACACCTGCCCCTGACATCATCCACGAGGCGGCCGGGCATGCTCCCATCATTGCCAACCCAGACTATGCCGAATATCTGCGGAGGTTGGGAGAAATTGGAGCCAAAGCCATCCTGTCGGCCTATGACATCGAGTTGTACGAGGCCGTAAGGAAACTTTCTATCCTGAAAGAGGCAGCCAATTCCACTGCGGCTGAAATTACCGCAGCACAGCAGGCAGTGGAGCAATTACAAAGCCAGTCTGTTGAGTTTTCTGAAATGGCAAAGATCAGAAACTTACAGTGGTGGACGGTCGAATATGGTCTAATTGGTACTGTAGACGCTCCCAAAATCTACGGTGCAGGATTGTTATCTTCTATTGGTGAAAGTACGTGGTGCATGACGGATGAAGTCAAGAAGATCCCCTACTCCATCAATACTGCTAGCCAGGGCTTTGATATTACGCAGCCTCAGCCCCAGCTTTTTGTTACGCCAGACTTTGCTTATCTCATGGAAGTGCTGGAGGAATTTGCCAATACCCTGAGCGTGCGCCAAGGCGGGCATAGAGGATTGGCTAAACTGATTGAATCGGGGATGGTCGGCACCATCGAGTTAAGTACAGGCTTGCAAATATCTGGCAAGTTCAATCGCATGATCCAGAATGAGGAAAACGAGGTAGTCTACTTCCAAACTGAGGGCCCAACGGCATTGGCCTACCGAGAAAAAGAACTCATCGGCCATGGCACAGACCAGCACCTCAGCGGGTTTTGCTCCCCTATTGGAAAACTAAAAGGTATCAATCTGGCCATTGAGAATATGGGGCCCATTGACCTAAAAGCTTATAACTTTTACGATGGGAAACGACTCTCTTTTGAATATGAAAGCGGTATTCACGTCGAAGGCTTGAATGTGACGGGCATTCGCTCGACCCAAGGGAAATTGATTTTAATCCAATTGGTGGATTGCACGGTAACCTATCGAGATGAGGTCTTGTTCACACCTGAAATGGGCGCTTTTGATATGGCTGTAGGCAAAGAGGTGGTATCGGCTTTTGCGGGAGCAGCAGACTATAAATCCTTTCCCAATCTGTATCACAAGTCCAGCACTGAAAGCATTAAATCCAATAGGAATGCAGCGCAACAGGCTTTAGAGGTGCTTTACGGCCAGGTCCGAAATGCCAGGGAAGCGAATGCTCCGGTATCGGAGCAATTACTATGGACCATCTTTGTGGAAGTCAAGGAAAAATATCCTCAGGATTGGCTGCTTTCGTTGGAAATCTTGGAACTAGTGTCGACGGAGAAGCTAAGAAAGGAGGTTTTAACTTATTTAGCGGCTTTGCGCAAGCGACGGCCAGAGATTGATCATTTAATTACAGGTGGAATGGAACTATTACCAAGCCCAACTTCCAGCCTGCTTAGTAGCCCTTAAACCAGTAGGCTAAGCATGCGAATATTCTGATAGAACTAGAAGATTATGAAGAATAGGTAGTCCGACAATAGGTATACCTGTTTTTCAGCTACGCCTTTTGCGGCTAGCAGTTTCTTAGATATCACGCAATTCTCGAGTCATTTTCTCCAATTCGAGTTTAAGCAGTAGTGCATCATCTACGGTTTGGCTCAAGAACATCTGCGTGGAAAGTTCCCTGATGGTATTGAGGTAATGTGTATCCATTTCTACCTGGGTTCGTAACTCTTCCATGGCGGCCAATTCCTCATAGTGGCTTTCCTTCAATTGTTCTAAAGCCTTCTTCTTCTTAACGATTTGGCGAGCAATACTATGGTTGTGAATAAGCACTTCCAGTTTCTGAACACAGGCTCGGAAGAATCCCAGTTTGGTTTCCCGAAGCTTCAACTCCGAGCGAAAGGCTTCAATCAACGATTCTCCTTCCTGCTTATGTTCAGGGGCTATTTCGATGCCAGCATCTAGGTCTCTTTCTAATTCCCGGATATCCTGCCTGATCTGCTCTGATTCCGCTTTATTCTTTTCAATTTGTTGGAGGCAGTAGTCAATACGGCTTCGCACCTGTCCTTCCGTGGAACGTTTGTAGGCCTGTTCTTTCTTTCGTTTTTTGAAAAAATTAATAGTCCCCAATACAGTCAAGACCGCAGCTCCTACCAGCAAACCTGCAATCAGGATCAGCCTTAGGAATGGAAAAAACCGAAGGAATACAAAAGAAAGTACAATCACCAAAATACCTATCCAGAGAAGCTTTTCATTTCTGTTCATGCCCATATAGAAGCTGTAGGATGAATTTAGTTAAGAAAGCGTAAATACTCCTCTGCTTAAGGAGTATATCCGTGGCTTATTTAAGCCCTTCGCAAAAAAAAATCGTTTTTTTAAACACTTTTCAGATTCCTATGTTTAAACAACAGTTCCAGAATCGCTAATGTTTTTTGTTTGTTTATAGTTATGCAGGTGTTTCGTCCAATCGAAACACCTTTTTTTATACCAATTCGTCGTCTCTCCAGCCCTTTCTTTGTGGACGGATTTCACGCAACTCCAATTGCTCATCTTCCGTAGTACGCTTTACCGAACCTTCTACGCGTCGCATCCTAGCCATTTCCTTTTGCATTTCCCTTTCTTCCCAGTCAGCAGATCCCAACTGGTCCGTCCCAGGTAAGCCAAACAACTGGAAATACTTAATTAGGATCGCTATTCCCCATCCCATCATCGGCCACATAAACCACCAACTCCCGGAAAAAGTCACCATATTCAGTACCACAAAGAAAACGCACATCACCAGATAGGAAGATAAGCCTTTATAGAACTTTTTCTTTTCAGCTACGATTCTCCGTGCTTTTTCGTATTGATAGTCCATAGATACTAATAATTCTCATTAAAAAGGTACGGCAAGGATTTTTGCTGGCCCTTTCACCAAAGGAATAAAGCGTATTTCAAGCTTCTTGAAATATAAAGCTATTATCGCAAAAATTCCGCAAAGACCCGATTATTTTAGACTATCAGCAGTTAAATTTCGGTGAAAAAGCATCTTACCCAAGTAAGCGCAAAGTGAACCCAAGCCTCCAAAAAGCCCTCCAAACAAGGCCGTCAATAATAAGAGGGTAACCGGCGACAGTCCTCCAAACAATTCACCCATGCGATTTGCCATTACTCCTTCATTTTGAAGATTCAACCATAAAGCATATCCTCCCCACAACAGCGCTCCTCCAAGGATACCTATCGCAAAGGCCCGAATTGCGCCTTCTTTTGGCGAGATTAGGCCCACCAATAAGCCGGCACACCAAATGCTCCACCAGGGCAGAAATTGATGTAAAACAACTCCAATTACGATCATTAATAGTACAAGTAGTAGGTTTCGCATTATTGAATGGTATAAGTAATTAATGGTTTAACTCTGGCATCACTTGGATCCTTCATCAGATATAGTGGATAGTATTCGCCCTTAGCCCAGGTATCGATGGTATTGTCATAAAAAGGGTTACCAGGGTTTCCGGATTGGCCGCCGGGGAATACCCCATAGGCGGTTACTTCATCCCCTAGGGTGACAATCATTCGCCATGAGGGCCCATGGCGAGGCTTAATCGCATTCGGAGCATCGCCAGTACCGCCGGTATAGACTAGGTCGGAGTCAAAAGCCTGAATACGCCCTAAGTGCCCAATTTTGGTCCCTTTATGATGTCCCCAGTCAAATTTGGGGTCCTCCAATTTATCTTGGTAAGCTTCCACCATTTGCGCAAAAGCTTTTTGCAAGATTGATTTGGCCACTTCCACCTCCTCTGTTTCTTGCAAATCAAAAATCGTATGATCTGCATTTTCCTCCAGTAAACTGATAAAGCGCCAAGGCTCAGGATATAGCATATCCATTTTTTCAGTAGGTTCCTTCCACTCATCGAAAGTTAGGATAAGGCTTTCTCTAAACCATTTATCAAATAAAATGGGAGCTTGTTCATTAGCTTCATACCTAAAATCCCAATCCCGAAGATGCTCTAATATTTCGCTAGCCTTCCCTTCAGTTTGGATACTATCCATGGCAGCCAGTAGCAAGGGTAAGGCTTCTCTAGCCTTCAAGGAATGATTATTGAGTTGAAGTGCCATCATATCCTGTACCTCTACATTCTCCATTTGGGCCAGTTGCTCATTGATAAACCTCCCTCGATAATCGTCAAAGCCCCCCAAATAGTAATATGGGTAATCCGGACTGGTGGAGTGCTGGTTGGCAGAAGCCACAAAGCCTCGTGCGGGGTTCAATACCTTGGGGACCTCCTCCCTAGGAATAAATCCTGACCAAGCATTTTTAGACTGATTCCCGGCCTGTACAAATCGGCCCTGCTCCTGCTTTTTGATGGGTAGTTTTCCATTAACCTGCAGGGCTATGTCCCCCTCTTGAGAGGCAAACACAAAATTTTGTGCAGGGCTATCATATCCGTATAAGGCTTTAAAATAATCTTCTTTGTTTTTCCCTTTCATCAAATGGTAGAAGGTCCCCACTTCATAGAAATCCTTCTTAGTAGGCTTGTCATGAGCAATCCAACGCATCGCCAGGTCTTGGTAGGCCTCCCCCTCAGCCTCGTATACCACGGGGCCCCATTCCGTCAATCGAGTGACCTCCACATGCGGTTCAGCCTGTCCTCGCACTGCTATAGTATCATAACGCAACACCACTGGTTTAGCATTTCCGTCAACTAGATAGGCCTCCTTTTTCTCATCCACCCATTCAATTTCATACCAATCCAATACGTCATGCCCTACATTGGTTTGGCCCCATGCAATGTGTTCATTAAAACCAATAATGACTCCAGGCGTACCAGGGAGCGACACCCCATAAGAGCTTAGTTCCGGCGTATGCAATTGAATCTCAAACCATATGGATGGCAACGTAAGTTGTAAGTGTGGATCATTACAAAGGATAGGCACACCTCCAGCCGTCTTCGCTGCGGCTACCGCCCAATTATTGCTACCGAGAAACTCGGATGGCAATGGAAAAGTATTATGCTGATATAGTGCGCCGATAGAAGGTTCACTAAATTCTGTCTCGCCTAAAGCAGCTGGACCGAAATCCCATTCTACATCTGCTGGAATAATGGGCGATTGTTTAGGATTGTATTCGGGATGAAGAAAATCAAATGTCTCCCGCCCCCAGTGTTCCAATGAATTACTGCTGGCCAAGTCTTGGTGTCTAGCACAAAGGCTTTCTGCCATACTCTTGAAGAAAATGGCGGATTTAAGCGGAGACCAAGGTTCAGGCTTGTAGTTGAGCAACTTGAATTCAATCGGATAATCCGCTGGGGAGAGTTGTTCAATATATGCATTTACCCCGGCGGTGTATGCATCGCCAATTTTAGCATCTAGCTCAGCAGTCAAAAAGGCTTCTGAGGCATTTTCTGCCGCCATTAATAAACCTTTCTTTCGCTGGAGTTTATCCCGTTCAAGTACCGAAGGCCCCATGACGGCCGCCAAATGGCCGCTAGTGGCTCGCACCGAAATATCCATTTGCCAAAGACGATGCATAGCTGTAATGTAGCCTTGGGCGAAGAAAAGGTCTTCGTCATTTTGGGCAAAAATGTGTGGAACCATTCTATCATCGAAAACCACCTGAACCGGTGCTTTGATTCCCTCTAGATCAATGGTGAATTCTCCCCCCTGGACTTTATCCGCGTTTTGCCAAAAGCCATTGAATGGACTAAATAGCTGTCCTAAAGGAGGAAAAGGCAAGGAAAAGGGTTGATGTGCCTGACACAGAAAGAGTAAGCTGGCACTAAGGGCTGCCACTGCCAAAAATTTGAATAATCGCATAGTAGGTAACTATAAGAAACTGAAAAGAGACCACATCGGTATTGTCCTTATCCGACAGATCAGAGAGGACAATTCAAGATTCAAAAGGAATCTGATCACAGATGAACAAGTCTACTTGAGATTAAATGGTTTCCTGAGGATCTGTTTTATCAAAGCTGAGCTGAGGGTGTCCTCAGCTTCTTGGTCATCAGCGTATCTATAGGAAAATGACGCTGAACTAAGGCTTCTTAAAGGTATAAAATTGCCGGAATTAGAAGGGCAGTTGCGAGGGAATCTCGGACAAGCAAAATTTGCACATCTGTCACAGAATACACCACTAAAGGCCCGTAAACAAACAAAAATAAGTCATTTCAAAGCCTTTTCCATGTCACAATTGAACCCAATTTTACACAACACTTATATCCCACATCTCGTGACGGTGACTACTGAAAAAAAAGCAACTGCAAGAATTTTAATTAGATATATAAAACACTATTAATCAATACACTAACATTCTGATGTCGAAAACTTAACATAAAAAAATTGCCCAAAATGTTGCCAAATACAAAAAAAGGCTTTAATATTGTACCAGTCTTAAAAAGTAGTTTTTGTGTTTATTTGTTTGGGTTAGAGGCCCTTGCTTAAAACTAAGCAAGGGTTTTTTTATGCTTACCTTACTAACAGCTAAAAAATAGGCTCTTTCTTTTGACCCAATGATCACCTACACCACTCCCCTCCTCGCTCCTTTGCCGCTGCTATTTGCTATTCTACCCGAATCCCCCCTGACTCGATCGTGGTGGTAAAGTAAAGCCATCGCAATAATTATAGGCTGAGAACTTCAATGCATGTTTGGCATAAAAAAACCCCTGGCCAGGCCAGAGGTTTAGATAACTAAATCTTACTGCTGTGCAGCGAGATTTTAGTTATTGTTGTTATTATTAAACAAACCGTTGTCTTGAGTTGGGAGACCGGCTGGTTCAGCTGGCTTTTTCTCTACTAATCCTTTGATTGTCAATACAATTTCAGCTTCATTAGTATTAGTAGTAAGCGTTACTCTCTTAGTGAAAGGCCCAATACGCTTAGTGTCATAGCGAACCTTAATTTCAGCTGTTTGTCCGGGTAAGATTGGCTCCTTGGGATAAGTAGGTACTGTACATCCGCAACTTCCTTTGGCATGCTTAATCACCGCTGGTTCGTTGCCTACATTTGTAAACTTAAAGAAGCGGTAAGGATCAGAATCCTGAACGATTGTACCGTAATCGACTTGTTTAGCCTCAAATTTCATAACCGGGCCATCCGTCGCTTCTTCCACTTGAATGGCTGGCGCTGCAGGAGCAGGTGCCGTTTTCTGAGCAGCTACAAATGAAAAAGCCATCACCAGAAGCGTAAGAACAGAAAGTAATTGCTTCATTACAAATAAATTTTTAGTTAAGTATCTGCTACAAAAATAGCTTAATTTCAAACGAAATAAAAGTTTTATCCATAGCAAATAGGTTAATGAGTTGTTAACAGCTCGATAGCTTCCTCTCCTCTTCCCTACCCTCCCTCACTCCAAGTTTATTCGAAAAGCACTATACGAACAAACATTTGTTAGAGAAAGCTAATTTTTTTACTTTTACGAAGGCCTTGGTCCGAAAACCAAAATAAATTGTCTGCAAGACTATGAACAAAGGATATCATTCTAAGTTTCAATAGAAAATTAATTTTAGTTCCTTTTACCTTTGCGCGCCGCTTTCTGAAATGTTCGAACGTTATATCAGCGGCTTTTACTAAACGATACAAACTTCTCATCCCCAAAAAGCTCCAAACAGTAAACCTGAAAGCTAAGAGTTATGAAACTTGATTGCTAGGTCCTTAGATGTTTTTCATCGAAAGGCCCTAACCATTTGCTAATTAAAACCTGTAAAGCATGAAGTATTTCTTCTACCGAGCAAGTACGTTGCTCGTGGCGCTTTTATTTATTTCCCTGCAAGTCAACGCACAATTCCAGGTTTCTGGAACCATAAGTGACGAGGCTGGAGAAGCACTGATCGGTGTTACCGTCCTCGTAAAGGGCACCACCAGAGGTACCATTTCCGATATTGATGGAAACTACACCATCGATGTTCCTGGATCCAGTGCCACCCTAGAATTTTCCTACACGGGTTTCAAGACTGAATCTATTGAAATCTCCCCTTCCAACACCACTCTTAATGTTACCCTAGGTGAAGATATTACTAATCTGGCAGAGGTAGTTGTGACGGGTCTTGCCTCAACCATTAAGCGATCCAACTTGGCCAACGCTGTATCTAAAGTTTCAGGTACAGAATTGACAGGTGTAACCACCCAATCCTCCGTAGACGGAGCCCTCTATGGTAAACTTACGGGTGTAAACATAGTTCAAAGCAATGGTGCGCCAGGTGGCGGTATTGCGGTAAGGCTACGTGGTGTCTCTTCTTTGAGTGGTAATAACCAGCCCTTAATCATCCTTGATGGAGTATACATTACCAATGCGGAGATCCCTAGTGGTTCTCGCTTTGCTTCTGGTGCCAATTCTGGTACAGAGGAAGGTTCTTCTAACCGGATTGCAGATATCAACCCTGCCGATATAGAGAGTATTGAGGTATTGAAAGGAGCTTCTGCTGCTGCCATCTACGGTACGCGTGCGAATGCGGGTGTAATCATTATCACGACCAAGAAAGGAGTGGCGGGTAAGACTCGTGTTACGCTAAGCCAAGATATCGGATTCAACAAAATTCAGAATAAAGTAGGCAGAAGATCTTTGGATTCTGAAGCCGAAGTGGCCGAGGTATATCCTAATGATCCTGATGCACCCGCACAATGGGCAGCAGCTAGAGCAGCGGGCAAGTTGTTCGACTACGAAGATGAAATTTATGGCGAAACCGGACTGATCTCCGACACGCGCTTGAACGTATCTGGTGGTAACGATAAAACGAAGTACTTCATCAGTGGTGCCTACCGCACCGAGGATGGTATCATTAAGAATACCGGGTATGATCGTTTTACTACTCGATTAAACATTGATCACAAGATTTCTGATAAGTTGACCATTTCTTCTACTTCTAACTACGTACGCAGTGACGCTAGCCGTAGTTTTACGGGTAATGAGAATGAAGGGGGTCTATCATATGGCTATACGCTTGCCTTTACGCGTGATTACGTCGACTTATTCCCAGATGAAAATGGCGTCTACCCGAACAACCCTAACTATGCGGGTAACCCCATTTTCGTTAGAGATCAAGCTAAAAATGAGGAAAGCAACAATCGTTTCATCCAGGGGGTGAAGCTGGATTGGCAAGCCTTACAGAAAGACAATCAGGTATTGCGCTTTACCCTTAATGGTGGTCTGGACTTCTTGTACAACCAAACCAATGTATATGTACCAGAAACACACCAAGCCCAAGTTGGCTTAGACAACGGTTTCATCG
>JAHQWA010000258.1 GCA_019634045.1 Saprospiraceae bacterium
ATTCTACTTCAACAGCAGCAAAAGGATAAACAAACCGCCCGTAGCTTGGCTCCCGTCGGGCAATCCAAAGAGGTAAGTGCGCCGTTCCGTGGCTTAGAAAATGAAGCTACAGCCCGGACAATACAAACTTTTTTTCGGACCAATTACAGAAATCACATTCACCTGAGCTCGATTGCAGATGATAAAGCTCGCATCATGATCAGCGCCAATACTATCCTGATTAGTGTGTTGATTACTTTATTGTCTTATCGAAATATTGCTGAAACGCAACCCATGATATTGCTTCCCGTGGTTCTGTTCTTAGTCACAGGACTCACTTCGCTCACCTTTGCGATACTAGCCGCACGCCCTCGGGTGACATCTGGTCAAGTAGATACCGATGAGCCCGTCCCATCTCCAGACAATGTCGTTTTCTTTGGCAACTTTGTGGAATTAGATTTAGAACAATACGAAGTAGCCGTGGATAGGATGTTTCGGGATAGTGAATCCCTGATAGGTAATATGGCGAGAGATCTGTACTTTCTAGGAAAGGTCTTGGACAAGAAGTATCGTTTTCTCAGCGTTTCTTACAACATTTTCCTCGTTGGGTTTATAGCTACTGTCATTTCATTTCTAATTGCACTTTTCGCCTGATCCTTAGCAACAAGCCAAGTTCACTTCCGTAGTATTGATAGGAAGTCAGGCATAAGCCTAGCTCACATAGGCTTCAGCAGTTTCTCATCTAGGAGTGTTTACAGATAGCCTGGAGCGGAAAGTGGAAATAAGAAAAGAGGCTGACTATGACCCTGTATGTTTCCGAATTCGCATGTCCGACTTCCCATTAAATTGCTGCATGGGCTTGAATTAGGATTAGTATCCTACTGATTATCATGAAAATAGAGCCGTATTGTTAAAAAAATGATAATTTGGTTAATTAACTACCCGAAATCCGTAGGCTTAAGCGTTGTTTGCATGATGAACCTTGCTGAAATACAGTAGATAAAGCACTTTCAGCCAAAAAGCATTTTGACAGTTGGATGTTATCCCCATAAAACAATAAATATGTTAGTCCGAATCCTCAGTACAACCTTACTAACCCTCTTCCTTTTTACCCAATCGTGTTTTGGGCAGAAGCAAAATTTGGAGTTTTTAGAATATATCCGCAAGTATCATAAAATTGCTATCGAAGAAATGGAGCGAGCCGGCATACCCGCGAGTATCAAACTGGCGCAAGGCCTTCTCGAATCCAATGCCGGCAGAAGTTACTTGGCCAAAAGAGGAAATAACCACTTCGGTATAAAGTGTGGTAGTAATTGGCCAGGGAAGAAAGTGTATCGAGAAGATGATGACTATGACGAGCGAGGAAAGTTGATTAAGAGTTGCTTTAGAAGTTATAGGTCTGTAGCAGCTTGCTACATTGCCCATTCTGAATTCCTAAGAGATCCAAGGAAAGAAAGTAGATACGGTTTCTTATTCCGACTTCGTCCAACCGATTATCGTCGCTGGGCACAGGGCTTAAAGCGTGCAGGCTATGCCACCAGCGCTACTTATGCAGAAAAATTGATCAATTTGATCGATCGATATGAACTCTATAAGTACGATCGAATGTCCACGCTCGACCTGGACACACCGAGTGATGCCGTCGCTGCGGCTATCCTCAGTACTAATGATGTAAAATATACGATGACAGAAGAGAATGAGACGCTTGCTGATATTGCGCGACGAACCGATGTAGCGGTGAGGAACATCCTTAAATACAACGAAATTTACGAAGACAATGACGAACCTTTGGCAGAAGGCTCCAGGGTCTATATTCAACCCAAAAGAGGGGCCTATCGAGGCCGACAGGTATACCATAAGATCAATGACTACAGTGATGATATGGCCAGCATTTCTCAGCGATATGGTATAAAACTATCTAAACTTTACAAGCGCAATAGAATGACGCCGGGCACAGAGCCTGCCATTGGAGAAGAAGTCAAGATAAGAGGCAGGAAGGTAAAAAATACCCCCCGATTGCGAAGAAAGGGCGATGTACCCCCACCGCCCCCACCGCCTAAGCCATTGCCGAAAGTAGACTCTACTGAAACGAGTACGCTTCCTCCTTCTAGCATAGAAGATACGCCTCCAAGTAGGGAAGAGGATAAGCTACCAGAAATATCTCCGGAGCCCAATCCACCTATGAAAGATATTCCTTCTGAGCCCGTTCAGGACAAGCCTACTCCCAAAACTGACCCTCCGAGCAACACCCCCACCGCTCCGAGTATTCCAAAACCCGTAAAGGAAGAAAAGGATCCGCTAAAGGAAGATGTGTTTGGAGAGGATCAATTAAGCCCCGAGGAATCCCCATCTGTACCGAAACCACCAGCATCAAACGCGGCTTATCACACAGTAGCAGAGGGCGATACACTTTGGAATATCAGCCGTCGATATGGCACTACCGTAGCGGAGTTGAAGAAGCTGAATAAACTCAATAACAATAATATTAAGAAGGGCATGCGCCTCCGGGTTAAGTAGTCTCCAATATTACTCTCCCAATTTTTACCGAGGTACAAGAATTGAGAGAGCAATAAAAACCCTAACTTTGAGAAAAATACCGCTTTGACAAATTCCACGGACCGACCTAAGCGGAAATAAAAGGAGGCTGGGGCGGAAGCCTTGAAATCCCCCTTTGCTTATCTTCAGTCATGGAATTTGTCAAAGAACCAGAAAAATTTAACTATGCAGAGACTTGTACTGCCTATCCTGTTGCTAATCTTCACCCAAATTGGACAAGCTCAGGGCTATTACTTTGGACTAAAAGGAGGATTGACCATTGGTACTCAACAATGGCAATCATTAGATCGAGATCCACTATTTAGATACCATGGCATTGCCTTTATCGAATCTATAGCCGAGGAAAACTCCTTCGGGCTTTTTGCGCAAGCAGGTTATCACGAAAAAGGAAGTGCTATCCGAAATCAATTGTTTCGCAACTCCTTAAATGGGGGGTTCTTTAGAGCACCTGCCTATGAGTTCATTTTCAGGAATGCCTCATTAACATTGGGGGCTAAACAAAAATTCGATCTAGGCACCTCTGCTAGTAAGTGGTTTTACCTTATTGGTATCAGAGGAGATTATACGATCGGTACGAATCTGGGTGAGTTCAGAGAATTCATAGAGCGCAACCCTGCCTTTGCCATATTCCCCATTGATGAACCGGAGTTCATTAATGAAATCAATTATGGTGTCACGCTTGGAGGAGGAATGGAGGTTCCCTTCACTGAATTCATTGGATTAGTACTTGAATTTACCCTAAATCCAGATTTCTCCTTCCAATATGTACAACCTGCTATTCCCAATGTTCAAGATCCTTTTACCGGAACAAACAGAACCATTCCAGAACGCCAAATTCGGAATCTAACACTAGAGTTCACAGTCGGTTTCAGATTTTTGCGTAAAGTTGAATACATAGATTAATGATCCTTAGAAGTAAAGAGCTCGTAAAGATATATGGCCGCCGCAAAGTAGTAAAGGGTGTGTCAATTGAGGTAAACCAAGGAGAGATTGTAGGTCTTTTAGGACCCAATGGGGCAGGTAAAACCACTACCTTCTATATGGTGGTAGGCTTTATCAAACCCAATGAAGGATCGGTTTTCCTTAATGAAGAGGAAATTACAGAATTGCCCATGTATCGAAGGGCACAGAATGGTATTGGGTATTTACCACAAGAACCCTCGGTTTTTCGAAAGCTAACTGTAGAGGATAACATCAAGGCGGTACTCGAAATGACTCAGCTTGATACTCAGCAGCAAGCTGAGCGATTGGAGGAACTCATTAGTGAGTTTGGCTTGGAAAAAGTTCGCAAAAGTCGAGGCGATACACTTTCAGGCGGAGAACGACGGCGAACAGAGATAGCTAGAGCCCTTGCTACTAGTCCCAATTTCATCCTCTTGGACGAACCCTTTGCAGGAATTGATCCCATTGCGGTAGAAGATATCCAGTATATCGTAGCCAAGTTAAAGACCAAAAATATTGGTATCCTGATCACAGACCACAATGTGCAGGAAACGCTATCGATTACAGATCGAGCCTATCTAATGTTCGAAGGCAATATTCTTAAGGCAGGAACAGCCGAGGAATTGGCTGCCGACGAAATGGTACGTAAGGTCTATTTGGGTAAAAACTTTGAACTTCGTAAGAAGATCATTGATGTAGCACCGGAGGATCCCAATGATGTATTGCAGCGCGAAAATGGGAATTCCTAATGAAAAAGCTTGAGTTGAAACCAAGACCATCTTCCTTATTGGGTGTATTACTCCTGATTCTAATCTTATTATCCGCCTGCGGAGGCAAGAAAAATACGGCAGCAAAAGTACGCTTAAGTTCTAACGAGCGAGCCTTAATGGACTCCTTGTACATCAAAAAGATAGAAACGCTGCGTCCAGAATGGGATAGTTTGTGCGAAGCGAGGTATGAAACTGCCGTAGCGCAGGCAGTAGATTCTCTAATCACCACACGATTAGAAGAGGAAATACGACTCCGAGCAAGAATCAATCAGCAACAATGAAACCAAGGATACTAGCTTTATTATGCGTTGGCTTAGGCTTAACTAGCCTGATCGCATCTTGTGGGGGTGATAGTGGAGTAAAGGCAGAACGCATGGCCTACATAGAGGAACAAGTGGAAGAGCGTATTCTAGAATACAAGCGTATTTTGGATGAACGTTGTCGTGAGGAGGTGTTGGATGAGGCCAACCGCTTGACGGACTCTATTTTACTAGTAAGGGCGCGACTAGAACGGGATTCTTTAGATAAACCGCCTCGACCTGATAAGCCGGATAAACCGGAGGTAAAGACAATTATTGATTCCGTTCCAGTAGCGCCCTTATTTATGGATAGTACTGAGCTTCTAAGAAGCGACAGCAACAGCATTCAATAATTCGGAAGCTCTCACAGATCCTTTAGCAGCAGCCTCTTTCCAATCTTCCACAAAGCTCCCTGATCCTGCTTTTTGAGCAGCCATTCCTCTGAACAATAGCAATTCTGAATCTGAGATTTCAGCTCTACCAATGGGAGTCTCTAGACTATTTGCAAAGGCCTCACGGGCTGCATCAAAGTCCTGGATCGACAAATAGGCATTACCCAAATCAAAGTACACTTTTCTTCTCCACTGATAGTTAGGATTGTCAGGCGTGAACTTGCGACGCGCAAAAAGTTTCAAGTCCTTGATACCTTCTTCCGTTTCATTCAACTTGAAATGGCATTCTGCTTTTCGTCGTCGGATCTTCCAGTATACCGGTTGTAGTGGAATAGATACCTTTAAGGCTCCCTGAAGGTCAGTTATCGCTTGCTGAAGTTCGTCATTAGCGATATGAACAAAAGCACGACCAAAATAAGCTTCGGCATTGCGAGGGTTGAGATCTATACTCTTGCTATAGTCGTATAGAGCATCGGAATAATTGCGCAATCTATAGTTTACAAAACCACGACGTTCGTAGGCCGTAGAATGGCGTTCGAACTTCTCGATGGCACGGCTTAAAGCAGCTTTAGCTTCGGTTTCCTTTCCAGTTTCATTGATCAGTTCCCTTCCCTGGATAAAGGCTCTTACGGCAGATTTGTCACTTTCCGGTTCGATTCTAGCTTCGCGCAGTATTTTACCATCCTCTAATAACCAAGCATTTAGGTCACCAGAGACTGCATATTGAGAGATATTCTTCAATAAATTCACCGTATTGCGCCAGAACTTATCTTGTACCTGTGCAATATGACGTGGAATATTTAATGAACAATCTTCTTCAAAAAAGATGTCTTCGATTTCGAAAAGGACTTCAGACTTATAGTAATTTTCTTTTCGATGTTCGAACATCTTAATTACTTGCTGAAAACTGCGGGGGGTGCCGAAATCTAGCCTACCCGAAAAAATACTTTTGTAAAAAATCATTGCGCTGCCGTTTTGAATTGGGAACCGAATAATTGTTCATAGCTTCGTTTATTTTCACAATTCGACCAGTCACGTCCTACGCGAACATGGCTATGCGCTGGTCGCCTCTCAATATTATATGCAATTAACATAAAGAACTGAATCTTCCGCAGCTAGGGAACCCAGAATGCGGACTATGTAGTTTTCTCGTTATTTGCCGTAGCTCTTTAATGTTGACACCTAGAGGCATCAACTAATAGTATTCAACTGTGTTACCCTGCCTCTGACCTAAAACTATTGGGTTTCTCCACAGGAGAGATTGAGGCAGTTGGTATAGGGTTGGCTGTTAAGAATCAATACTAGATCCCATGTAATTTGAGACCTAATTGATCAGTAATAGTGGTTTTCCAGAATCTCGTTTGGACGTCTTATTTAACGTTTACTTGGAGGTTTATAGTAGCATGGGATGAAACTATCGGACAAAGTATTGCCGTGAGTACAAAGATCGCACTTTTTTCTATAAGACACAAATAATTAGGGCCTAAAAATGCAGTAATTATGCCTTTTTTAGCGCTTCCTTAACTTTCTTACCTGCATCTTTATCAATGACTTGTGGAAAACTATGTGGAAAACGCTCTCCCCTGTCCACAACCAATTGTGGAAAACCTGTGGAAAACTATTTTTAGAGCACGTAAGATTAATACTAGATGTAAGGTGTTTGTGATGATTTGAATTGTGGACAATGAGTAAA
The DNA here is from genome assembly GCA_019634045.1 of Saprospiraceae bacterium. Taxonomy (GTDB): domain Bacteria; phylum Bacteroidota; class Bacteroidia; order Chitinophagales; family Saprospiraceae; genus DT-111. The sequence goes on from JAHQWA010000258.1 coordinate 6,632, forward strand.
CCGAAGGATTTTCTTTGGTAAAAATGGAATAGGAGTTCCAAAAAAACCTCTCATATTAATTGTTAGTAAAATTTTTCTTTGTGGAATGTTAATTTCTTGTGATGTGAGCAACTCTTAAAAAACAAATTAAATCCACATATATAAGGTGCTGATTATGAAATTGAAATAACTCCTAAGCACCTAAAATCAAACGAATCAATCGCTTGTTAGTATAAAAATCGACTTCGCTTTCAATTCAAGCGATTGACATAGAAAAAACTGAATTATAGGAGAAAAACTTGATCCGAGGCTTTAACGCGCACATTTTAGTGCCAAACTTTACAGCCCTCAGTGCAATTGGTACAAATATCAATTTGGTCACGCCCTTGAAAAATCTGTTCCCTAAACTTCTGATACGCCTGACCCTGCCAAATGTCAGCAAAGGCATTTTCCTTCAAGTCTCCTAGGCGATGTACCGCATCCTTATCGAAGCAACAAGGCACTACCATCCCATCCCAAGTAATCACACAAGAATGCCAGAGTTTCCAACAGTGATTCAATAGCTGATTCTTAATCGTGTATCGACCATCCGCTCCTTGTCGATAACGTGCATACTTAGCAATGGAAGGAATGAGATCATTCCCGAACTCATAATCATACACCTGAGCCGTTTTAAGCTTTACCTCATTCACTCCAATTTCATCAGCTAGGCGATACACTTCTTCAATTTGGTGCTCATTCGGTTTGACTACTAGGAATTGAAAAATGATGTGTGGCGTATTTGATTGTAGTTGCTTTTTCCATTTAACAATGTTCCGAGCACCTTGTAGGACCACCTCCAACTTCCCTTGACGCCTGTACTGCTGGTAAACTTCTTGGGTCGTTCCGTCTACAGAGATGATCAATCGATCCAAACCGGACCGAACCGTAGCTTCGGCATTTTTGTCATTCAGAAAATGTCCATTGGTAGAAGTAATGGTGTAAATCTTACGCTCGTGGGCGTATCGAACCATGTCCAAAAAATTGGGATTGATATAGGGTTCTCCCTGGAAATAGAAAATGAGATAAAGAAGATGATCGTGCATTTCATCGATGGTCTTCCGGAAGAAGTCCGTTCGAAGATTTCCTGTGGGGCGAGAAAAAGCCTTAAGCCCACTAGGGCATTCTGGGCAACCTAGATTACAGGCTGTAGTAGGTTCTATCGAAATGGTAAAAGGTTGTCCCCATTGCATAGGCCTTTTGATCCATCTACTGATGTAAAAGGAACTTGTAACCAAGAGCGCATTCCAAACACGATTAAGGGTAAGCTTCGATATGAAATTGATGGAATCCCGATAGTAGATCTTCATATCACTCGTAAATAAGTGGACTTTTATAAAAGTAGGACTGCAAAGCTCCTATCACCGATCATAATAATGATCAAGTCAAGGATTCAATAATCTTTCGTTTTCAATGTTCCTGCGGTTATCAAAACTTCATGCTTACTTATACAAAAGTCCACTAGGAAGGGGTTATTAGTTCACTTCAAAAGTGATCTTAACGTTCACTCGGAATTTCGATACTTCCCCGTCGTTTACAGTAACGCTATGGCTCTGCACAAAGGCTGAGCGGATATGCTTAACGGATTCAGAAGCTTTCTTGATTGCGTTTTTAGTTGCGTCTTCCCAGCTTTTTTCTGATTCAGCTAGTACTTCGATAACTTTCATGATTGCCATCTTGTTCAAGTTTTAATTAAGAAAATATGTACGTGTATCTAAAGTCTATTCAATTTCTGCGCCCTTCTGGTCCTTTGAATTCTAGGCGCACACTTTCATCTATCTTGGTTACTTTCACTTCCGTTCTTCGATTGAAACTGTGTTCTGCTTCAGCACACTCTGCTCCATCTACACAATGGTTTCTTGGATAAGCTTCTCCGTACCCAAATACCTGAATACGGTGAGATTTTACACCTTGTCGAAGCAAAAATTCTTTAGCCGATTCAGCGCGTTTTAGGGAGAGTTTTAGGTTGTAATCGTTTTCGCCTCTACTATCCGTGTGTGCTCCTAGTTCAATCTCCATACTAGGATAGCGCTTCATCAATTTAGCTAAAGCCTTAAGATCCCTTGCCTCACCGGACCGGATGGCCGATTTATTAAAATCGTAGTAGATATTATCCAATACAATCACCGTCCCTACAGAGATAGGCTCTTTAAGTAAGTCAAGTGATTTCACTTTCATACTAATTTCAGCAGCTATATATCTGTTTCCTCGAATTCCTTCCGTAGAAACAGAACTCCAACCATCATCGTATCCATCTTTAATAACTCGAATTCCGAAATTACATCCAATTTCCAAACAGTGTTCAAACTTACCCTCGATATCTGTATTGGTGATTGATACTTCTCCAGTGCACTCATTCTTGATTTGAACTCTAGCATTCGTGACGGGCACATTATAGCCATCCACGATGACGTCACCGGCTAGGGTTAGGCAATTATTAGGTTCCATTAAAACCTCAAGCGGGCGAACCTGCAATTGCTCAGTGGAAGTAAACTTAATCTCCTTCGTCTTATATCCCCGCTTGGTAATAATTACTAAAAAGGATTTGGCTACTTCAAACGGTACTACAGCTTCTCCATTCCGGTTGGTCACATACGCTGGATCTCCTAATTCTTCATCTTTCTTGCGAATCAATGTTAGGGAAACTTCCCCTTGTTCATTGGGCAACATCTCTAGATTGTACAATTCGTCATTATCCGCCATTCCATCGGCAGAAAGCGGATACACCCTAATACCAGCGCTCATAATCCGTCGACTCGATTCTTCATCATATACGGAGACCAAGGTGTTATTGATCTCAGGCAATTCAATCCCCTTCAAACCACTAGGAGCATCGAATAGGTAGATATCATCTTCTCCTCGGTTGTCTCGTTCTCTATTGGAGGTAAAGTACCCTCTAGTACCATCAGATCTCAAGACCAAACCCAAGTCATCTTTTTCGGAGTTGAAAGGTAGGCCAAGGTTGATCACTCGCCCCCATTTTCGATCACTTAGATCGATCATGAAGTTATCCAAGCCTCCTAGGCCTTCATGTCCGTTGGAAGCGAAAAACAACGTACCGCTTTCATGCGAAAATGGGAAGACCTCATTTTTTGGCGTATTGATTTCTGGTCCCAAATTAATCGGGGCTGACCATCCACGACTAGTCCTTTCTACGAAATAGATGTCCATCCCGCCGAAGCCTCCTGGCTTATCTGAAGCGAAAAAAAGTCGCTTTCCATCCGCTGATAGCGCTGGATGCAAGCAGGAAAAACTGTTATCATTGAAAGGTAATTCCTCTATATTTTCCCAATCAAAGTACCCCTTATCCGCTTTATAAATCTTTAACCGCACCCGGCCTTTCTTATCTGCTTTGCTTAAGCCCAAGCGCTGATTACTCCTCGTAAAGAAAATCTCATTTCCTTGTCTATTAAAAGACACTGGGCCTTCGTGTAAGTGAGAATTGATCTCCACCGAGAAATTTTGTCCTTTGAGCGGCTGACCATTCGGGTCTAAATCGGCATAAAATAATTCATAAAAAGTTTGCCCAGTATTCTCATCAATCGGGCCATTCTTCCGGCGAGAGACATATACAATGCCATTTCCATAAAGTACCGGAGAAAACTCCATCCCCTCTGTGTTAATGTTACTGGCATTAGAAAGCCTAATATCTTTTCGATAATCCTCCCGTCCGTAAAGCGCCTCAAATTTTTTATTCTTGCGCTGGGCAGGTAAGATTAAGGGTAAGCAAATAAGCACGATAAGCGGGTAGAAGAACTTAGATGTCATTTTGATCCAATTGGTTAAATAGGTGAAAGTGTTGTTGGTCATAGGTGCGTCCACCAAGGAGAAACAGGCTATGCCCTGTTCGTGGACAATCTCTATCAGAACGATATCAGTTGCTATTAACGTGTCCAAACACTTATAAAGGAGTGATCAAAGATCAAGTGTTGGTGTAATCTTACTTGTTGATCAATGTATTCCGTACTCAGTACCCGTATAGGAAGCCGTTGCTTAACATATGCTAATTCCCTCGTGATATAACTACCTAGAAGAATCTTGGACTAACAAAGCGTTCTCCTTCGGAACGGCCGCCAATGCAATAGCGGACGACAGCTTCTATACTTCCACTGTTATACGATCTAAGTTCCGAAAGCGTTGCATCATAGGAAAGTCCCAACAACAGACTTTCTGTTACTTGTGCTCCAAATAGGACAATTGCAGATTCTCCAATGCCGCTACTGATCGAGCCTCCTAAGCGATAGCCAAGTCCTGCCGTGACCTTATTATTGAAGATAAAGTTGACATTCACATCCCCATCAAAGGGTGTTCCATCTACGTACTTCAACAACACTTGCGGCTGTACCTGCAGCTTGTCTCCCCAATCAAATAATAAGCCCGCCATTCCATATATATGACGTGCTTCTTTTGAAATAGTGACATCTCCATCGGCCAAATCGATATTATTTTCTAATAAACGAGGGACAGAGAAACCCAAATAGAAGCGTTTACTGCTGTAATAGATTCCTGCTCCAAAGTTGGGAACAAACTTGCTTTGAAGATCCGCGGGGATAGCCGTATCAATATCTTTAGATTGAATAGCCTCGGTTTGGCTGTAGTTGATTCGGAGAAATCTTACCGAAGCCATAAGTCCTATACTCAGGGTTCCAGGCCCCAAATTTGGCCGGTAAGCGTAGGCGGTTTCCGTCGTTAGCATTTCTGAGACACCAATCGTTTGTCGGTGTATCGTGGCGCCCACGCCAAGACGCTTGCCCCACATGGGGGTGTTGAAAGAGATCAATTGTGTTTCAGGCGCTCCATCCAAGCCTATCCATTGATTACGAGTCAAAGCAGTGATACAGGCCCCATCTTGATTCCCAGCATAGGCGGGATTGAGGCCCATTTTATGATACATAAACTGAGAAAAGTGCTCCTCTTGTTGTGCCTCTAGGCTTAAGCCAAGAGTAATACAAGCAAGTAAAAGGTATAGTTTTTTCATTTTATAAAGATTCATAGGGTGACATTACCGTTGGATCAAAACAAAGCCATTTGCTGGCTCTCGTCCATCTCCGTAGTTAATGATATAGAAGTACGTTCCATCCGGCAGGTTTTCTCCGCTATAGGTGCCCTGCCAATCATTTTGATAAGGACTTGCAGATTTAAATACTTCATCTCCCCACCGATTAAAAATGATCACTTGACTGGAAGAAAAAGTGGTATTATCCAATAGGCAAGGAACAATAAATGCATCATTGATACCATCTCCATTGGGGGTAATGATCGATGGAGCCTTACAACTAGCATCTCCTCCTACCAATAAGGTGACTAAAGCAGTAGGTGCTTCACATCCCTCACTCAGTAGTTGATAGGTAAACTCAACCGTACCGACAAAATTGGGTGGTGGAGTATAGCGAACAATGCCTGATGGATCAATCGTGATCGTCCCTACTGTAGGGGGATCGACAATATCAACCGTAGTATTCGGGACCAACACATCATTGGCCGTAAGTCCCAATTCCGCCTCTTTTTGGAAATCAATTGGAATGATATCTGGATTGGCAATCGGATTTTCCTTATAGAAAACAGTAACTGTATCTCTTGAACCTTCTCCACAAAATCCCTCATCTATGGTCCAGACAAATCGATTTTCGCCAGCATCGAGATTGCTCACCATCGTCAATGGATTGTCAAAATCATCTATGAAAACATTGGGGTTAAGCGCTTCCCATTGTCCATCACTTCCCTGGGTAGGTGGCACCGCTTCTAACAAGGCAGTAGCTTCATCATTACAGGCCACGGCATCCATTCCAGCAACTGGTTGCGGATCAGATATGATCACGAGCACATCGGCACTATCTCGCCCACAGACCGTATTAATGGTCCAGGTAAAGATGTATATATTATCGGGTTCCAAGCCCGTAATCAAAGATGAAGCCATCGTATCATCTTCGATCTTCACGCCCAGTATCCGTTGTGCCTCCGGTTGCGTCCAGGTACCGACACTGCCCAGCTCAGATGGCGGGCTTGCTCCCAGGTTCACAATCTCATCTTCACAAGCAAGAATATCCTCTCCCGCAACGGCTTCTTCTCCTTGTCGAACGGCAATTTCAACTTCATCTGATGAGTAATTGACGCAGGCCCCATTAGATAAGGTCCAACGGAAAACATAGGGTTCTTCTCTCCTAAGGAGGCCACTGACATTGGTGCTAGACTCCGTATTATTAGCAATGATGATATCAGGTGCATCGGACAATAGGGTCCAACGCCCGGTACCAATGCTAGGCATTTCGGCATTGAGTCGATGCGTGCCCAAACAGATAGAAGTATCAATTCCTGCAAAGGCTTGACTAGAAGGAATGCGATTCAATTGTACAAAAGTCGTGTCGCTTCGGGTAGAAGAACAACCATCTAGCATTGCGTTGACAAAAAACGGGAATGTACCGTCTCCTGTATAATTGGTAAAGTCTGTAAAGGCGAATACACGATTTGTATCTGGGGTTTCTAATGGGTCTTCTGAAAAACCATCGAACCAGCTATAGACGGCCCCATCCGTCAGGCTATTATCACTTAACCGCAAGGTAAGAACGGCTTGCGGATGGCTAATACAATGTGGGCCGTCATTAGTGATCATCGGTACAGAAGGCCTAGGCTTTACTCGTACCTCTACCCTTGCTGTATCTGATGGACAGCCATTCACTACAGACACCACTTTATAGGTGCCATCTTCACTGGGTTGGTTATCGGAGCTGAAGGAAGGGAATTGGATCGAAGAACTAAACTCGAATCCATCCGCACTCCATTTATATTCTGCCCCATCTGTGGATGATGCAGAGAGTCTAATATTATCTCCTCTGCATACCGGGCTATTAGAAGTAGCCTCAATGTTTGGAATAGGATGAACCGTTACATTGGTCAGGTCTGATTCCAAAGAGGCGCATCCATCAATCACTACATAAACTTTATAATCCCCATCATCCGTGAGGTCAGCGGCATCAATGGTTAAAGATCGCTCTTCGGTGGTAACCATTGACAAATTTCCTTTTTGCCAGAAGTAAGTGACATCTCGTCCCGGGATGTTATAATCAGTCGTGAATAGGGTGATCTGATCTCCATTACAGAAGGCCGTTACCCAATCCTGCGTAAAGGGCCTTTCAGGGCGCTCCGGCGCATCTTGCAATTCGACAAATAGATTTTCTACGACTGAACAGCCTTCTGCCGTAGTAACGGTAACCGAATAGGTCCCCGATTGGGCTCCGGTTGCTCCGGGTATGGTTGCATTGCTCCCCTCAAACTGGAAATTGTTCGGTCCAGACCAGGCGTACGCATAACTGCCATCATCAGGAGGAAAGGTCAAGGCCGTAAGTTCTACATTAGTCGGAGCGTAGAAGCAATTTGGTGCTGAATAACTTAAATCTACCTGGCTAATTCCTTCCAGTACCTGTACAAAGATCGAAGTCGTATCCGCACAGCCTGCTAAGGATGTTACTTTCAACTGATAACTTCCTTGATCCAAGAAGGACGCATTTGTCACAGTAAGATCTTGGATGGTTTGTTCCGTCTCTAGTCCAGGACCATTCCATTGGAAGATCACTCCTCCAAGGTCAGACGTCCCTTGTAAAACAATATCTCCTCCTTGGCAAACAGGATTCGGTAAAGCTGCTGCTCCTGCCGTAGGCGTTGGATTGACTACTGCTTGCGTCGGATTTGACAGATCCGACTCACATCCATTTCTAACGATAAAGAGCTGCCAAGTTCCGGCATCTCCTTCATCGGCATTTGGCACACTATAACTCGGACTCGTCGTTACAAATTCATTATTCCCATCCTGTATCCAATGGTAAGCACTTGCTCCACTGGATAAAGTGGAAAAGCTGAGGGTATTATCTCTACATATTGGTCCATTAGAACTAATAGTCGGCTGTTCTGGTTTTGCTTTGATATTCAGCTCAACACTAGCTTGCTCAGACACACAACCTCCCTTGCTAATACTCAATAAGTAAAAGCCTTCATCCAATTCATCTAAAGGTCCTAGTTCTGGAAACTGTTCATTGGATTCAAAATCATTTGGACCACTCCAACTGTAAGACAAATCCGGCCCTACAGTCGAGGTTCCAAGATTGATTGACTCTCCTTCACAAATGGACGTATCAGCAAAAATCAATTCTACGATCGGTTTTTCTACAGTCTGAACACGCATTACATTGGATGGAGCAGAGGTACATTCATTGGATTCAACAATCAGGTAAAAGTCCTGATCTCCGACAATATGTGGTCCCGCCACGGTAAAGGTTGGTTCGGCAGTAGAGCCTAACAAGGTTCCACTGGGCGGCATCCCTTGATACCAATGGTAGGTAACATCATTATCCGGTGGAAGATCCATGACGCCTAAGACTATATCATCCGTGCTACAGATAGAAGTATTAGTCGCGATTTCTGGTCGATAGGTGATCTCTTCTACATTTACCAATACCGTTCCTTCCGAACGGCAACCGGTAATACCTTCCACTACTACCTTATAAACACCTGACAAGCTTCCATCAACATTAGGTATAACGGGGTTCTCATCAGCAGAAAAGAAAATATCATCTAAATACCATTCGTATAGGAAGCCTTGGCTACCTGGCGATGGCGGGTTGGCAAATAGGAATAAGGTATCTCCTCCACAAAGATTCGGAGTAGCTAAAGGCTCTGGGCGATCCAGGGTTAAACCGAAGGTTGTTGCACAGGTAGATTCCAATCCCGCTCCGTCTCGCACCGTTAATATTATATCGACTGTACTGCCCGCATCCGCACAAGTAAATTGACTGGGCGTGATGAACATAGTATCAATCGAGCAATTGTCTGTACTCCCCAAATTCACATCCGAAACATCGAATACCTCGTCCACTAAACCGGAGGGAGTAATACTTAAGTTACCTATCGATTGACAAGATGCTACCGGAGGGGTAGTGTCCTCAATCGTAACCATGTAACTACAAGTATCTGCATTTCCACTTGCATCTTCGATAATATAGAACACCTCTGTATCTCCCAAATTGAATACGTGTTGAGGAGAGAGGGTGGGTTCTTCCATATTGGTTAAGGCAATCGTTGTGGCGCCCTCGGCATAGTAAGTAGGGGTCAAGCTAGAATAGGTCAATGTACCGAACATATAGCTCGTTCCATCTGTATCTCCATTTTGTGTTACGGCATCCGTATCACAAGGATTGATCCCATCTCCGGATACCCCAGGCGGTACCGTAATTTCTTTTGGAGCCACACGAATACTGACCACTCCATCCGCCGCCCAGGCGTTAAAAGTGGCAGCGGGAATCATAATGTTCAGCAAACCTGCTGTACTACAATTTGCATCTCCAACTGTAGATTGCCCCAACAGACTATCATCCTCTCCAAACACTTCCACAAAGGCATCGGTCGTATTGAAATCCCCTTGAAAACTCAGTACAAAAGTAGCTGGTCCAATCGCATTGGCAGCTACGGAGTTAAAGTTAAATGTCCGCTCATCCGCGAGGTATTCATTCAAATTGGGGTCCAAGGTAAACGGGATCAAGGCACTGGAAGTATCCAACGGCAATTGTTGTCGATATTCTCCAAAAACATTACAGTTGTCAGTAGCTCCTGCTGGCAATGGTAGAGTTACTGTTTTTTGACAAGAATCTGCCGCCAGGCTCATCACTATATCCGGAGGGCAGATCAAGTCTGGTGGGATATTGTCCAATACATCGATGTTATAAGAACAGCTGTCAATATTACCCGCACAATCGGTCACAAAGTAGGTTACAGTATGACTCCCCGTTTCCAGTATGACCATTTCCGTGGCAATTGGTGAAACCGCTACGGTGGGGCCTTGATCTATCCGATAGCTATAACTTATTCCTTGCAATTCTTCGACTTCAATATCAAGTGCGGCATCTACCGTACCGGTTGGCGTACAAATCGCATTAATAGCAAAGCGACCATCGGCAGGTATATTGGGCTGCAGTTCTAATTCAATGACTCCATCAGCCGCCCAGGCATTGAAGGTGCCGAATGGAATGGGAAACTGTTGCATAGAATTTCCACACTGCGCATCAGTAGCAGCGGTCGTCCCCAATAGGTTTCCATCTTCGCCAAAAACATTGAAGAATTCGTTCTCGTCTTCGCCATCAACATTAGTCAATGTAATGGTAAGCGTTCCATCAGCAATGGCATTCAGTGGCAGGTTTTGGGTGATCGGCAATGCCAAACTTATCGGGTTCACCGGAGTTTCTCCTTCTTCCCCTGGCGCAGCATCTGAACTCAGGGTCGCATTGGCCGTAAGGCTAACGACTTGACTAGAGGAAATATCACATTCTTCCGATATCTGGGGAGGGACTAGGCTTACCGTGGCATCACAGTCATTACCATCTATATTAATGGTAATATCATCCGGGCAGGCTAAGAGCGGGGGATTATTATCCACCAATGAGAAAACTGCCGTACTGGTATCTCGATTTCCACAAAGGTCTTCTACTATAAAATCAACAGATTGAGAAAGGAGTGTATCGGTTGGAGACGGGCAAGCAATGGCCGGTAGGCTTGGGGAGTTGTTGGTCCCGGAATTTACCGCAATCCAGATTAGCTCTTCCTGATCTGCACAATTATCTTCAGCGGTTGCTCCTGCGCGCCCATCGATCCAATTCGAAAAGGCCGTTTGCAAATCGGTCCCGTCAAGACAAGAGATGCTTAAGTTCTGAGCTTCCATTTCAAAGACAGGCGCTAATTCATCATTGATGGTGATGACCTGATCTAATTCCGTGAAATTTCCACAGACATCGGTCACCTTCCAGGTTCTCCGGATCGTCCGGTCATCTGCGCACAAGCCATCAATCACTACATCCGAGAAAGTAACCACCGGGGCAGAATCACAGTTATCTAGCACATTGGTGGGTTCTCCCGTTACATTTAAATCATTGGCTTGATCACAATCCACTGTGATATCAGCAGGAACCGTAAAGGTAGGTTGCTGCTGATCGGCAACGATAATGGTTTGAATCTTTCCGGTTACGTTACCACAAAGGTCTCTAGCCCTCCAAGTTCTAACGATAGTTCGATTAAAAATACAGCTTCCCGCCTCTTCGGCATCCGTAAAGAAGACCCGCACACTATCCGTCGGCGTGCAATTATCCATTGCATCCGTTACATCTCCGGTAATATTGAGATCCAAGGGGTCCTGCGTACAATCTATCGTAATATTATCAGGTACTGTAAAGGTGGGAGCATTATCGTCTTCAATCGTAATCGTTTGTTTGAAAATCGTCGTATTCCCACAGTTGTCAGCGGACATCCAGGTACGAACTATACTGTACTCATACTCCGAACAGGTTCCATCCATGATCTGGCTGTTCGTCTCACTAAAGTTGAGTTCAGGAGAGGAATCGCAATTGTCCATGGCGGTCACCGTCGGAAATGGAGGGATAGGATCATCACAGGATAGCACGAGGGTTTCTTCGGTAGGTATTCCTACTAAAACTGGTGCTACGGTATCTATCGTAGTATAGGTTATGGTTTGTTGAGTTGTATTACCACAATCATCCGTTAGGGTAACTAAAACGTTCAAAGTGGCACAATCTTCATCAAAAGTTTCTGGAGCATCGATCGTGAAGGCGTCAGCTCCGGAACAGTCTGTCGTCCCTACAAAGTTTGATCCTACGGCAAGATTGAGTGTACTTAGCCACACATCATAACGCAAAGCGCTTTCTGGACCACTGAGCTTACTCAGTTCACAAGCTACCGTATCATTGAATTCACTCAATTGCGGAATGATCGGAGGTCCATCGTCGTCTCCTTCAATAGTTATCGTTTGAGAAACGGAGGTCATATTCCCATTCATATCGGTAGCCGTCCAAGTACGTACAATTACACCACCGGTACAGATATTGATGGAAGAAGAATCAGGGCTATCCACTGGGACAATTTCCATTGGAAAACTTCCATCAGTATCATCCGTTGCTGTTAATGTAATCTTTGGTGGCAAATCTGCCAGGCAGCTGATGGTGATATCATCGGGCTCGGTATCGATGAATTCCGGAGGATTCACCATTTGACGATGAGGAGCAGGGGTAGGCTTAGTTGGGTCAGAACTTGCTCGAGCGGCCAAATCGGCGGTTGAGGCAACCATACAAGAGATACAGAGACAAAGGAGCAGCTGTACCTTGTACCGTAAAGAGTTCTTCATATTACGTATGTTTAATCTAGGGATTATAAGTGGTATTTCGGACAATACGGATCAAAAATATCGGCAAATGAAGGTAGTAGTAATACGGGAAGCGCAGACGCTTGAGGTGGAATCTGGAATCGTGTTCATGGGGAATCGGTTTTTGTCATCTATACTTGGATGCAAATTATTAAATATTGACTAATACAGCGCATTAGCCATGTTAAAAAATTCACGAAACCATTGTTTTTCAGCAAATTTGGGTCTTAGCTGACGCTATTCTTCTTCGGTAGTGTTGGTGTGATCTTCTCTATCTCGGAGTTTTTTGTCTTCTACGTTTTCGTCCAAAAATTGATTCAGTCGATCAACTTCCAGGTTGGTCTTGATCTCACCAAATTCATTGATCTTGATATCAAACCCCTTCAATTCTTTGTGAACATCGGGTTTTTTATCTGAGTTGTTCTTTTTTGGCATAGGTCAATAGGGTTGTACATTGTTTTGTGCCAAAAGGCGTTTGCGAAAGTAGTTAATTCATTGGAGTTCCGCAAACTCATCTTTCTGATTTCCCGCTAATTAAAGAGAGAACTATTTGTAATAGGAAAATTATTAAGCTGGCAGAAGAGGTAGGATTCGGATGAATCACTACCTCCCGCTTTGATTTTATTGAACAGCCGCCTTGATTTCATCAAAGGCAGTATAACCTTTCTCTAAACGAGCCTGAATTTCTTCGGCTCCCAGAAGCTGCATCATTTCAAATACATCCGGACCCTTTACGGTACCAGATACCGCTACTCTAACTATGGGCAGGACATCCCCGAAACCAAAGCCATTAGCCTCCATGGCCGCAACGATGGTAGATTTAATATTAGCTGCCTCAAAAGGATCCAGACTAGCCAGATCAGCTTTCAATTGATCAAAGAACGCTCGACGTTCCGGTTTCCACTTCTTACGGATCGGCTTAGCTTCATATTCCAATTCATTGGTAAAGAAGTAATACCCCTTGGACCAGAATTCAGGCAATAGATTTACCCGCTCTTTCATCATTCCACAAAAGGCTTGCAAAAATGCTGTTTCCACCTGATGCCCCTTTTCCTCGATCATCGGACGAATCAATTCCGCTAGTTCAGCATTAGTAGACTGGATGATATATTGCTGGTTAAACCATTTGGCTTTATCAATATCGAATCTGGCTCCAGCTTTGCCAATTTTTTCTAGAGAGAAGGCCGCACAAAGCTCCTGTAGCGGAAACATTTCCTGTTCTGTGCCTGGGTTCCAGCCCAGGAAGGCCAAGAAATTGATGGAGGCTTCCGGTAGGAAACCATATTCTTTGAATCCTGTGAAAGAGTCTTCGGGCGTGTCCCCTTCCCAAGACAATGGAAAAACTGGGATGCCTAATTTATTGCCATCACGTTTGCTCAGCTTCCCTTTGCCAGTCGGCTTCAATATGAGAGGAAGGTGTGCAAACTGTGGCATCGTTTCTTCCCATCCCAATGCTCGGTATAACAAAATATGATGGGCTGTACTGGGCAACCATTCTTCACCTCGAATTACATGGGTAATTTTCATGAGATGATCGTCCACGATATTCGCTAAGTGATACGTGGGCATTCCATCTGCCTTTAGGATGACCTTATCATCTAATTCATTACTTTGAAAACGAACCTCTCCTCGGATGATATCTTGAATCAGAATTACTTCATCCGTTGGAATTTTGAGGCGAATCGTAAAAGGCGTACCTGCCTCTAATAAGCGCTTCACTTCTTCCGCTGGCAGGCTAACACTATTCTTCATTTGCCCCCGAGCACTGGCATCATATTTAAAATTATGATTACCGGCTTGCTTTGCTTGTTCTCGGGCCGCATCCAACTCCTCAGGGGTGTCAAAAGCATAGTAGGCCTTATCCTTATCAATTAGTTGCTGGGCATATTGTCCATACAAGTCCTTTCGCTCAGACTGCCGATAAGGGCCATATTCTCCTCCAAAGCTGGGTCCTTCATCCGGTTGCAACCCCAACCATTCTAAGGCATCAACAATGTACTGCTCTGCTCCTGGCACATATCTAGTTTGATCAGTATCTTCGATGCGCAAAATAAAAGTACCTTCATAGCGTTTAGCTAAAAGGTAATTATACAATGCCGTACGAACCCCACCAATATGTAATGCCCCGGTAGGACTTGGAGCAAAGCGAACTCTCGGTTTTTCCATGTATCAAAGACTGTAATTCAATTAAAAATGTTATTTGTACGAAAGACCATTGTGGCAACAAAAATTTAGTTGTCCAGCTTGGTTTTTACATAAAAAGTTGTTGATAGGAAAAAAAATTCAAAAAAACGCGACTTTTTTCAATAATTTTAGCAGCGTTATCCACCTTCAACGCGTTTAAATTTCTAAACCCTTTAGTTTGAAATAGCGAGGTCAGAATCGTTTGTACGCAAAAATAGTATAAAATAGTGACCTCCCACGCATTATTGCGCGGTATAACCACACCAAACTTTTACCCTAGTTATATCCTGTCACCTGACAGTAGTATCACTTATTTTTCTTTTGCTAGAAGTAGTGATTTTGGTTCACTCAAAGGCTAGCAGGGGCTCAGATAAGCATATCCAAACAGAATCATAAAAGCATGATTCTGAACAAAATAGCTGAAAATTTATTTATTCAACATCCATGAACATTAATCCCAAATTATTATGTACCTAGTCAAGACCCCCCAATTCATCCAAAACTTGTTTCCCAATTTCACCTGGCGTGTTCCAACCCAGGAAAAACAACTATTTTTAACCTTTGATGACGGGCCTATTCCTGAGGTAACTCCTTGGGTACTAGAGCAATTAGCCGCCTACAATGCAAAGGCTACTTTCTTTTGCGTGGGAGATAACATTAGAAAGCACCCAGAGGTATTTGATGCCGTTGTGGAAAATGGCCACACCGTCGGTAGTCACACCTTCAATCATCTAGATGGTTGGGCGACTGACAACATTCCCTATTTCCACAACGTGCGCCATAGTGCTAACATGGTGGATTCGACCTTATTCAGGCCTCCCTATGGTCGCCTAAAGCCCAAGCAGGCACAATTCTTGATGCGACACTATCAGATCGTGATGTGGGATGTGCTAAGTGCTGACTTTGATGCGAACATCAGTGGAGAACAGTGCTTAAAGAATGTAACGAAGAATGCTGGCCCTGGATCTATTGTCGTATTCCATGACAACATTAAGGCCATTGAACGTTTGGAATATGCTCTACCTCGTGTTTTAGAGCATTTTACTTCATTAGGTTACGCCTTTCAATCCTTAACGGATCAGGCATTATCTGATGAGCGTTCATTCCAAAAACGTGCTTAATGAAACACCAAACCAGCAATGGTTTGGATCATGAGCACCGCTTAATTGAATTTTTTGTAATGCTAGATAGAAAGCCGCCGCTTTTGGTGGCGGCTTTTCACTTCCTTCCCTTATTTCTCTTCATGGTTTCGATTAATTTGGCAAGCCCAAAGACTTGTCGGATACAAATATTAGCCAGCGGTGGTTTTTTAACGCTTAGTTGATACCACAGGTGCTGGTTTCCCCGTTTTATACTAACTTTGGGCGCATTTTATAATGCTACTTTCTTAACCCCCAGTTGATTAATCGACTCATGAACGATCAAAATATACCTTTGGTGAAAAATATAGCTCTTCTAGTACTATTCCTTTCTATCAGTACAATTAGCATAGCCCAGCGCGGTTGGGAGGCAGGTCCTTGGGCCGGTGTCAGTTACTATTTCGGAGATTTGAACACAAGTTACAATTTGAGCAAACCACAGTTTGCCGCCGGAATGATCGCGAGATATAATTTCAACAACCGACTGGCACTTAAATTCTCTGGTAATTACGGCTATATTTTAGCGGATGATGCCGACTCCAAAAACATCTATGAGCGTGCCCGCAACCTGAGTTTCGAATCCCCTGTTATAGATGCTTCAGCACAATTCGAATTCAACTTCCTACCCTACGTTCATGGAAGTCGAGAAGAATACTTCACGCCCTACTTCTTCGCCGGTCTTTCTGCTTTCTATTTCAACCCGCAAGCAGAGCTCAATGGAGAACTATATGAGTTGAGAGCCCTGGGTACCGAAGGGCAATTCAAAGGAGAAGAGTATTTTACGGTACAAGGTGCTCTAAACTTTGGAATTGGTTTGAAGTTGGACATCAATTATGAATGGAGTCTTAACTTTGAACTAAGCGTTCGACAAACCTTCACGGATTACCTGGATGATGTCAGCACGATCTATCCTGATGAAAGTGATCTCCTACGCGCTAGAGGAGAACTGGCCGTGCAATTGTCTGATCGCTCGATCACTATCCCTGGTGTGGTGGAAGAAGCTTTAGGTGAAGAAGGACGACAACGTGGAGACAGTAGCACCAATGATTCATATCTATTTCTCGGTGTTGGTATCGTATACTACTTTGGAGACTTGCGATGCCCTGGATATGGTAAAAATCGCTAATTCACTTCCTAACTTTCTGGATTCACTGTAGAATAATAGTCATCGATTAGGGAATGGGATACTTTTACTGTACCCAAAACACCTAAGATGACTATGAAGATTTATCATTCCCCTCTATTCTACGCTCATATCTTTTTCCTATTATTTTTTCTAAAGGCGGTCTCTGGCTTTGTCAAAGAGGCCTCAGAACGCAATGATGGTAGTTTGATGCTAGTCATCATCCTTTTCGCTGCTGGATCTCTTGGCATCCTCAGTGGTTTACTAATCGATTACGGTATTAGAGCGATCCCGATATCGATAGCTATGAAGTGGGCACTACAAGTAGGCCTTACCCTATTACTCGCTATAGGGTGGTACAAAGGAGTACTTCTTCTTAAGAATTGAGTCCCGTATGTATTGAATCATTACCACACCTCAAAATACCATATTAACAATGGAACAGTTACACTATTATTATCAAGTTGTAGAGAAAGCTATCACTAAAATCGGACTGGATCCAACTGCTTGCCGCAAAAAGCCCGGGCAGTGGTCCCTGACGAAGGGACAGATCCCAATCTGGATCGATGTGTTTTACCTTGAAAGGGAAAAAAACATTTATTTCCAGGTGGCTGCGCCCATTATGAAGATCCCTCAGGACAATGCGGGACGCCTAGCCATGGATCTTTTACAATTAAACAATCAGCTCTTCGGAGTGGCTTTCACAGCCAACAAAGGACACATTTACCTAAAAACATTGAGGGAAACAGAAGGACTGGATATAAGTGAAGCTAATGCTATGATCCTACGAATCGGCAATTACGCAGATCAATACGATAATGAGCTAAAAAAGCGGTATCCAGAATGGCATCAAGCAACCTTTGATTCTTCACAGATCAACCCCAACTAAATCAACCCCCCAGTTTGCATAAAATAAAAAAGCGGACGCTGACTATTCAGCATCCGCTTTTTATTTTTCCTTGTAACAGTAGCAGTAGGCCTAGGGCTTAGCTGCAGGTTGTTTGGGGAAATAAACAGTGATGGATTGGTTGACGGTAACTTCTGCCGTTCTCAAACCGTTCCATGCCATTAAATCTTCGATACTGCAATTGAAAAGCATGGCAAGTGTTTCAACTCGATCGCCCGCCACGACTTTGTAGGTACTCTTGAAAGTTCCTTCAGGCATAGTAGCTTTCGTACTCTCAATTCCTTTCTCCTCCAAGAAGCGCTGGAAAGCGCCACTTGCACTTGTTGGCAATGACAATAAGTTTCCTGCTTTACTTTTAGGAACATAGTTATTGACATAACCAGGGTTCAGCTTCTTCACTTCTGCAAAGTTCAACCCGCATTTCTGAGATACATCATACAAACGGATGTAATCGTATACTCGATAGACGTCCGTATGCTGTAGATCATAAGATGGATATCTAGGTGTAAGTCCATGATCTTCGTGATGCTTCATCAAATAAGTAGCAGCGATAAAACGAGGAACATACTTTCTAGATTCTGCAGGTAGGTATGGGATAAGATCCCAGTAGTTGTTGCAGCGAGCCTGCTTAATTGCTTTCTGAACACGACCAGCTCCACAATTATAAGCCGCCATTACCAGTGCCCAATCCTGAAACTCTCTATACAGGTAAGCCAATAGCTTTACTGCTGCTTCCGTAGCTTCGTGAGGATTTAAGCGCTCGTCCACCTGGTTATTGATCGAAAGATCGAAGTAACGGGCGGTAACTGGTACGAACTGCCAAAGGCCAGCAGCACCTGCGTGCGACTTGATATCCGGAATGAGTCCAGATTCCACAATAGGAAGGTACTTCAACTCTTGTGGCAGTTGATAAAGGCTTAAATAGTGCTCAAAAATTGGGAAATACATGCTGGAACGGCCTAAGATGAGTTCTGCGTCTTTGTATCCAGCGGTAGTGTAGCGTTTAATATAATTGTAAACGTCTGCATTGTACTTGACCTCAAAAGGAAAGTTCATTTGGTCAAGTCTTTCTGTGATCACCCCAATCGTCTCGGTATTCCAAGGCTCAACGCCTTCGTCTAACAAACCGAGGGGTAGTCCGTTAGTTTTAGTAACTGTAAATAACATTAAAGCTATTACAGCTACTTTTGTCCATGGGAATTTCATTATAAACTGGTTTTAACTCAATGGCCAACAAAAATCCTCGGGATTATTAATATTAAAACTCTTGGGATATGTTTGAGGATCCCGCGGTTGCACTAGGTGCTTCCGAATTTGACCTTGATTCTTAGCGTCTCATAGGGTGACCCGCTATCCGGGGTTTCTTAGCCCTCTCTTACGGCCGTATCTAAATAAAGATTCAGGCCTTTCAGAAAAAAGCTGACGCAAAACTATATGCTTTTTCGCTCATTGTCAACGAAAAAGGCAGCAAGTTATCCACATTGAGACTCAACAACCTGTTTACAATGTTCTAGCAGTTATGGTGAAGTCGTTAAAAATGAGGGTTTTAGCTAATAAAAAACTAACACCCCAGCATTTTTATACCATAAATAGGGTAGAACACAAAATTTTATGTGGACTACGGATTGGCGTAAAAAAAGTCTAAAAAAATGTTAAAATTTTCTTAAATC
>JAHQWA010000259.1 GCA_019634045.1 Saprospiraceae bacterium
ACAAGCCTTTCCCGGATTTGTCTTCAATTATCAGTTCCTAGATCAGCAGCTGGCCAATTTCTACGAATCGGAAACCCGATCGGCTTTTCTATTTAAAGCTTTTTCCATCATTGCTATTCTAATTTCAGCCCTGGGCTTATATGGCTTGGTGTCTTTAATGGCGATTCGCCGGATGAAGGAGTTAGGCATTAGAAAAGTACTAGGCGCCTCCGTTCAAAGTATTGTGGTGTTGTTTTCCAAAGAATTCACCTTGCTCATTGGCCTAGCCTTCTTACTGGCTAGTGGCTTGGGGTATTGGTTATTGGATCAGTGGCTCACCAACTATGCCTACCGAGCCCCCATCACCCCTAGCGTATTTATCTTGGCTGGAGGTATTACCTTGTTGTTGGCCTGGGTAACGATTAGCTTTAGGACCGTCCAATCTGCTCGTATCAATCCGGTAGAGACCTTGCGTCAATAAACGCATGAACAGCTAGGCAGCTTAAGTGTATAATCCGTGACCAAATTAGCCTAGAAGGAATATTTCAAAATCTAGATAAAGGGCTACCTTGTTGCTCTAGCATACCGTGCTAAGACTAAGTCTACTGGCCTTTATAACTAGTATGAAAATGAATCGTATCCTCTCCTTTGGGGCTTTTACGGCCTTCGCTCTTCTTGTCCTACTACTTTCTATTCATCCGAATAAGCAAGTCCTACCAGAAATTCCCCTTGAAACATCTGGGGCGGGCTTAAGTCTGGAAAGCTGGTCATTTGAAAGATCTTATCCGGAGACCTCCATCCCGATCCATAGTTTTCAGGAAGCCTTTCAAGAACATCAGGCTCAATTACTGCAAAAGTCAGGTTCTCCAACTGGAGAATGGGAGAGCCTAGGGCCTGAAAATATTGGCGGGCGCATCCTTTGTCTCGCCTTCCACCCCACTGATCCAAATACCATTTATGCAGGTTCTGCGGGGGCGGGATTATGGAAAACCACGACAAAGGGCGTTGGGCGTACTGCCTGGGAACATGTCCCAACCAACTTTCCGGTAATTGGCGTAGCCACTATTGCCATCGATCCCAATAATCCGGATCACATACTAATTGGTACCGGAGAAACCTATGGCGTTGGCTTTGCCCGTCCTGGCACCGAAAATCGGCTTACTCGAGGTACCTACGGGATAGGCATTCTGCAAACCAATGATGGCGGTCAAACGTGGACTCAAGTGTTAGACTTTGACCAAGATCAAATCATTGGTATCCAAGACTTGGAGATGAACCCGAGCAATCCCTTAGAGGTATATGCTGCCACCACTTTAGGCGTATATAAAAGTGTAGATGGAGGAAATGAATGGAACCTTATTTTTATCAAGTCGAACTGCGTGGATATTGAAGTCGACCCTAATGATGGAGAGGTAGTGTATCTCTCCCACGGCAACCTCAACTTCGATCTCAACATCACTCGATCGGGCCTTTACAAATCGATCAATGGTGGAGAAAGTTTTATAGAATTAGTCGACCCGAATCTACCTAGCGCCTGGTCAGGCAATGCCAAACTAAGTATTGATCCCAATAACTCTACTATCATATACGCAGCTGTCCAGGATGCTTTCTTCAATGAGAGCGCCAATCCGCCCCGAGGCCTATTTAAATCCACCGATGCAGGTGAGAGCTGGACCAATATCAATCAACAAGATATTGCCCGTTTCCAGGGATGGTATTCACATGATATTGCGATCAATCCCTCTAATTCTGAAGAATTGTATAAGGTGGGAATTGACGCCTGGAAGTCGGCAAATGGAGGGGCTCTTTTTGAGCGAAAATCCAATTGGGCGCTATGGACCTTTGGTCAGATATCGGTGGATTCCGTAGAAGGGAGACCAGGCTATGTGCATGCCGATATCCATGCCGTTTATTATCACCCCTTGGAACCCGAAAAAGTATTCTTCGCTACTGACGGTGGCGTTTTTTCTACGACGGATGGGGGCACCACATTTACTACGCATAACGGAGGGCTACAAACGACACAGTTCTATGCCAATATGTCGAGTTCCAGCACCAATCCAGACCTGTGCATGGGAGGTACCCAAGATAATTCCACCTACATCTATAGAGGCGAACCTTCCTGGTATAGGGTGATCGGCGGTGATGGGATGTCTGCCGCCATTCAAGCACAAAATGACCAAGTTCTTTTTGGCTCTGCACAAGGGTTATACCTAGTCAAATCCACCGATGGAGGCTTCAGCTTTGCCAATGCCTCACCAGACTTCATCGATGGGGATCGAGTTGCCTTTTCCGCCCCCTACGAAATTGCCCCAAGCAATGATAATATCATGTATGCGGGCTCTCTCATCCTCTATCGTTCCTCCAATGCCGCGGAAAGCTGGCTGCCCACGAGAAACGTAGCTATTGATGGATTTAATCGGACGGTTAAAATTGGCATTTCACCTTTTGATCCTGATATCGTATTCGTAGCTACAGCGCCAGATCCTTTTACCGGAAGCGGCTCAGCTAAAGTATTTAAATCTATAGATGCTGGGCAAACCTTCAGTCAAATGATGGGACTGCCCGATCGAGTTTGTAAAGATATTACCATTGACCCCAATGATGACCGGGTCGTTTATCTGGCTTTCTCCGGGTTTGGCACCGATCACGTCTATAAGACTATTGATGGTGGAGACAACTGGTCTTCCACTGGAGCAGGACTACCTGATGTTCCCACCAACACGATTGCGATTGACCCCCTGAATACGGATGATGTATATGTAGGTAATGATCTTGGTGTGTACCATTCTACTGATGCGGGCCTCAGCTGGGAAAACTTCAGCGATGCTTTACCGGATGCCACTATGGTGATGGACCTTAATATTTCTCCGGCCAATCGAAAGCTCAGGATAGCTACGCATGGTCGTGGTATTTACCAACGTGATTTTGTTTCTTTCCCGCTGGATATAAACGAAACATCTATTGCAGAGGCCCAACTGAAGATTTACCCTAATCCCACTAGTAAATGGGTAAACCTGGAGGTGGAATTAGCAGCCTCTATACCGAAGGCCTCCGTGCGGCTTCTTTCGATCTCCGGGCAGGCCTTGCAACAACTTTATCAAGGACCGCTCAGCCTCGGCGCAAACCAATTACAATGGGAACTTAGCTCTAACTTGCCGAAAGGCCAATACCTCCTTCAGCTGGAAATGGAAGGCAAGCTCATTAATAAGCGGCTGCAATTGCAGTGATCGGTGGCCGTGCTTGCAAGAGAGAAAACTGACGAAAAGACCCTCCTTTTAGACTCAAAACATCCTCCGTTTGACCTGCTAATTCGAGGGCTCACCTCTTAAAAATCTAGATTCCAGACAACTTTCCTGGATTGAATTTGTCTTTCAAGTGTTTTATTTCGACATTTACGAAAGAAATAAAGACTAGCACAATGAAAGGTACTCATCTCGGTGAATTCGAAGAACTTGTACTATTGATCGTAGCCGTATTGTTCGATAATGCTTACGGGATCGCCGTCCAAGAAGAAATTGCTAAGCGCAGTGGTAGAAAGGTGACGATCAGCACCGTGCATTCTGCACTGCATCGCCTGGGCAAAAAAGGCTACGTTACTTCCCGATATGGAGAAGCTACCGCCACCCGTGGCGGACGTCGCAAACTACTGTTCACGGTCACTCCAGCTGGCGAAGGGGTACTCAGCCATAGTCGCAAGCTTCGCAATGACCTGTGGGAATCCATTCCCGAAATCGCATTCAAATTTTAGGATACATGTCATCACATCCTTCACCACCCGACTGGATCAATCGACTCTTAGAAGCGATATGTGATCCAAAGAGATTGGAAGGTATCCAGGGGGACCTGGCCGAGCTTTATGAACAGCGACTGGATAGAAAAGGTAAGCGAAGAGCCGATTGGGCTTACTGCTTCGATGCCTTAGGATTCCTCCGTCCTTTTGCTTGGAAAAAGCCGAATATCTCTACACTAAATCACCTGTATATGTTTAGAAATTACCTAAAAGTGGGGCTCCGCAACCTCAACAAACATCGAGGCTACACCTTTATCAACATGTTGGGGCTTGTGATCAGTTTCACCTGCTGTCTCTTAATCGGTTTACATCTACAAGATGAACTGAGTTTTGACCGCTATCATGAAAAGCACGACCGCCTTTTCCGCTTAGCGAATCACACCGCCGGCGCCTCCTATGAAAATGGAATTGCAAAGGTATCAGAACCTTGGGCTCCCGAGGCCAAAGCGACCATCCCGGAGATCGAAGATGCCTGTCGCTTCGTTTTTGTAGGACAAAGCCTTTTTACGAAAGGAGATCAACAATACTACGAGCGGGGCGGTTTATACACGGATCCAAGTGTTTTCAATATGTTCAGCTGGAAACTATTGGATGGGGATCCCAAGCAAGCATTAGCCGAGCCTAATAGTATTGTACTTACTCGAACCTTAGCCCAAAAGTATTTTCCATTGGGTAATGCGCTGGGAGAAAGCCTGACGATCGATAATGAGAAAGTTTGGAAAGTAACTGGAATTGTAGAGGATGTGCCGGACAACTCGCACTTCACTTTCAATTTTCTTGTATCTCTAAACTCTTACACCCCTCCTGATCAAGGAGATAAGTGGGTACGATGGAATCAATACTATTCCTTTGTACTCTTGGACCAAAAGGAGTCCAAGATCGAAGCAGAAAAAAAATTAGATCAAATGCTCGATCAACATCTGGAAGCGGAAACAGCGGCTGCCTATACCCCCTTCTTGCAACCCATTGCTTCCATCCACTTGCAATCCAAATTGCATAGAGAAATGAGTACCAACGGAGATTTGAGTTATATCTACATCTTCGGGATCATTGGACTCTTTATCCTATTGATTGCTTCTAGCAACTTTGTCAATCTTTCCACGGCTAGGGCTACGCATCGAGCCAAGGAAGTAGGGGTGAGAAAGGTCATTGGGGCCAATCGAAAAAGTCTGATCTTCCAATTCCTCAGCGAGTCTACGATAGTAGTAGCCACCGCGGCACTGATCGCAATTGGTTTGACACGATTACTCCTCCCCTCGCTAAACACTTTTCTAAATAAATCTCTTCAACTGGACCTATTCACCAACCCATACTTATTGTTAGGCTTGTTGACCATGGTTCTATTTACTGGCTTCTTAGCAGGTACTTATCCCGCTCTTGTTCTTTCAAGTTTCCGTCCTATTCAGGTACTGAAAGGTTCAGGGGGAGAAGCATTCGCCTTCTTCAAGCGTGGTGCGATTGTAAATCGGGGGCAGCTACTCAGAAAAGGACTGGTGGTTTTTCAATTCATGATCGCTACCTTCCTCATCATTGCTAGCCTGGTCGTATCCGGGCAACTGAAGTACATCAATAATAAAAACCTAGGTTTTAATAAGGACCAGATTATCAACATCCCCCTCTCCTATCCTATTGATCAAACCAAACTAAGCACCTTCCAAACAGATCTAGAAGGCATGCCTGGCATCCTGAGCGTGTCTGCTTCTGCCAATCGTCCTGGAGGGAGTGATTATGGAGTCCCCTACCAGGCCATCGGTTTGCCCGAAGATCAGCAGCCTGCCATGCGCTGCTTGGTGGTAGACGAAAACTTCCTAGATACCTATGAGATTAAGCTTGCCAGTGGGCGTGGCTTTTCCAAGGAAATCGCCACCGATAGCAATGTCTATTTGATCAATGAAGCCGCCGCCAAGCAATTTGGCTGGGATAATCCCCTGGAGGAGCGCTTGGCCATGCCTGCTGTTGAGCGGGAAGCCGCCTCGATCATTGGAGTCGTCAAAGACTTTCATTTTCATTCTTTGCACGAGCCCATTACGCCGCTCTATTTCTTCATGGAGAAGACCTGGTATTCTCAACTGAACCTAAAATTGGATGCTAATCGCATCAATGAAACGCTAGAAGCGATCGAGACACGTTGGGATCAATTTGACTCCGATTTACCGTTTCGTTATTCTTTCTTTGATAGAAGCTTTGGCGCTTTACACGCCGCCGAAAGAAGAACAGGGCGAATGATCAGCATCCTAACGCTACTGGCCATCTTTATCACAGCCCTAGGCCTATTTGGCTTAACTACCTATACAGCCGAGAAGCGCACGAAAGAAATGGGCATCCGTAAAGTATTCGGAGCGAATTGGCTAGATATCCTTTCGCTCTTTTCCAAGGAGGTTCTTGTCTTAGTCGGAATAGGGATAGCCCTAGCTACGCCGGTTGCCTGGCTGGTAAGTTCCAACTGGTTGGACAACTTCGCCTATAATATAGGGCTTGGAGTTGGCTTTTTCTTGCTAGCCGCAGTGCTGGCGCTCGGTATTGCTTTGATAACCGTAAGCTATCATGCCTTGGTATCGGCGCGGCGCAGTCCGGTGGTATCCATTAGGCATGAGGTTTAAGGATTGGAAGGAACTAGTTGGCTAGACAAAAAGGAATGTTGAAGACTCCTTCTTCATCAAGTCCAATGAAGAAGTATAGTCCAGTGGGTTCTTCCTTCAGATGGATGAGGAAGGGTTTCTGTCCAAGGTTGGCAGGAACCCTTCCTCTTGTGATGATCCTGCCAAAAGCGTCTCGAATTTCGAACGGCAGCTCTTTCACCATACTAGGTTCCGTGGCCAGGTAGAGATGCTCCGTCACTGGATTAGGATATAAGATCCATTTCCCTCTACCCGCTTTCTCCTCCGTCGCGCTAATCATTTCCAGACATGCTCTAGGACCAATATCTACTTCCAAGTCGTCTCCCATTCCTAGAAATATACCAGTTCCTCGAGCGGGACTCAGCGATGCCAAAGTATAGTATCCAGTGGAATGTTCCAGTAAAAATGGATCAGTACTGCGATCGGTTTGCCCATTAAAAAAGGCGGCATTAGGATCGTTTTCAAAATAGCCATAGATGTTATGACGGCTGTCCACCAGAAGCCTTGGAAGATCTTCGGGCTGCAATAAGACATCTGCTTTTGCATTACCCCAAATGATGCTATTCAGGAATTGAAGTTGTAATAGAGAATCAGCAAAACTTTCAAATCTCAGGCCATAACCCGATCTGAAAGGCAGCTCATCATCTAGAGAAGGTGCATTGAAAGCAACTAAGCTGTTTAATAATTTGAAATTGCCGCGATTGGCTGATTGTTCGAAACGAATTGCCGATCCATTATTATTGCTAAACGTCGAATTTACCAGGATTAAATCCGAGATCAAAGTGCTAGCCCCATCCTCAAAATGCAGAATGGCTTGGGCGGGATGTGCCTCATTCTCGGTCACCAAACATTCGGACAATAGCAGCTGGACCTTAGATAGATAACTAATGTGTCGAATAGCTCCTGCCTTACCTCCTCGAAGCTGTAAACCATCTAAAATAATAGCAGAAGAATTGCCTTCCGTCAACAGAAAGTTCAGAATGGGTTGTTCGCCTCCTTCGAAGACGGTAGGGTATTGGCAAACATCACGTTCAGAAAAATCAGCATTCCATCCCCCCTGGATCATAACTCGCGGAGCCTCAGCATCGAAAGGATGTTCATAGTGAAGTGGATAGACCCCATCCGGAATTTGCAGCACACTTCCTCGCGGAGCATTGGCAATGAATTCTTCCAAGGGCTGCTCCTGATGGTAAGGGATAAAAACGGGCTGAGCGGGATCTCCGGGATCGGACCCTAAAAGGTACTCATAGATGTTTAGCACCCCATCTTGATCTTGATCTTTCCAGGCATCTGTGGGGTCGTTCCAGTCCAGGGATCTATGAAATTCCCAAGGATCAGGCATACCGTCCCAATCATTGTCCCAGCTTTCCAATTGAGCAGTTCCGAATTGAGGCAACAGGAGCAAAAGCCCCAGGTAGATTTGCTTCACCGACTTAAAGGTTAGAATGGCTAAACTATTAAGATATGGACAATATTTTGACCGAGGATGCTCGACCTTCAGTAATAACCCATTCTTAACCCAGACTTGACATTTAGATAAACTGGAATCTTCAACAAAAAACAAACTACCTCCCTATTCTGTCTCATCAGCAAGCCCACCTTAATTCAACTATCTAATAATCAAGTATTTAAAAAATAATTTTCACAAAATCGAATTAATTAATATTAATAATACCATTCATGATTTCTTTAAAAATCCTTAATCCCCAACGTCCATAATTGCCAAAGGCTCCAACTTAATTTTGGGGTTTGAAATTGAATACAAACAAAATCAACAACTGCCGGTCTAATCAAACCTCATCCCAGACATATCTAAGCATCAGTAGCTCTGGTACAAATCCTTCTTGGAACTAAAGATCAGTCACACTTTATCAAACATAAATAGACAAATTCACGGTTTATGGGAACGCTAATTACTATGCACAAAAGGCTCCTTTTTATCCTGCTAGGGAGCATCCTTTGTACGGGACTGTGGTCACAAAACCAGTCCATCAAAGGCAAAGTATTGGAATCTGGCTCCAACGCCCCTATGATTGGAGTATCTGTGATGGTAAAAGGAACCAGCACAGGAACGGTTACCGACATTGAAGGGACCTTCGAATTGGAAGCTCCAGCGGATGCAACCTTGATCCTTTCCTACATCGGTATGGAAAGCCAAGAAGTAGCTTTGAATGGCCGCACTGAACTTGAAGTGGTTATGCAAGAAGATGCCGTGGGGCTATCCGAAGTCATTGTTGTAGGATACGGGGTCCAGAAAAAGGAAAACCTATCCGGTGCAGTAGATCAGATTGGTCCGGAGCAAATTCAGAGTCGGCCAATCAGTAACCTTTCTCAGGGTTTGCAAGGGATCTCACCCAATTTGAACATCGAGTTCAATAGTGGTGCACCAGGGCAGGCAGCCAAGATTAATATCCGAGGCCTGACGTCAATCAATGGCGGTGAGCCTTTGATTTTGATAGACGGGGTGCCTTCCGATGCCATTGAACTTAATCGCTTGGCACCAGAAGATGTAGAAAGCATTTCTGTGCTAAAAGATGCCTCTTCTGCTGCTATCTATGGTGCTCGTGCTGCTTTCGGGGTAATCTTGATTACCACTAAGACAGGTTTTCAGGAGGGTGTTAATGTATCTTACAATACGAACTTCTCTACAGGCACCCCCACTGTACTACCAAACAAAATCACGGATCCATACATCTATCTTCGCGTTAGAGAAACGTCTACAGACAATACGCCTTGGGATAATCAGAACTACAGTGACGAAACCTATGCCTGGGCGAAGGAAAGGTCAGACAACCCAAACACAGCAGGTGTTCGTCAAAACCCAAATGATCCTTCTATTTGGGAATACATGGGTGACCAAGATTGGACGCAGTACTTCATGAACAACTATACAGAGGCTCAGAACCACCACTTAAGCATTACGGGTAAGTCACAGTCGACTGCCTATATGCTATCAGGTTCTTATAACCGTCAGAACGGGGTATTGAGCGTAGCGGATGACTACTTTGATCGTTACACGATGAGGGCTAAAGTCAACTTCCAGGTGAATGATTGGCTCAGTATAGGTAACAATACTTACTTGACTCTTACTGAGAGAGAGAACCCTGCTTACTTCAGTCTATGGGATCTATTCAACTTCCACCCGACGGATTGGGATATCAACCCAGATGGAACTTGGGCCAATACAAGTGTGGGAGAAACCGGAGCGAAATTGACCAATGGCGGTACTTCCAATGAAGAATATAATAGCTTACAAACTACCTTAACTGCTGAAGCCAAGATCTTTGGTGACCGCTTCAAAGTAAACGCTGACTTCACTACTAGAAGAGGAAATAGTGATATCAATACTTTCTGGACAAAGTACCTTATCGGTTATGGTCCGGAGGATGTCAGAGAACAAGGAACCAATGCGGCTTTCCGTAGGTCTATTGAAGATCGTTACAATGTCTTTAATATCTATGCAACCTACAATCAGCAGTTCGGACAAGATCACAACTTGACCATTATTGGTGGCTTCAACCAAGAATACTATAGAAGTGAACGTTTCGATGCCTATCGAGAAGGGGTGATCTCAGCTTCCTTGCCTACCATTGCCTTGGCTACTGGTGAAGCGGAAGTGGATGAGGCCATCTGGGATTGGGCCGTAAGAGGCGCATTCTACCGCTTGAACTATATCTTCAAGGAGCGCTATATTATCGAATTCAACGGTCGTTATGATGGTTCTTCCCGTTTCCCACAGGATAAGCGATTTGGATTCTTCCCATCTGCTTCAGCAGCTTGGCGCATTGACCGTGAAGGATTCATGGAAAACCAAAACTTAATTAGTCGCTTGAAGTTAAGAGCTTCTTACGGAAGTTTGGGTAACCAATTTGTGAGCGAATACGGTTACATTCCAACGATGAGTGCCGTATCGGGTAATTACATTTTCGGAGATAAACTACCTCAGCGCATCACTCCTCCAGCTATCGTTTCCTCTAACTATACTTGGGAAGATGTTACATCCACCAACCTTGGATTGGAAGTGGGCATTTGGGAAGATCGACTTTCTGCTTCATTTGACTACTACGTACGAGAGACCAAAGGTATGTTGACCTTAGGCCGTGACCTACCGGATGTTTTGGGTGCTGCCGAACCACTAGAAAATGCAGGTGACCTTGAGACCAAGGGCTGGGAAGTATCTCTAGCTTATCGCAATCAATTTAGACTAGCTGGAAAACCGTTAAACTTTAATACTCGAGTGGTATTATCTGACAATCGCTCGACTATTACCCGCTTCGACAACCCTAACCTGAACTTGAATCAGTACTATGCGGGAATGGAAGTAGGTGAAATCTGGGGGTTGGAAAGTGATGGATTTTTTACTTCCCAAGAACAGATTGACAACTTAGATCAAAGCAGCTTGATTCCTTGGGGAGCGCTTTCAATTGTTGAAGGATGGCCGAGATATGTGGATCAGGATGGAAATGGAGCTATCGAAAAAGGACTTACAGTCGATGACCCAAAGGACCTAAAAGTAATCGGTAACATGACGCCGAGATATCTATTTGGAATCAACCTGGGCTTCGAATGGGCCGGGCTTGATATCAATGCCTTTTTCCAGGGCGTAGGACAACGCGATTACTATCCGCTGGACTATCTCTATTGGGGCTTCTACCAGCAGCCATACGCCGGTGGCTATGCTCACCTACTGGACTTCTATCGTGCTAATGATGATAGCCAAGTAAATTTGGAGAAACACTCTCAAAGCTATATTGAGGCCGGCTTGGCCAATGCCAATACGGATGCTCGCTACCCACATCTACAAGCGTGGTTAGCAGATAGAAACCTAGGAGAACGAGTTGACCAATCTAAAGGGTTGGCCATCCCTCAATCTGACTACCTATTGAATGCAGCTTATGTAAGATTTAAGAACCTCACTGTAGGCTACACCTTACCACAACAATGGACGCAGAAGGCTAGAATTGCCAGTATCCGTATCTTCTTCAGCGGGGAAAACATTGCGGAATGGTCAGCGCTGACTGACTTCTTCGATCCAGAATCTATTTCTGATAGCGATGCGCGATTCAACCCGGCTGTATCTCCTGGTCGCCAGACTGGGACAGGATACAGCTATCCATTCCAGCGCCGCTTCTCTGTTGGTCTAAACGTGAATTTCTAATCGAACAAATCAAAAAACATGAATACTAGATTCATCACTATAGTTTGGATCGCCGCATTTCTAGGGATGACTGCCTGTAATGACGATTTCCTAGATCGCTTTCCAGAAACCTCTATTGGTAAAGAAAACTTCTTCAATTCTGAAGAGGATCTTTCTATCTATATCAATAATCTCTACGACTTCCCGGGTGGTGGTATTTATACTGCTGACGGCTATGCTACTACAGATAATGCAGCCAATACTGGCGAAACGGAATTGAAGACCATGATGACGACGCAGCCTAGTTCTGCTACGATCGTTGGAGGCTGGACTTGGGACCGCTTGCGTACCATCAATTTCTTCCTGGAGAACTTCAGCAAAGCCGATATTCCGCAGGAAGCACTAGATCACTTCGAAGGATTAGCTCGTTTTTTTAGAGCTCGATTTTATGTAGAAAAAGTTAAGCGATATTCTGACGTACCTTGGTACGATCAGGTGATCAACACCGATGACGAAGAGGCCCTATTCAAAGGACGTGATAATCGCAACATGGTAGTAGACAACATTATGGCAGACTTTCAGTTTGCCGCTGATCATGTTCGCGAGAATCAACCTGCCGGTGCCATTGATCGCTACGTGGTAATGACCTATATGGCTCGCTTTGCACTTTATGAGGGGACCTACCGCAAATACCATGATGAGTTGAATGAGGCTAACGCAGCCAATAGCTTTCTCACCATTGCGCGGGATCTAACACAGGAGATCGTGGCGAGTGGTCGATACAGCATTCACAATACAGGTAACCCTAGCAGCGATTACTACGATCTTTTTGTAGCTGGAGACTTATCTGGGAATTCAGAGGTAATTTTGACGAATATTGCCATTTCCAATTTGAAGAACAGCGGAAACTCTGCCATTACCTTCGGAAACTTTGAAACCAGCCCAAGTAAAGACCTACTGCAATCCTACTTGATGGCAGATGGCTCCTACTATTCTGTGCAAGAAGGCTTTGAGGCTAAAGGTTTCATCGAAGAATTTGAAAACAGGGATCCTCGCCTGAATCAGACCTATGCTTATCCAGGTTGGGAATTAGTTCGCACGGAGACTTACTCTCAAGGCGGCGGAATTTACATTCAGCAGTTGGCCAAAAACTTTTCTGGTTATCACCAAATCAAAGGTTTTGTGAACGAAAGAGAGGAAGAAGTGATCAACAATGCAGATGTTCCTGTCCTTCGTTACGCGGAAGTGCTATTGATCCACGCGGAAGCAGTTGCCGAATTAGGAGAGCTTTCCCAGGCCGTACTGGATGCCACCATCAACGTATTACGTGATCGTGCCGGCATGCCACATATGATGATGAACCCCGCCACAGATCCAGTGCAGGCAGCTCGCTATCCACAGCTTAGCAGTGCTGAAATCCTTGAGATTCGACGTGAAAGAAGAGTGGAATTGGCCATGGAAGGATATCGGTTTGATGATTTGATGCGCTGGGCAGCCGGTGAATTACTAGAGCAAGAGCCACAAGGTATTTACTTCAAAGGATTAGGGAAGTATGATCTTACTGGTGACGGGGTAGCCGATATTATCCTGATCGACCAGAGTGAATCTATTCCAAGCGGCGATGATAAAGAGTTGAACGCAAACGGAGTACCTTTGATCTATTACAGAGCCGGTCCACAAGGTAGCGATGCCGGCGTCTATCTCTCGGAAGGGAATAGCGGTACCATTCAAACAGTGAGAGAACGTGGGACCTTTGTTGCCCCAAAGTACTATTACCGTCCCATTCCTGAAACACATGTGATCGTTAACCCCAACCTCACCCAAAATTTTGGCTGGGAGTAAGGGCTTACAATTAGAAAACCGAAGTTTAGAGAACTTTGGTTTTCCAACTTAAGTGGTACCATAAAGCAACGGTTTCCTCCTCGAGTGGGGGAAACCGTTGTACTTTACACTAAATTCACTAGACTAACATCAATTCATCTGAAATTCGCTTAAACGATTTCGATATCTTGACGGAAGGTCTCTGATCCTTCCTTCTTGGGTAAGACTACCTTCAAAATCCCTTCCTCATAGTTGGCACTGATGCCTCCTCGATCAATCTTGGGATTGAGGGTGAAATGTCTTTCGAAACTGCCAGGTGTATACCCTCGCACACGTCGATCTTCCACAATTTCATCAGCGGTTTCCTTCTTCACTTTAATCAGTAAATGATCATCTTCTAATCCTACTTGAAAATCGCTCTTCTCGTAACCGGCTGCGTAGATTAGAATCTCGTAGCGGTCATCCAATTCCTCGATGCTCGCCGGAGGATAGGCCCAGCGTGCCATACGTCGATGATGGCGTCTTCTGGCATGATGATGATGTTTTTTCCAATGCGAATGATGGGCTGCTTTATAACACATAAGATTGAGTTTTTTTGATTACTAAAATATGATAGTCTATACCTTTCTATCGGACTTCGATAGACTGGTAATTGGGTAGATATTCATGGTTGCTGTTCGGGTATTCTACCAAGAGATCATCTTTCCAAACAGCTTGTTGGAGAGAACGCTGGTATCGTCTTTGATAGGGGTGATGAGCGTGATAGCCTTCATCCCAATCCATGCGCTGAAAGAACCCTTTAATGCGTCGAGCAATGAAGAACACAGTACTCATTACAGCAGCAGCAATCAAGGCTACTATTAGGAATCGAGCGACAAAAAAGAACAACATAAAACCGAGCGCTAACACGAAGAAAAACCTAAATGGTCTCATGACTTTGATTTTTTTAGTTCTTCGATAAATCCCGTGTTTGAAGACATTCAAAAATGAAATGCAACGCTACCTACAGGTGCTTATTCATCCCATCTTATGATTGTCCACGGACTGGTCGAAGAAGTTTTTTGTTAAACAATGGGGCGTACGAGGACTCCTTTCGCCTTAGCCAAAAGGGTCAGGTTATTTGAAGTTCCTTCGTCCTACTGGTTGGGATTTTTCCTTTTCCAGATTGTCTTCATTTAGGAAGACGAATGAGTAGAAGTTTTACTTTAAATTTTCTTAATTTTTTTTCTTCTCTTGGAAAATGTTGTGGTTTGGGGCTTGAATGGATGGAGTAATTTACTGCTCTCTATATCCTTTCATATAGGAAGACGAATGAGTTGGCACTTTACTTTAAATTTTTTCAACTTTTTTTCTCCTACACTAAATTTGGGTCCTTGGAGGCCGGCCACAACGATCCTTCCAGCGCTGCTTAAATTCAGCTCGCTCTTCTTCTGACATATTCATCCATTTTTCTCTCCACTTTGCCCCTTTTCGCATTTTACGCTTCATCTGACGGCCTTTATTAAAATGGAAACTGCCAAATAGAATCCGACTCAGGGCAAATAAGCCAATGGCCTGCCAGAAGTTAATCACTTTGACACCGGTGACTTCCACCAAGATCGTATTCCACAAAAACATGATCACCTGGCCAAGCACAAAAATCACTACACTTATCATCATTAAGATGAAAAGCCCTTTCACTGGCCCAGGTACATTCCGATGGGGTCTTTTATCTTTAAACATAATCCTATACTTTAAAAACTAAATTTCACATCTGAGTGCCTATTCCTCCATGAATTCTTCATATAAGGGCCGGAGTCGATTTCTCAAATGTTGCACTGCGTATCTTTTCCTTGAAATCAAAGTTTTGATATTAATCCCAGTACGATCTGCAATATCTTGGAAGGTTTGATCTTCCAGTTCGTTCCAAACAAATACTTCTCGTTGATTCTCTGGTAACTCTTCCAATGCTTCGAATAACTCTTCCCAAAACATCTGCTGTAGCATCTCTGTTTCAGGGCTATCATTATCGGCTATCAACACTTCGCGTAAAAACAGATCTCCTTCTTCATCCTCATACATATAATCCTCTAAAAGGTCGTCCTTACGTTTTCGATAACGATCTGTAATTCGGTTCCGTGCTACTCTAAACAACCAACCACTCACTTGCTCGATCGGTTGTGTATCCACTACATTGGTAAATTGATACCAAACCTCCTGTAAAATATCTTCGGCATCGGCAGTATTGGGCACCCTGTTACGAATAAACCGCAACAGTCTGTTACTGTATTCTTTAACAACGCCACTAATGTTTGATCTACCGTCTTCTGCCATTGGTATGGACATCATTTGTCTTCTTGATTCTTATAAGCTGTCTACAGTCATTCTGATGAGTGCCTTATTAGGGATTGATCTCAACACAAAATTTTGCGCAACTTCTTTTCTCTTTATTCTAGAAGACGAATGAAGTCTGGTTTTACTTTAAAAAAAGTGAATTTATTTTAAATCCTTCACAATACGGGTAAGAAAGCCTTGAAATTGAGGCTATTAGTGTTCCTACATGAGCAGTAACACCCAAAGTACGATGAGCACAGGCCCCCCAAAACCGATCAGCAGCCCGCCCAGGCGAAAATCAGCTTGGCGAATCAGACCGGTACTATAGGCAATGGCATTGGGTGGGGTGGATACGGGTAGGAAAAGTGCACAGGAAGCGCACAAGCCAATGACCAAGGCCAGCACAACGGGATCAACACCGGGCAGCAAGATCGCCGCCGGAACCATAATCGTTACCGTGGCGGTGTTACTCATGATATTAGAGAAGAAAACACTGGAAAAGGCAAAAATGATGATCAGTAATAAGGTATTGGCATTAAAGCCTTTGATGGCATCCACAAACTGCTGGCTCAAGCCCGTTTCCTGAATGGCCAAGCCAAGAGAGAGTCCTCCAGCCACCAACATCAAGGTATCCCAAGGAAGCTTCCGGACGTCCTCATTGGTGATAATACCCAACATGGTTAAACCTATGATCGGGATCCCGGAAACCGCAGCAACGGGGATAGGGTGCAGCTTATCTGTTAGCCAGAGTAAGACGGTAGCCCCTAAAATTATTAGTACCATCCGTCTTCGCAAGCCGTCCTCCCTGGGAGAATAATCCGCTCTGTTTGCTTGCTCTTTAGGTTGGAATAATCCATCCGTATTTACCGGGCCACTCAAGGGAGGAAATTTACGCAATAAGACCGCCCAAAATAGAAGAATCAACACAACTGCCACGGGAAGTCCAAAATAGATCCACTCCAAAAAACCAATTTCATATTGTAGATTCGGGAGGTTGTTGATTAAGTCTGCGGCGATGGCATTGGTCGGGGAGCCAATGATCGTCCCCATTCCGCCGATCGCTGCCGCCCCAGGTATACCTAAAGTGAGCGCCTTGGCCAGGTTTCGGTCGCCCTCCTCCTGCTTAAGTAGTGGCATCATAGCAGCAAACATCATCGCCGTGGTGGCCGTATTGGATATAAACATAGAAGCAATGGCCGTAGAAAGCATTTGTCCCAGCAAAAACAATTGGCCACTCCCCTTAAATCGTGCAGAAGACACCTTAAAAAGCTGTTGATCCAGCTTCGTCTTTTTCATCCCCTCGGCTAAGAAGAAGCCCCCCAATAGCAACCAAATCACACTATCGGACCAAGTATGTACAAAGGCAATTACCTCAATATTTTCATCTGCATTAACGACCGGATTCCCCAGAAAAAAGACGAGGAATCCCACAATCATAATCCCCACTGCAAAAGGAGGAATCGCCTCACTTACCCAAAGAAATATGGCAAAGAACAGCAAGAAAAGTACGTAGGCCTGCGGCGTAGTGAAATCCGGTTCACGAAGTAGATAAGTAAACAGCAGGGCTAGTAGGATACTAGATAGGAAATAGATAGCCCGGGTCTGGTTTTCCACTATCCGCTTCATCCGCTGCAACTGCAATCCTGAGGCT
The DNA here is from genome assembly GCA_019634045.1 of Saprospiraceae bacterium. Classification (GTDB taxonomy): domain Bacteria; phylum Bacteroidota; class Bacteroidia; order Chitinophagales; family Saprospiraceae; genus DT-111. The sequence continues at coordinate 17,313 of JAHQWA010000259.1, forward strand.
CGACGAGAATCTGCCATGGACACCTATATTTGATGGTTTTCAAAATCGTCAGGACACTTATGGCTACCTTGCCTGCCCGATGTGTCAGGCGGGCCTGACTCACGCTTCAAATAGAACCATAAATTGTTGGTGAAGGAATTAAATCCATTGCAAAGTTGCTGCTTTACCTTCAGCCGTATGTCACGGTAGATTCCTAATTTACAAAAAAAGACCTGAACAGGGTCAGGTCTTGAAGGTCATATGTGGTCAGGATTTATGCTTGTTATAAGTAAGCCTTGTATAGAACTACCGAATCGCTCCCTTCTGAAGAATCTTCACTGAGCGAGCCCAGCCCTTCTGCTTGCCAATCCGGAATGTACACGAATGGCACGAGTTGCTCATATTCGTTGACGACTCGATCCACTCCCATAATATATACAGCCGCCGGTGTCCACTGATCACTTCCACCAATGTGTAAGGAAATACTTCTTACTTCATTCGAAGTATCGAAATTCCTAGAAGAGACAGCGGTATGAAAGGTAGCACCTGGCTTGGCTAATTTCCCTGTTGGAATCTCCAAACGGAGCAACTCTTCTTTCTTCCCTTGCACAGTTAATACAAGGGGGCTACTGGTACCGGCGTGTTGTCCCTCTGCATTACGAATGATAATAACCCATCGACTAAGTTCAGTGTAGTAGCCTCCAAAAGTGGCTCGATTGAGTGGAATAGAAATCCGCCCCTCCAATTCATCCGTACTCAACAATGGCTTATCGTAAAACTGCATCGCAATGGGTTGAAAGGGCCAGTCGTTTGGTTTTTCCAATTCGGCAAAAATAAAGACAGATTCTGGCACAAAAAGATCATCTCCGAGAATGCCGAGGCGCATCGTTTGGTAGTAGGTAGGCAAGCCGCGATTAGAGACATCAATGGTAAAAAAGTAAGAACTCCCTCCTTCTATGTACTCTTCTGGTTGGAAAACATGATACAGGCGGTCTCGGTTATTATCTCCTAGAATGAGAACGGGCTTACTACCAGTCCCGGCATTGGTAAATGGATGCGTGCTGAAGACACAGTGTATTTTTTTCAACATGATTTTAGGGTTTTCCTTAAAGTTAGTTGAAAGTTGCCACCACTGTCAAGCTCAATAGATTAAGTAATCTTTAAGAATTCGAAGAAGTATTGTTAAGCTACCAGACTACTCTTATCTTGTTTGCCAAGCAAGGGAAGGGCGTCAAGTCACTCCTTTATGAGAAAAATGCGGGGGCGTTTACATGCTATAAATGTACCCTATCACATCCAATAAAACCTACACTATTCATGGCCAGACTTTCCAAACAACATGTATATGCTGCTTTAGATCGAGCAGCGAAGAACATCCTTGATGCTCGCGGGGATGATCCTTTTGTTAGTCGAAAAGACATTCGCCTTAAATTGAATACGCTATCAGGCGTTGAGCAACAGTTGACTAGTATTTTCTATCGCTTCATGGATCATCGCGATCACAAGCCCGGCGCTCGAATCACCGAAGCAGATGTAACGGATACCTTAGCCTACGCGAAGGAGAAGCTAATCGATAAGTACGATGTAAATAACAATGGCCTGTCCAAGGCCGAAATTGCGGAAATGTCACTGACTGCCCGCTTAGCCGTTCGCTTGGCCAGAATGATGCAGGAGGATCAAGCAGCAAGCGACGATCAATCAACGGCAAAAATACTAGAAGGGCTGAAAGCGCTAGGAGAAGGCTTATACTTCCCAGCCTGGGCTAATGAAGCAGACGCTTTCCTACAGGTATTCCACCAAGAAGCCGAGCTGGATAGCTTGACGAGAGAGTCCTTCCGGGACGCCCTGGGACTCAGCTTGGTTGATCGGGCGGAGGCTGTATATTTTTTCCAGCAAGGCGTGGAAGAGCTCGCTTGGATCTTCGAAAACTATGAGGACTTTGAAGCAGAAGCTGATCAGGAAAAATTTCAGACCCTACTGGATTTCATGATCGCCAATCTCCGGGATATCACCCACATCATCGTAGGAGAGGATGGGTTACGTTCTGACTCAGAATATCCTGTTTATCTAGTAGGCCTGACGCCAGATGGAGATATCGCGGGATTTGAGACGACTACGGTTTGGACCTAGTCTCCTTACCGTGTTGAATTGCGTAATGGCGCTGACTTTTTTCACCAAAAGTCAGCGCCATTTCCTGTCACCTCTCCGGAAAACCCTAACTTTAAGGGCGTATGAGTGATGATACGCATCCGAAGATCTATCTATACCGCCGAATAGTAGCCGCGAAACGCTATATCGATGAACATTACACGGAAAGAATTCAGGTTCAAGATATGGCCAAAGAGGCTTGCTTTTCCAAATACCATTTCCTTCGCCTGTTCAAACAGGTCTATGGCCAAACGCCACATGCTTACCTTACCACGCTACGTATTAAACGTGCGAAAGTCTTACTGCTAGAAGAAAGTTCAATCACACAAGTATGCTTTGCTTTGGGTTTTGAATCATTGCCTTCTTTCACTCACCTTTTCAAACGGCATACCGGATTCACTCCGCAACAATACCTGGAACAATCCAAGCAAAATCAGCAAGCCCGTGTCGATCAGCCCAAGGCTTTTGTCCCTAATTGCTTTGCTCACCGATTTTCTTGGGAGAAATAGCAATATCGGATAAGCGCGGAAAACCAAGTCTTTGCTTCTTTGAACCAACAAAAAGACTAATTATGATTACAAGACTAGCTCATGCCAGCATCTACGTACTAGATCAAGAACGGGCCAAGGATTTTTATGTCAATAAACTAGGCCTGGAAGTAAAAATGGAAATCCCCATTGGGCCCGAGGCTAAATGGTTGACCGTTAGTGCAAAAGACCAATCTGATCTGGAAATCACCTTAATGCCCGTCAATAAAAATGAAATGTTCTCTGCGGATAGCGCCGCGGCACTCACCGAGTTGATTCAAAATGGGACTTTTGGCTTTGGTGTGTTCGAATCCGTAGACATTCACGCTACCTACGAAGAGTTAAAACAAAAGGGGGTAGAATTCACAAAGCCTCCGACAGAAGAATTCTATGGTATCGAAGCCATGTTCAAGGACGATTCTGGTAATTGGTTTTCCCTGGTGCAAAGAAAAGACTAAATCAAGATGAAATTATTACTGACGATCAACTGGATACTGACGACACTGCTCAGTATCTCTACCGGCCTATTCAAACTTTTACAACAGGAAGCAGACATCCAGCTATTTGAAAAGATCGGCTTCAATGCCACCGCCACCACAATTGTGGGGTTGGTACAACTCATTGGAGGCATCCTTCTGATTCCTTCGAAAACACGAAAGATTGGGGCCTATATTATGATTCCAACCTTCATACTAGCTTCTATCGCCGTTTTTGCCAATGGGATGACGAGCTTCGGAGTGGTTTCGATACTCTTTATTGTGATGGCGTATTTGGTCATCGTTCGGGAAAACGCTATTCAACGTGAAACGCTATAAACGAGAAGGCGGGAAGGGGAAAACAGGCCAGTAGTAGTTTGTTCCAAATTCCGTATTCCCTTTCCGCTTGCCAGGAAATGGCAGCAAGTCCAAGAGAATGGCAGTCAACCAATTGGCATTCAGCAGTGTATACTATGTAAAACCCTATTACGATGCTGCAAAAGATTCAAGATGGCCGAACTGATTTGGTGTTTGACTACCTCCGAGCAGGTCACCCTGCCACAGCCACAGATGAGCATGGCGTAAGCCTTATCAAACATTGTGCGTATTATGGAGATGTTAGTGCCGTCAAGTATTTGGTTCAGCAGGGGGCAAAACTTTCCGAGCTGGGCCGAAACTATAATTTAAACGGAGCAGCCTTTCATGGACACTGGCAACTTTGCCAGTATCTAATTGAACAGGGAGCGGATGTGAATGCAGCTTTAGAAGGCAGTGGAGAAACGCCTCTGCATGCTAGTATCAGTGCAGCGAACAGGGCTTCCTCTCCGGTAATCGTTAAGTTATTGCTAGCGAACGGTGCCAAACCTAATGTAGCAACAGTTCCCGGACAAGAAACGGGTAGTTTTATGCGTGATGTGCGGACCCGAGGAGAGACGCCCCTGCATCGTGCTGCGGCTTTTGCTAGTGCAGAGACCATTACACTACTACTAGAGGCTGGTGCTGATAAAAGCCGTCAAGATACCAATGGAGATTCGCCGATAAGTTGGGCCAGTTGGCATCTTCGGCCAGGTAGTATCTTAGCGCTCCTCGCCTACGGCGAACATCGAATCCATCCCTTACATGTGGAGCGTATGCAAAGCGACCATGGTTTTGGAGGAGCGAGTGGGATGCAAATGAACTTACTGGGCAATTTACATCTATAATGTCTGAAATCTGCTATCACACTTTTTCTTTGCCAGCTGAACATGCTGAGCTAGTCAAGTATGGCTGGTACATGGAAGGAGAAGAAGCCAACATTCAGTCCTATCCCGACCTCTTGATTCCAGATGCTTGTCCAGAAATCATTTTTGTTCTGGAAGGCTCATACGAAAAAATAAGACTTCAGCCTCCCCATACCCGCCAAGTAATCGCCCATTCCAATATCGTCGGCATATCCACTGAATCCCTGCTTATTAGACGCCGGGGAAGGGTCCGCTTGTTAGGGTTAAAATTCAAGCCCTTAGGCTTCTATCAACTATTCCCGCATGAGATTCATGCCTTTATTAATCAAAATACCCCAATCAAAGATCACCCCACCGCTTGGCTACACAACCTAGATATACTTGTTCGACAAGCACCAGATCTGGAAGGTAAAGTGGAAGTCATTTCTCACATCTTGTGGCAACAGCTGCAAAATTCCCAAAAAACAGCGGCATATCAGCTAAGCCAACAATTGGTTAATCATATTCTAGCAGAGAAGGGAGACATTCAGGTAACGGCCTTAGCCCAAGCTCATCACAAAAGTATTCGGCAAATTCAACGCTACTTCAAGCAATTTATCGGCCTTACCCCCAAACAGTTTGCCCAAATTATACGCTTCAAAGCATTCTATAAAGAAAACTACCTACAATGCACAACAGCTTCTTTTTGGGACTATGGCTATTATGACCAGAATCACTTCATCCGAGACTTTAAGGCCAAATTGGGAGTCCTCCCGAGCGACGCAAAAGCCCCCCACTTTCGTCAGAAGCATGATATCGCACGAAAGAGTCTACGATAGGGCGGTCTACCATTTCATATCCTTTTGAACAAGGGCAGTTTCTACATAAGACAGGCACTAGTAAACTTGAACTTTCCGTTCCTATTTAGGGAGATGTGGTTAATGAGTGCTCAAATCCAGCAAGTCTTCCGTATATTTATCAGCTATTCACCAGAAGTACCCGACTGCCTATGTACAAGGAACTAACCTCAGTACCCCTACTCTTCATCTGCCTATGGATGGGCTTCACTTTTCTCTCCTGTGAAGAAAACAAACCACCAAACATCCCGCCCCCCGCCCCCGAACTAAGTCCTAGAGGGCTTTATTTGGATGGCCTTCATTTTAGTGGTCTTGGATCCTCACAATTGGTAGAGCGATGGAATGCAGCGGCCGAACAAGCGCTAGGGGATAGCACTGAAATCAGCATGCCTTTCCAGGAAACAGGTTACTTAGATGAGCAGCGACCAACTGCCTTTGCTTACCGCATGACCCTCCGCGCCGGAGAACGTTTGGACATTTCCTTAGAATCAACCACCCCTAATAAGTTGTTTTTTCTCGAGCTCTATCAGATGGAGGAAGAGAGTACTTGGCCCAAACAAGCAAAACCCTTGCTCTTTATAGCGCCACATCAAGTCGATAGTGCTTCCTATGAAGCCACTGTCGATGGCACGTACTTGCTTCGGCTCCAGGGTGAGCTCCTATTATCGACGCGCTTTACCCTGCGCTTAAGTACACAGGCGACTTACAGTGTTTTCCCGGTCAGCGGAAAAGGCAACCATGATATTTGGAGCTTCTTTGGTGACCCGAGAGATGGCGGCCGACGAAAGCATAAGGGCGTAGACATTTTTGCCCGCCGTGGCACCCCGGTAGTAGCCTCTATGGATGGCACCGTACGGAGCGTCCGAAATCGAGGCCTGGGCGGAAAGCAAGTTTGGCTTCGCGATAACCGGCGTGGCCAATCTCTCTACTATGCACACCTGGATAGTCAATTGGTCGCTGAAGGTGCCCGGGTTAAAGCAGGCGATACCTTAGGGTGGGTAGGCAATACGGGGAACGCTAGAAATACCGCTCCTCACCTTCATTTTAGCATTTATAAGCGAGGTCGAGGAGCCATAGACCCCTACCCTTTTATTGCCCAACAAAAAACGGTACCTGCTAGACTCCGCGTGGATAGTGCCCTGATCGGGCAACACGTTCGAACGAAGGCGATCCGCTCTACCCTGCGCTCCGCTCCGAGCAGCCGAAGTAGTGCCCTAGTAAACTTAACGCCCCGGCTTCCCGTCCAAATTCAAGCAGCAACCCAAACTTGGCTCCGTGTTCTGACCCCTAGTGGTCATACCGGCTACCTAAGTGCCTCTAGCATAGAGTCCTTGGAGCGCCCAATCGGAACAATACAAATTGAAAGCGAAAAAGAAATCTGGACTGGTGTCACGAATGATGCGGTGCCCTTTGCCTTCTTACCCAGTGATACGAAAGTAGAAGTATTGGGAAGTAATGGAGACCACGCCTGGATTAGAACCCCCGAGGGCTTAGAAGGGTGGATGAAATCAGATTAAGGGGATTACTTAGCCTCTTGGATTAATCTCGGTAATTCCCCCATATGGGAAAAAACGGGTACTCCTGCTCGTTCTATATCGAGATCCACTTCATCTTTTGCATATACCCATACATCTATGCCTGCTCCGGTGGCAGATTGCATACCGGCATAGCTATCTTCAATCACCAGACAAGCTTCTTTGGCATATCCCAATCGTTCCGCTACGGTGAGATAGAAGGCAGGATCAGGTTTCCAAATTTCCAATTCGTAGGCAGAAAAAATTCGATCACTGAACAAAGGTAGTAAGTGTGTAATTCCGAGATTCAATTCAATCTTGTTACGGGGCCCGTTGGAAGCTACACAAAAAGGTAAGGGGAGCGCATTCAATGCCTGTACGATACCCGGAATAGGCTGCAGATCTTGTTCAAAGGCGGCAAAGGTTCGCCGCCGCAATAGCTGCTCAAAATCTGGCGGCATTGGCTCCGTAATATTGGCTTCAATTTCGGCGAGAGCATCCGCAAACTTCCCTCCTTTAAATCGTTGCAGGACTTCCCGGGCAGAAATCTGCCAGCCTAGTTTGCCTATTTCTTCAGCGAACACTTGACTACTTAAGCCTTCGCTATCTACCAGCACACCATCACAATCGAAAATAACCAATTCGTATTTCATCGGGTCGTGTTTTCCAAGCTACTTGTGGCGTATTTACTTATTCTGTCAGCAAGAGGCCAATGCCTCATTTCAAGCCCCGCAAAGAAAGTGATTTTAAGGTATCTTTACCGCTCAACTACCAGAAAAAGTTTTTGTCCATGATACCATTTGACACTTCCAAGACTACAGCCTGCTTGCTGCTTTTCCTATTTGTTGTTAAAGTCAATACTTCGGCCAATACCACTCTTGTGGCTTCTCAATCCGAATTCAATGCTGCGCACGCTAGTGCCCAGATGAATGACTCCATCCTATGGCAAGCGGGAATCTATGATGACATCTATATGAACATCACAAAGAGCAACCTCTTTATTGGGACGGTAGAATTAGGCGCCACGGTCTTCAGTGGAGCATCACGGGTGAGGATCAACGGGGATTATGTCACCCTAGAAGGCGTACAATTTGTGGATGGTGATATTGGAACTAATGATGTTATCAACACCTACGGTAGTTACAATCATTTCAATCAAATCAACATCAGGGCCTATACCTGCTATAAATATCTGCGCATCCGAGAAGAGTGTCAGTACGTGGATGTAACCTATTGTAATTTCGAAAATAGATTAAATCTCGCTGATCAAAATATTCTCTCAATCCTAGTGGATGAGAACCAACCCGGCTACCATAAAATCCAGTATTGCTCTTTTAAAAATTTTGATGGCGGAGGGAATGATGATGGCATTGAACCCATCCGGATCGGTTTGAGTACGCAAGCCGATCATATCAGTCGTAGTCTGGTGGAGTATTGCTACTTTACCCAATGTAATGGGGATGGAGAATTGATCTCAAGCAAAGCCACCCAGAACGTCTATCGCTTCAACACTTTTGAAGACAATCCAAAAGCTGAACTCGTCCTGCGGCATGGATCAGAGGCCATCGTGTACGGCAATTTCTTTATCAATGGCAAAGGAGGAGTGCGCGTTCGCGAAGGGCAGGATCACTACATTTACAACAATTACTTCTACGAGTTGGACGATCGGGCCATTTACTTGCAAAACCGGGACTCTGATCCGCTGGACAACATCAATATCGCTTTCAATACCATTGTAGATTGTTCTGAAATCATCTTGGGTGGGGATGGGAATTACAAACCTACCAGGGTGACCTTCGCCAATAATATCTTTGCCGAACCGGATGATGATTTGTTTGAAGAACCGACGGGAACAGAGACCTGGATCGCTAACCTCTCCTTCGGTGACCTTGGCATCCCCTTGCCCGCTAGCGGCATGACGATTGTTGACCCTGAATTAGCAGAAAACAGTGCCTCTTTTTTCGGCTTAGCGGAAAATAGTCCGGCTGTCGATGCTGCTGAGGCAGGCTTTGCTCCTTTGCCGCAATTCAGTGGAATGGTAGCTATTGACACCAGTATTGCTTTTGATCTAATGGGACAAGAACGTCCGGCAAACATTGAAGAGAAGGATTTGGGATGCAACGAGTACCCTCACAATGTCTTGATTCAACCCATTGCGACGGAAGAAAACACAGGTCCAACTTACAATACCTCCACCCTTAGTAGTGTAGGAGGAAATCGCACAGTGGTTGATGATCTCGTCCAGCTTTCGCCCAATCCCACTTCCCAGGAAGTTCACATCAGGCTTAAAGCGGGAATCACATCCGACATTCAGTTGGAATTGCTAGATTTTCAAGGAAAAAAGATCAGAACGATACGAAAGCTCAGTCATCTTTCCGCCCCCTTGTCCTTCACTCATCAAATTACAGATCTTAGTCCAGGAATTTATATTCTTCACGCTAGCGGCACGGATCGGAAAAGCGGAATACAAAAAATCCAGTCAATTAAGTTTAGCAAACAGTAGTTAGTGATTACAGCCCCGTCTGTTCCCGTATGAATGTCCTAGCCATCTTGGCATAAGTAAGCGGATTCGCTTTGGCTGGATCTTGTTCGGCTTCTACCACCAGCCAGCCTTCGTACTTGTTTTCATTTAAGATGGCAAAAATAGCGGCAAAATCGATACAGCCTTCCGGATCCCCAGGCACGGTAAACACTCCTGAACGCACCGCGTCTAGAAAGGATAATCGCTCATGCTTCACTCTTTCCAATACCGTCGGTCGTATATCCTTCAAGTGCACATGTGCTACTCTAGCGATGGTCTTTTCTAAAGCTTCGGCCGGATCTTCTCCCGCAAAATAGAAATGGCCACAATCGTAATTTAGATGGACATACTTTGGATCGGTTTCCTCCAGCATCCTGAGCGTTTCAGACAAGCTCTGGATACAAGTCCCCATATGATGATGAAAAGCCAACTTAAAACCTCGATCGTAGGCGATCTTGCCTAACTCATTGAGTTTAAAGCAAAATAAACGCCAGTCCGCGTCTGTATCTAACCTACCCTTACCTTCGAATACGGGCACATCCAGTTGACCCTGGCAGCTGTTTCCCACCTCTCCCCCACCGATAACCTTTGCCCCCATGGACCCCAAGAAGTCTAATAGGGCCTCAAAGTCTCGACGGTTTTCTTCCAAGGATTTGGTGGTCAGTTCATAGCTAAACCATTGGTTGCAAATTTGGAGCCCTCTGAGTTCTAAAGCTTCTTTCAGGACAGCTGTATCTCGGGGATACTTATTGCCAACCTCACAACCGCTGAAGCCAGCCAATGCTATCTCACTCACACATTGCTCAAAGGGAATCTCTCCTCCCAACTCAGGAAGGTCATCGTTGGTCCAACCAATGGGAGCAATTCCTAATTTTACTTTTTCGTTTTGCATCATACCTCTATTATGGAGCACGCTAAGGGTGCGTGCGTAAACTTAGTCTTCCCAATCTTCGCCAGAGAAAGGTGGTTTCACATAGTCACGCTGCGCCTGTTTCTCTTTTTGATAGGTTGCAAAGGCTGCCTGCACACTTTCTTTCGTAGATACTTCAGAAACCGGCACTTCCCACCAGCTATACCCTTCAATACCCTGATACCGGTCTGTTTCCACATAAACCACCGTTGTGCGATCCGTTTTCCGAGCGGCAGTCAATGCCTCATTCAGGCTGGCCATGTCCGCCGCCTTGATCACCACGGCACCGAGGCTTGCCGCATTTGCGGCCAGGTCAACGGGTAAATACCGTTGCTCCGCTGTGACTGGTGAGATCTCATCTCCATTTAAATATCCCTTGTCTTGATCCCGATATAGATAGCGGGTTCCAAATCCTTCCGTACCCAAGGAGCGAGATAAGCCACCAATACTAGCAAATCCATGATTATTCAGCAGTACAATAATCAGCTTAATATTCTCTTGTATGGACGTGATAATCTCTTGCGACAACATTAGATAGCTCCCATCGCCAACCATTACATAGACCTCCCGATCAGGGGCCGCCATTTTAATGCCTAAGCCGCCAGCAATTTCATAGCCCATACAGGAATAGCCATATTCCAAATGAAAGCCCTTAGGGTCCCTTGTTCGCCAACATTTATGCAAATCTCCTGGCATACTCCCCGCCGCACATACCATCACATCTCGTGGCTCGGCCCCCTCATTCACAGCGCCTATTACCTCTCCCTGGCTAATCGGCTGATGACCTAGAGAGTAGATCTCATTTACTTTTTGATCCCAAGATTGATTGTACTGGCGGTTTTGTGCGCGATAAGCTGAATCTACTTCGTAATTGCCTAAGAGCGTATCCAATTCTTCCAGGGTGACCTTAGCATCGGCAACAATCGGGAGCGCTGCGTGTTTGTAGGCATCGAATTCAGCTATATTGATATTGATGAATTTCACATCAGGATACTGGAAAGCCGTCTTCGAAGCGGTGGTGAAATCACTGTATCTCGTCCCGATCCCAATAATCAGATCGGCTTCTTTGGCAGCCGCAATGGCACCAGGTGTGCCCGTCACGCCACAAGCCCCTAGATTCTCTGGCTCATCGTAACGCAATGCCCCTTTCCCTGCGAAGGTTTCAGCAACGGGAATGCCTGTTCGGTTGACGATCTTTTTCAAGACCTCCGTTGCCCCGCTGTAAATCACGCCACCGCCTGCTAGGATAAGCGGACGTTTGGATTGCCGAATCCAAGCCGCCGCCTTTTGGATCAAGGTACTGTCAGGTCTAGGGCGAGCAATATGCCAAATTCGTTTTTCAAATAGTTCTGCTGGAAAATCAAAAGCTTCTGCCTGTACGTCTTGTGGCATAGCCAGGGTAACCGTCCCAGTCTCCGCCTGAGAAGTTAAGACCCGCATGGCTTCTGGTAAGCTAGTGATCAATTGTTCTGCCCGATTGATCCGGTCCCAGTATTTTGAGACCGGCTTGAAGCAATCATTGACAGAAATATCTTGAGAAATGGCTGATTCTAATTGTTGCAATACCGGAGCAACGTTTCGCCTGGAAAAGATATCCCCTGGCAATAGGAGTACCGGCAATCGATTGATGGTAGCTAGCGCTGCTCCGGTGACCATATTGGTTGCCCCCGGACCGATGGAGGAAGTGCAGGCAAAGGTGGATAAGCGATTCTTTACTTTAGCAAAGGCAGCAGCCGTATGTACCATGGATTGCTCATTCCGAGCCTGATAATAAGGGAAGCTGGGGTATTGCTGTAAGGCCTGCCCCAAACCTGCGACGTTTCCATGGCCAAAAATACCAAAGCAGCCAGCAAAGAAGGCCTGTGCATGCCCATCTCGCTCTACGTATTGCTGTTCTAAGAAAGCGATAGTCGCTTGTGCAACGGTCAATTTTTTTGTCGCCATTTGAGTATTTTTACGTGATTCCTGTGGGTTATACATTACCCAATAAAATGTAGATCACTAGGGTGATCACTACCAAGGCGATGCTGAGTCCCTTAGCATATTTCCATTGTTCCAGGTTTAGGACGCCCGCATCTTCGATCACAAAAGGATTTTTCCTCGGATAGTATATAGATACAAGGTGCATTACAGCTACATTCAAGACAAATTCAATCCCCCAGACATGCACAAAGTGTAAATCAACAGCTAAACCAAAGTACACGATCACATAAAAAGCCAAACCGAAAAGAAGCCCTGCCTTTGCCCCTACTGCTGAAACTTTAGGGAAGAAAAAGCCCGCCAGGATGACGGTAGCCATCGGTATGAAGAAGATGCCATTGAGCTGTTGTAAAAGTTGATAGAGGCCTTCTGGTGCGTTGCCAACGAAGGGCGCCACCGCAATCGCAAAGACAGCCAATATGGTTGATACGCTTTTGCCCATGGTTACCAAGCGCAGCTCACTTGCCTTTGGATTAATATAACGCTGATAAATGCCTAAGCTAAAGATGGTTGCGGCACTATTCAAAGCACTGTTGAAAGTACTCAGTACAGCCCCCATCACTACCGCCACAAAGAAACCCGTCAACCAGAGTGGCAATACTTTTTTCAACAGTAAAGGATAGACTACGTCTTGCTCTTCATAGTAGGCATCTCCGAAATAGTAAAACGCGATAATCCCTGGCAAGACGATCACTAGGGGGATCAATATCTTCAATACCCCCGTAAACAAAAGCCCTTTCTGTGCCTCCTTTAAACTCACCGCCCCCAATGCTCTTTGAATAATGGATTGGTGCATGGTCCAGAAGTACAATTGATTAATGATCAAACCTGTGAATAGTACACTGAATGGCAGAATCGCCTCCCGCGCACCTGGACCCACCGAGGTTTCTTCACTTACCACATTAAACTTCTCTGGACTGTTGGCAAATACTTTACTCAAACCGTCCCAAATACTTCCATCTCCAATATCGAGCAAGGCTAGCAATGGTACCAAGAGTCCAGCTATTAGCAAGCCAAAACCATTGATCGTATCGGTATAAGCCACCATTTTCAGACCGCCAAAAATGGCGTATAGGCCACCAAGAATACCTACTACTAAAACCGTGATCCACAATCCTTCTTGTTTGGATACATTCAGGAGGTCAGAGATCTCAAAAATGCTTTCAATATTGATGGCTCCGGTATAGAGCACGATAGGAAGGAGCGTAGATACAAATGAAATGATCAACAGCAGGGCGATCAAGGTACGGGTAAGACCATCGAATCGTTTTTCCAAAAACTCTGGAATCGTTGTTAAGCCCATTTTAAGGTAGCGCGGCATAAAATACATGGCCGCAGCAACCAGGGCTAAGGCCGAGGTCACCTCCCAAGCAATGATAATCGCCCCATTTTTGTAGGAGGAACCATTCATCCCGATTAAATGCTCCGTAGATATATTGGTGAGTAGCATGGAACCGGCAATAACAATACCGGTTAGACTTCTTCCGCCCAAAAAGTATCCATCTTGGGTATTGAGTTTATCCTTACGTAATTGCCAAGTGGCATAAAAAGCCACAAAGCCGGTAAATAGTAGAAAACTGAGGAACTGTAGCATAACTTGGCGTTTAGAAGCTGAATTGATTTAAAAAGCCAAACATCCGAACTTGCTATGGGGTACACCTAAGCAAACTTCTGTTTGTGCCGGGACTAAATCTCACTCAAGGCAACCGGCCGATTCTCCTTTACGGATCGCCAGGCAGCCATGCCAATCTTCGTAGCCATCAAGGCGTCATGAGCATCAACGGGCACGGATTTTCCAGCACGAATAGCTGCCACGAAATCCTGTATCTCGCGCTGATAAGCCTGTTCATATCGTTCCAGGAAGAAATCCAAAAGGACGGGCTGATGAATGCCATCGGCATTATAAACCGTATGAGAGTCAGCTTGTTGATTGCCTATGTGCGCCATGCCTTTAGAGCCAAAGATCTCTAGACGTTGATCATAACCATAGCTAGCTTTCCGGCTATTGTCGATTGTGGCTATGGTACCATCTTCAAAAGTCAAATTGACAATTGCGGTATCCACATCTCCGGCGGCCCCGATAGCTTGATCCACTCGAACACGCCCGATAGCGAATACTTCTTTCACTTCACTCCCTACAATGAACCGAGCCATATCGAAGTCATGGATCGTCATGTCCAAGAAGAGACCTCCTGAGCGTTCGATATAGGAGATGGGGGGTGGTCCTGGATCCCGGCTGGTAATCTTTAAGATGTGTGTCTCCCCTACTGCTCCGGCTTCTACCAAGGAGCGAATCCGAGCAAAATGCACGTCAAAGCGACGGTTGAAACCGACTTGTAACTTGACCTTAGCTTCTGTGACGATTTCCACAATCTTTTCGATGGCCTCCACCGTCATGTCCAATGGCTTCTCGCAAAAGATATGTTGACCAGCGGCTGCGGCTTTCTCAATGCATTCGAAATGCGTATCTGTAGGAGAGCAAATGACAACGGCCTCAATGTCAGGGTTGGAAAATATGGGATCAAAACCCTCTACAACGGCCGGGATTCCTAGTGCTGTAGCAAAATCCCGCGCCTGAGGATCTGGATCTGAGGCCATGATAAGCGCTACATCAGCTAGAGCGATCAAGTTTTTGGCATGTATCTTACCAATACGGCCTAAGCCAATGATACCGACCTTTAGTTGTTCCATTTTGTTGTTGGTTTTCGTTCTGTTCTTAGTGCTTATTGGGCCTACAGGCCTACTTCCCTTAGCTCATCATTAGAATTTTCGTTCCCAAGTCTTAAACCAGCGCTCCACGACTACCTTCGTTTGGGTAAAAAATTCAACTGCATGGCGTCCTTGTCCATGTAAATCACCAAAGAAACTATCCTTCCAGCCAGAAAAGGGGAATTCTGCCATGGGTGCTGCTACACCGATATTTATGCCAATGTTTCCGGCCCAAGCATCATGGCGAAATTGGCGGGCAGCTGATCCGCTGGAGGTGAATAAGCAAGCCATATTTCCATAATTGCCACTATTCACCAGTTCAATGGCTTCTTCAATACTGTCTAGATGTATCAAGCTCATTACTGGTCCAAAGATTTCGGTGCTGGCTATCTTACCGCCCAAAGGAACATCCTCCAAGATGGTAGGCGCAATGAAGTTACCTTTTTCATAGCCCGATACCTTGGGGTTACGGCCATCCAGTACGAGTTTAGCTCCTTCTGTCACTCCTTCCTCAATCAAAGCATGAATCCTGTCTTTACTTTCCGGTGTAATTACTGGCCCCATCGCTACGCCCTCAGCCAGTCCAAAGCCCGTCACCCGGCTCTCTGTAAGCTCCAGAATCTTTTCCGTGATCGGGCGATGCTCGCCAACGGTAACAACCATGGAAGCGGCCAAACATCGTTGTCCGGCACAACCATATACACTGTCTGCTACGATCTGAGCCGTGGTATCCAGTTCTGCATCGGGCAGTACAATAATTGGATTTTTGGCTCCACCTTGTGCTTGTACTCTTTTGCCGTGTTGAGCAGCCTTGGCGTAGACATAGCGTGCGATGGCCGTAGATCCTACAAAACTGATCGCCTTCACTTCTGGATGCTCCAGCAAGGTATCCACGCTTTCCTTCGCCCCGTGGACCATGTTTATCACCCCATTCGGCAGATCCAACTGATCAATGAGTTCAAATACCTTCTGCATCGTCAAAGGGACCTTCTCCGAAGGTTTCACGATGAAGGTATTTCCACAGGCAATAGCGTAAGGCAAAAACCAAAACGGGATCATGCCAGGGAAATTGAAGGGTGCAATGCAAGCACAGACGCCCAAGGGTTGGCGGATCATGAATTCATCAATTCCCTTGGCGATATCCTCGGAAAACTGCCCTTGCAGTAGCGCAGGTATACCACAAGCCATTTCGACATTCTCAATAGCTCGCTGCATCTCCCCTTGGGACTCTCCATACGTTTTCCCGCATTCCAGCGTGATGGTTTTAGCAATATCTTCTCGGGCCTCTTCCAACAGCATCTTTAGTTTAAAAAGATACTGTATTCGCTGATGAGCGGGCGTATTTCTCCAAGCCGGAAAGGCCTTCGAAGCTGCTTCAATCGCTACTACTACATCTTCTTTCCCTCCATTTGGCACCTCTGCCAATACCTCCATGGTAGCAGGGTTATCGACATTGAGATAGTCGCTTCCTTGGCTTTTCACCCAAGTCCCATTGATATAATTGTTTAACCTTTGCATAGTTATTGCTTAGCTGGATTCTTTGTACAGTATTAGTCTATAATGTATTTGTGATCAACTACAAACCTCCCTTCGCATTGGCAAAAGCCATCGCCTCAGTTTGTGTTGGCATAAAGTTAGCACATCCATGCTGGGTAACTAAAATGGCGCCACAGGCATTGCCCATTCTTACCGCTTTAAACAAGTCCCAATCTTGCAAACAGCCATAGAGGAAACCTGCCGCAAAAGCATCTCCAGCCCCAAGAATATTCAGGATCTCTACGGGGAATCCAGGTACTTTCACTTCTGCTTTCCCTGCCTCAAAGATGGAGGCCCCGTCCGCCCCCCGTTTTACAATCAAAACCTGAACCCCTAGGTCGAGAATCTTCTGAATGGCAGTATCGATATCGCCACTGATCTCGGGAGCCGATACCTGTTGGTGCTTAATGGTAATTTGGCTGCTATCTTGCAGGCTTGCTGCCAAAATCTCCTCCTCTGTGCCAATGGCAATCTCCACACTTGGCAATAGTGCCCGAACCATCACACCATAGGCCCTAGTATCATACCACTGATCTGCCCGAAAATCTAGGTCCAGAAAAACGCGCGTCCCTTTCTGTAGAGCTTCTTCAGCTGCGTAAAATGTAGCAGTTTGGCTTGGATTTTTACTCAAAGCATTTCCAGAGAGTACGATAGCTGTGAATTGATCTAAAGGAATCGCTTTCACATGATCAATGTCTATCTGTAGATCTGCGGCATTATCTCGGTAAAAGACCAGTGGAAATCGATCAGGTGGTTCTATGCCCAAGACCACCGCAGAGCTACGTGTGCCATTGATGGTTGGAATGTATTTCGTTTCTATCCCCTCCTTTTCAAGGAAATTTTTGATGAAATCCCCCACCTTATCTGCTCCTACTGCTGTCAATAGCGCCGTTTTTAAGCCCAAGCGGCAACTGCCAACAGCAATATTAGTAGAGGAACCTCCGACAAAAGCACCAAAGGCACTGATTTCCTCAAAAGCGGCACCCAGATCATTAGAGTACAGATCAATGGATGAACGCCCGAAGGTAATAACATCATATGGTCGATCATTCTTCATACCCACTGTTTTAACTGGATTGATTCATATCAGCAGTGACTAGAGGCAAGCGGGGATCTTGGCCTTTCCAGGTTCCATAGATCCATTTATGATCAGGGTCATCTGTATTAGCTAAAGATTGATCACTCCCTGTCAGAAAGTTTAAGTAATATACATTATAACCATGACCTGCGACTACCGGATGATACCCCTTTGGTACTAATACCAAATCATCGCTCTTCGGCCGGACCACCTCGTCCAAACTCCGGTCGCCGGTGTAAACCTGCTGGATGGCATAACCTTGAGGTTTATCAATCTTGTAGAAATAGACTTCCTCTAAACGAGCTTCCAAGACATTCCCATCCTCATCCAGTATACGTTCATCATGCTTATGGGCAGGGAATGAGCTCCAGTTTCCGGATGGCGTATATACTTCTACACAAACCAAGCGATGACAATCAAAACCCGGCTGCAATAAGCTATTGATCTGACGGTTGGCATTATCTCCTCCTCTTAGCTCTACGGCACATTCTTCTGGTCGTTTAAAATAAGCCGGATGATCTTGATCCGTTTCGCACCATCCCACTCCAATATCAAGCACATCGCTTTCAGCCGTTAAGGTGAATTGGGTATGTCTAGAGAGGTAAAGCGTATGAGCAACGCCACTGAAAACATCCTTTCTACCATTCTCTGTCTTCCAGGTACCTTTGTCCGACTCCACGGAGAAATTCCCTCCCAGCAAAACGATGGCATATTCATTCTCGCCAGTATCTTGTGTCCATTGCTCTCCTTTCTTTAATCGTCTGGCTTGAAAGTTAAGAAATTCCCAATCCGCTTCTTCTCTTCGAACATCTTGGTACACTCCTGAAGCTGGATCTGGATCACTGAGAATCAATAAAGGGCTTTGTGTTGATCTTTTCATAAGACGATAAAGTTGGTTTTTCTTTCTCAATAATAGGGTTTACCCTTTACAATTCCATGCAGGAGACTTATTCAATTCACACGCAAACGTTTGTAATTTTTGTCAAAATGGTGCCTTACACTAGGCCGGAGTTAGCAGAAGAGAGGCTTCACACGAATTCCAGCCCGCTTACAGAATAAGATTCGTGGAAATCCAGTTATAAAAATAGGCACTACGCAAATCAAGCGAAGTCAAACCCCAAACCCATTAGAAAATGCTCTTCCATAATACGCTAAAGGCCAGCCTCTTTGCCATATTGGTATTATTCTCCTTTTACCTGATGCTGATCATCATCCTACCTTATAGTGGAGGAGCCTGGAATATTGATTTCCTACTTACCAAGCAACATATTATTCACCTTCGCCACTATCGTTGGGCTTTCTATCTGCACATATTCACTAGTCTCTATGTTCTATTGGTAGGAGTGATACAGTTCTCGGCGGGCTTCCTCAGAAAGTGGCCACGTATTCATCGACGGCTCGGGCAGGCCTATGTATTCATCATCCTATGCATTAGTGGACCCGCCGCTTTAGTGATGTCTTTTTACTCTAATGGGGATTGGAATGCCAGGCTTAGCTTTATTTTGCTATCTATAGTATGGTGGTGGTTTACCTGGCGCGCCTATCAAACAGCAAGAAGGAGAGATTTCGAGAGTCATGGGGCTTTCATGACTCGATCTTATGCCTTGACCTTATCTGCCATCACCTTGCGGCTTTTACAATATGGCATAAGCAGTTGGTGGTACCTGGATCCGGACTTGCAGTACAGCATTGTGGCTTGGGCCAGTTGGGGACTGAATTTAGCTTTCGCCGAATACTTGATCTGGCGAAAAAAGGGACTGCCAAGGCAACAGAATTTTGTTGAATCTGAATAAATTCTGGATGTACCAGTTGGACGCTTGTCTGACAGAATTGATACTAGAATCTTTCTCAAAATAAGCTTCCTGTCCTCAATACTTCCTTAGGCCATTTATTCTTACTAACTTTAGAATAGTAGTTTAAGCACAAGCTCAGCTACTGCCATCAACAAAACGAAATTCTAGCATAGCCAACAATCGGCTACTAAACAAGTTATGTCACATCTTCAAGAGAAACTAGCAGTTCGCAGGTTCCCTGTACAACTTTTAGGATGGGTTAGTGCTATGGCATTATTGCTCTCCTTATCCAGTTGCCAATCGAAGTTCAGGTCAGCCACAAAACAAGCCACTTTGTCATCAAGCATTCAGCTCAAATCCGTTCCCGAGGAACAAAAGGTAGACGTATTGATTGACGGACAGCTTTTCACGGCTTATAGATATCCTGACGAAATCGCCAAACCCATTTTATATCCGATCCTAACGACAAAGGGCGTACCGCTGACCCGCGGATTCCCCATAGATCCTCAAGCGGGGGAACGTGTGGACCATCCTCATCAAGTGGGGCATTGGCTTAACTATGGAAATGTCAATGGACTAGATTTCTGGAATAACAAAGGAAAGGTTCCGGCTGAACGGAGACACAAATATGGTCGAATTGTACATAAAAGCATTGAAAGCCTTAAGCAAGGTAAGCAGGGAGCCCAATTGCAAGTAGCCACGCAATGGAAAGATCTGAACGGAAATATTCTGCTGGAGGAAAGCACCAGCTTTCATTTTTTTCTCCGAAATCAGATTCGAGTCATCGAGCGGGTTACTACACTCACCGCGAAGGATACCAGTGTTTCTTTCCGAGACAATAAGGAGGGGATGTTTGGGATCAGAGTAGCGCGCGCACTCGAATTTCCTTCCGAAAAGCCATTGCTCCTTGCTGGAGAAGCGGGGATACCTAATGCCGCCAAGATCATGGACAACGAGGGAGTCAATGGCAACTATCTAAGTAGCAGCGGGCAAACCGGACGAGGTGTATGGGGTACTAGAGCCCATTGGATGAAACTACACGGAGTGGTAGCCGGAGAAGAATCCTCCTTAGTGATCTTGGACCACCCGGACAATCCTGGCTACCCAACCTACTGGCATGCCCGCGATTATGGCTTGTTTGCAGCTAACCCGCTCGGGCAAGCCATCTTTTCAAAAGGCAAGGAGTCGCTTAATTTTTCTTTGGAGGCGGGCCAATCGGTTAAGTTCAAGTACCAGATACTGGTGCATTCTGGAAATAATTTGCCCGCTGAAGAAATCGAGCAACTAGCGGCAGCCTTTGCTAAAAAATAAAGCGGTCTGACCGTTTTTGTGCTTCAAGCTTAGTGTTTCAGCTAGCCGGAAGTGATTGCAAAGATTGCCAAAGGAGGAAAATAAATTCTATTCTTCAACACAGGACGACGAAAACCAATCATAGATGCATTACAAATACATGATCTGGCTCTTTTCTGCCTTTTGCTGGCTTAGCTGCCAAAGCCCCGCCGAGGATCTCCCCCCGCCCAATATCCTCTGGATTACTTGCGAAGATATTAGTCCGAATCTTGGTGCCTATGGAGATTCATTTGCGCATACGCCTAATCTTGATCGCCTAGCCCAGGAAGGGATTTTGTACACAAATGCTATTGCCTCCGCCCCTGTCTGTGCCGTAGCTCGATCAAGTATCATTACGGGCCTATACGCCTCCAGTCAAGGTACACAATACATGCGTTGTAAGGGCCAACTTCCTGAAATGGTCGAGCTTTATCCGAGTTATTTGCGAAAGGCAGGCTACTACTGCACCAACAATAGCAAGACTGACTATAATTTAGCGATTGACAACAAGGCCTGTTGGGATGAATCTTCGGGAGATGCCCATTGGAGGAATCGCCCGGATACACAGCAGGCATTCTTCTCCATTTTCAACTTTGGAACCTCACATGAAAGCCGCGTCAATGATGCCGAACGCTACAAACAGGCAATATCCGAATTAGACCCAGAGCTTTTGAAAGCGCCAGGAGAGATCCCCCTTCCACCGTATTATCCAGACACCGATACCGTCCGGGAGTTGTGGAGCAGATACTACAACATCATTACGGCTATGGATCAGCAAGTAGGTGAATTGCTAGCAGAACTAGAAGCAGACGGGCTAATGGAAAATACGATCATCTTTTTTTACTCGGATCACGGCGCAGGCATTCCTCGCCATAAGCGCTGGTTGTACGATTCGGGCCTCCGTGTCCCGATGATTGTAAAAGCCCCAAAAAAGTACCAACATCTCTTAGCTGATGCCGCTGGGAGCCAAACCGATGAACTGGTAAGTTTTATCGATCTCCCCCCTACCTTGCTTGCATTAGCCGGTATCCCAATACCAACTTACATGCAGGGCCGAGCCTTTCTAGGGAAAGATCTGAGCCCTCAAAGAACCTATACGTATGCCGGGCGGGATCGGATGGATGAACGTTATGATATGCAACGAGCCGTTAGATCAAAACGGTATAAATACATACGTTACTACGAACCCTACAAACCCTTTTGTCAATACATGAACACCCCTGAAAAAGGCGGAATCATGCAGTCCATCCGACAAGCAGCTGAGGACAATAGTCTCCCTGAGGCTGGGGCACATATAGTTGCTGCTACTAAACCTCCAGAAGAATTGTTCGATCTCCAAACAGATCCTTGGGAATTGAAAAACCTAGCATCAGACCCGAATTATAGCACTCAGCTGGAAGAAATGCGCGAAGCTCATGCCGCTTGGTCCGATCGAACAAAAGATACCGGCTTGATCCCCGAAACGATCCTCCGGAAATGGGAGGAGCAATACGAACGATCAATCTACTCCATCATGAGACAAGAGGAAATTCCAGTTTCCTTGATACGGAATATTGCCATTGGTAATATCGACATGAAGCCTTGGCTAGCTGCTTTGCAAAATGATAATGCGGCAGTTAGATATTGGGCGGCCATTCGTCTAGGCAATGACTCGAGAACAGCAGCGCACATTGGTGTAGTAGAGGAAAGCACTAAAGATTCCATCCCGTTGGTTAGAATCGCTGTAGCCCGGGCATTGTGCTTAGCTGGCGCTCAAGAACAAGGGATACCCATACTGAAGCAAGAATTACAGCATCCTGATGAATGGGTAAGGCTAGCAAGTGCCCTAGTAATTGATGAGATGGAAGAAGGAGGGAGGCCGGCCATTGCGGACTTGCAATCCGTTATGCAAGATCAGAATAAATATGTCGTACGAGTAGCGAATCATGCCTTAAATGACCTCTTAGGCACGTCTAATACCGTACGGTAATAAGAGTCCTTATAAAAGTTAAATCGAAAAACTGAAGTTTATATGCAATCATCAATTTCAAGGCGAAAATTCCTGAAGGCGGCCACTGTGACTGTGGGAGCTTTCACTATTGTTCCCAGACACGTCCTAGGTAGAGGCTATACGGCTCCTAGCGACCGTATCACTTTAGGTTTCATTGGGTGTGGCAGACAAAGTAATGGTTTATCGGCCCGTTTCACGAGAGATGCTGAGGCCCAAATCCTAGCGGCTAGTGATGTTTTTAGCACAAAACTAGCCTGGTTTGAAAAGCGAGTAGCCGACCTATATGCAGAACATCGAGGAAATGCCAACTACAAAGGGCTAAAGACGTATTTGGAGTACGAAGAGATGTTGGAAAGAGATGATATTGATGCCATAGTGGTAGCTACCCCAGATCACTGGCACGCCATTCCATCCATTCAAGCTATGAAGGCTGGTAAGGATGTGTTTTGTGAAAAACCTTTATCCCACACCATCCAGGAAGGTCGTGCCATGGTGAAGGCTTCAGAGAAGTATGGCCGAGTGCTCCAGACGGGTAGTATGCAGCGGTCGAGAAAGAACTTTTTGCATGCCTGTGAATTGGTGCGAAACGGATATATCGGGGAGATCAAGAAAGTCTTAGTGAATGTCGGGGACCCTGCCGTAGCCTATGATCTAGAGGCAGAACCGATGCCCGAAAACTTTAACTGGGATCGCTGGTGTGGTCCATCCCCCGTTTTAGCCTATCATTCTAAATTAGCTCCTAGTACTAATAAGATCAAGTATTGGCCCCAATGGCGTAAATACAAAGAGTACGGAGGAGGTATTCTATGTGATTGGGGGGCCCATATGTTTGATATCGCCCAGTGGGGCTTAGGAATGGATCACACCGGACCAGTAGAATGGATTCCGCCCACTGATCCTAAAGCAGTAAGAGGATTGAGGATGATTTATGAGAACGGCATTGAGATGGTCCATGAAGATTTTGGTCGAGGCTGGGGCGTGCGGTTTATCGGCAGCGAAGGCACCTTGGATGTAAGCCGTCAATACTTAGATTCCAATCCAGAAAATATCGTGTCAGCAGAAATTAAGTCGAGCGACACTCGCCTCTATGACAGCCAAGAGAATCACTATCAAGACTGGATCAACGCGATCAAGAAAAGGTCCAAACCGATCTGTCATGCAGAGGTAGGCCATCGATCGGCATCTATTTGCAACATTGCCAATATCGCCTACTGGCTAAACCGTCCATTGAAGTGGGATCCAGTCAAAGAAAAATTTAATGATAAGGCAGCGAACAAGTTGCGAAAAAAGAAATACCGGAAAGCTTATAAATTGAAGGCCTAAATACCGGCCAAGGTCGAGTTATCCAGATACTGTATTCCTGCTTGTGCGGCTCTTTATTGTTTAGCCGCTCTAAGTGTAAAAGACTCCTGAGTTTTTCAGTGAGTCTTTTTTATTGCTGCAGCTATACCCTAGTGGATCTCGGAGAATTTTTGTGTGTTGCCTCCCTTTAGCTATAAATATTGCTTCCGTTGGTTGCTCTTCCCGCTAAAACATTGTTTGTCTATCTCCCTAGCCCACTAGTCCGTCTAGCCAGTCGAACAGAGCCGCAAAAATTATCGAAGGCGGACAATTAATTATTAATAACAAAACAGAAAGTAGAGCCAGTAATACTTCAAAAATCTATGCAAACGTTTGCAAAAAATCCAGTTTTTTTGAAATCTGTCCTTTCAAATCAATATTTTTTTTTCATTAAAAATTTTAATTTGCTATATTTGAACAAAGAAAATTGCATTATCAAAGCAGTATTCAATCATAAATACTGAATTCAAGAAAGTGCAATCGTGGTAAAATCGATGAAATCGATTGCTTTTTTAGGCGGTTTTTCCTGGAAATTCCACTTTAAAATTCGCAAGTCTATCATTGACCCACGAAAAACGAAAAACGAAAAACTAACAAATCAAGGCTTTGGAATATTTGAATACAATATTCTTAAGACAAGTCGGTACTATGACTACCAGAAGGGTGCATATCACCTCTTGCAATGACTTAGGACAGGATTTCTTAGATCTCCTTTCCAGTCTCAGTTCTTTTTTATTCTGCCATATCATCAACTCTTTAGAACAGTTTATTCTTTTAAAAAGTCGTACAGTTACAGTAAGTGAACATTCGCCCAAAGAATTAAACACACTGCTCATCCATTTATCCAAACAAAGGGCAGAACTACCCAGCCACGAATATTTTCAATTTAAGACTACTTTTAAATTTCTAACGCAAAAAAATTGTCGGGAGAGTAAACTATTACAGGGCTACTTTAAGACACATGGACTTGTGGACTACTCTATTAAGAGACAGGTAAACTGTTTGATTCTGAATTAGAATCTAAGCATCAGACATAGAAAAAATCAGGTTTCTACATGAATTGACTTCATGCGGACCAGCCGCAGACTTTTACAAAAGTCGACCTGGCTGACTTACTGAATACTTAATGTATGCAGTGTCCGCTGGAGGTTGTGCAAGTAGAAAACCAGCAAGATAAAGAGGGGCCTTCTACTTCCTCTATCGAGTAAACATCGAAGCAAGCGAAAAACCAACCAACAGACAAGCAACGCTTTGCCTCGATTTTCTCCAACAAGTAAGTAGAAATCCTATTAAAAGACCTTCGCGTCAGCGATTGTCCTAGGATTGTATTGTCCCGAATTACAATTAGTTACTTAATCATTTTTTAAAACTTAATGGCCGGTATTATGAAACTTAGATTACACCTTAGCGTGCCACTGGTACTTCTAGTAGTATGCTTTTCCTTATTGAGTATGGACTCGGCACAAGCTGCCACCATACCCAATACAAATGAGGATTTGGAAACCCTCTCCATGGCTGTTCGTTCCGTGACCGGGACTGTAACAAGTGCCACGGATGGTTCCCCTTTAATCGGTGCCACCGTAGTAATAAAAGGAACGGGAACGGGTACGGTGACAGACATTGATGGAAATTTCTCCATTGATGTAGATGGGAACGATGCTGTCTTAGTGATCACCTACACAGGCTTCAAGGCCTTAGAGGTGCAAGTTGGGACGCAAAGCACCTTGCAAGTGACCTTGTCCGAGGACTCTGCCATCCTTGACGAAGTGGTGGTTGTAGGTTATGGTATTCAAAAGAAGAGAAATGTAACAGGTGCCATTGCTTCCTTGGATGAAGAGGCGATCAAATCTATCCCTGTTTCTAGTGGTGTACAAGCCATGCAAGGACAAATTGCAGGGGTTGATATCCAAGGTAGTGGTAGTCGCCCAGGACAAGCGCCTACGATTAGAATTCGTGGTCGACGCTCGATTACGGCTTCGAATGATCCACTTTTCGTGATCGATGGTATTCCACAGGTAAGTGGTACTTCCGCTATCAACGACATCAATCCTCAGGATATCGAATCCATGGAGGTATTGAAAGATGCGGCAGCCACAGCGATCTACGGTTCCCGAGGAGCGAATGGTGTGGTTATCATCACCACGAAGCGGGGTACTGAAAGCCGCACCACAGTAGCTTACGATGGCTACTATGGAGTAAGTCAGGTATTACACAAGGTAGACATGATGAATAATCAGGAATACACTGCCTTGGCTAGGGAGGCTTTCCGTGATGGTTGGAATGGTGCTATCCCTACCGATGTTGAAATTGACTTTGACCCGATTGAATTGGAATCTATTGCTTCTGGTCGATCCACTGACTGGCAAGATCTTATCTTCCAAGATGGATGGCAGACCAATCACCAACTGAGTGTTCGTGGTGGAGATGCCAAGACTCAGTTCAATATGTCCTTGGGTTACTTTGATGAGCAAGGTATTATCAGCAACATGGACTTCCGTCGTTTGACCGGTAGAGTAAACCTAGACCATACAATTAGCAAGCGTGTTCGTGCCGGGATTTCCTTCTTAGCTTCTAGTTCCGTACAAAATTGGGGTTCTAATGCGACACTTGGGGAAGCATTGGGTAATGTTCCACTTGGGCAGCCTTATCAAGAAGACGGAGTGACGCCTTTATTCCTTCCTACCAATGATGGTATTCGTACTAATCCACTGAACGAGATAGTAGAAGGAGCTTACATAGATGAGCGTAAGGTGACCAGAATTTTTGCACCAATATATCTAGAGGTAGACATCCTTGAAGGATTGACTTACAAGGCCAACTTTGGTCCTGATATCAGATTCAATCGTCGTGGTGAATTTAGAAGTAGCTTGACTAATGACAACCGTGGAGGTCCTGCGGATGCAGAAATAGAAAATGAAGAAACGATTGGTTATACTGTAGAGAACATTGTAAACTACAACAAAACCTTCGGATCTCGTCATGGTTTGAATTTGACCTTCCTACAGTCAGTACAGGCTTCTCGCTTTGAAGAACACTACACAGCAGTGGCGAATTTGCCGTACGAGTCGCAGTCTTTCTACAATATCGGAACTGCCCAGGTTAAAGGTAATCTAAGCAGTAGATTATCTGAATGGCAGCTGGTTTCCTTCATGGGACGTGTGAACTACGAATTAGATGGAAAATATCTATTCCAAGCATCTCTCCGTGCTGACGGATCTTCTCGTCTGGCAGAAGGCAACAAATGGCAATCCTTCCCAGGTATCTCTGTTGGATGGCGTCTGGTTGAAGAAGGCTTCATGGAAAATGTAGGTTGGATCAATGATCTGAAACTACGAGCCTCTTATGGTGAAGTGGGTAACACATCTGTAAGCCCATATCAAACAGCTGGCCGTTTGGCTCAAACCGTATACGCTTGGGATGAAACCCCTGCCTTTGGTTTTGGCTTGAATGAGATTCCAAACCCTGACTTAGGTTGGGAGGTTTCTAAAACCATTGATGTAGGATTGGACTTTGATCTACTTAATGGTCGTATCGCTGGTTCGATCGACTACTACCGAACAGAGACCGAAGACATTCTTTTGAATCGTGCCCTTCCGCAGACTTCTGGATACAACAATGTATTACAAAATATCGGTTCTACGGCTTCTCGTGGAATTGAGTTAGGCTTGAATGCTGGTATTATCAATAATCCTAATGGCCTGAAGTGGGATGTTAGCTTTAACATTGCTGGCTACAAAGAAGAGATTACTGAACTAGCTTTGAAAGATGAAAATGGCAATCCAATAGATGACGTAGGTAATCAATGGTTCATTGGACAGCCGATCAATGTATTCTACGACTACAACAAGATCGGAATTTACCAATCTAACGAAGTAGACTTGGCAAATTCTGCCGAAAACAAGGTACCTGGAGAAATCAAATTAGAAGACCTAGATGGAGACGGTATCATCACTGCTGCTGATCGTAAGATCATTGGTACGGACGTACCTGATTACTACGGAGGTATCACCAACCGTTTCGAATACAAGGGTATCGATTTGAGCTTCTTCTTCTTCTTCCGCCAGGGACAAACCATCTATAGTAACTTCCACGTAGGTAACAACTCTTTATTTGCACGTTACAATAACTTGGATGTTGACTACTGGACAATCAACAACCCTACGAATGCTTTCCCACGTCCAAATCAAAACCAGGAAAGACCTCGTAACAATACGACTATGGGTTATTTTGATGGTAGTTATGTCAAGTTGAGGAATGTGACTTTGGGCTACAACCTACCAAGCTCAGTGGCAGAAAAGATTGGCATGTCTCGCCTACGCTTCTATGCTTCTGGTCAAAATCTTTGGTTCCAGGCTACTTATGAAAGCTTTGATCCTGAAAATACTGGTACTATTGATGCCGGTGATGTTCCAAGTAATCGTCTAATTCTATTTGGCGTTAATGCCAGCTTCTAAATTTGATTGAAATGAAATCTAAGATATTCTTAATCATTATCGGGTTGGTGGCATTTTCCAACCAATCCTGCGAGAAATTCCTTGAGGAAGATTTGGTGTCTGATGTATCTGCCTCTTCCTACTACACAACTTCGGCGGGCTTCGAGGACGCTGTAAGAGCTACGTATGCTTACTCAAAATTCCTCTATGGTCCTGAACGTGGATTTACTTTAACCGTATTTGGTACAGACACCTACACAAACGGTGCAGATGGTGGCCGAAAAGCCCTAAACCGTTATGATGGTGGATTGAATGCCGATCAATCTTACTTCAGAGATTTTTGGCAGAGGAGTTACCAGGGTATTAACCAAGCTAATGCAGTCATCAATAGATCAAAAGACCTAGCCATTGATGCTGAGTTACTGAATAGTCGACTTGCAGAAGTGCGTTTTCTTCGTGCTATGTATTACTATGTCTTAGTACGCCAGTTTGGAGATTGTCATTTGACATTGGAAGAAACGGAAGGAGTAGAGATCGAAGCGAATCGAACCGGACAATCCGAAATCTACTCACAAGCCATCGTTCCAGATCTTGAATTTGCCATTGCTAACTTACCTGTAGAGCAAGATGAATATGGTCGCGCTACCAAACCAGCAGCGGAATTCCTACTAGGAGAAGCCTTATTGACCCGAAGCTACAAATCCTATGCAGATGGCAGTGATGCTTCTCGTGCCGAAACCCTGTTTAGCAATGTGATCAATAATTATGGTTTTGCATTGCTCGATGACTTCGCCTCGCTTTGGGACATTGAGAATGAAGAAAATTCCGAAGTAGTTTGGAATATCCAAAACTCTAAGGCTCAGGTCGACCAAGGTATTGACGGCGAAGGACATAGAGGTCACTTGTATTTCTTAATGGAATACGATGTACGTCCTGGCATGACTCGTGATATTACCAATGGTCGACCTTGGAAGCGTTTCCGTCCTACTCCATTTGCGTTAACCTTATGGGATAGAGGCGTGGATGCCAGATACGACAAGACCTTCAAGCATGCTTGGCTCTCTAATAATGCGGGTAATATTCCAGTATGGTCAGCAGAAGAAGCTGCTATGGGATATGGACAAGCGGGACAACCGAAATTCACTGTAGGTGATACAGCACTCTATATTCCTGGTCCAGAAGAGGAAGCCAATTGGCCACAGGAGCGCCAAGCTGCTACTCGTTTTATGGTGATCACCAGCGATGAATATACGGAGAAGTTGTTCCCAAGTATGAACAAGTGGATCGATGCTACTCGACCGGATCGGCAGAAAACACAGGGACAACGTGACTATGTCTTAATGCGCTTAGGTAATGCCTACTTGCTACGGGCAGAGGCACGATTGAAGCAAGGAGATACGCAGGGCGCGGCTGATGACATCAATGTCATTAGAAAAAGAGGTGCTTGGCCTGGACAAGAAGCTGCCATGGAAATTTCGGCTGCTGATGTAACGCTAGACTTCTTACTAGATGAAAGAGGTCGTGAATTGATCGGAGAAGGACACCGTTGGTATGACTTGACACGTACTGGAAAATTGGTTGAACGCGTTCGTTTACACAATCCGCAAGGCGCCCCCAATGTCCAGGACTTCCATATCTATCGTCCGATTCCACAAACGCAGATTGACCGAACTATCGGTGGCTATCAGCAAAACTGTGGATACCCTGGTTCAGGATGCTAATCTAAGTTATCTATAATGTAAAAGCGGTCCGATGGTCACATCGGGCCGCTTTCTGTTTATTGCTACTTCTACACTTCCGGAATCTTGAAGATTTCGGAAGTGTAGAAGTGATAAAGACTAGTCAAGGATTTCGTCCACAGACAGATCATTTGACAAGACCGAACTACTCAGTACCTCCCCGCGCTGATAGATGCTTTTGCTTTGATAAGCAGTCCCATCTGGATCAGTATGAATTAGGATTCGATCGTTTTGTAGATCAATAATCCAATATTCTGGAATTCCCTTCTTCGCATATAGCGGAAGCTTAACCAAAGAGTCGTATTCCAAAGTACTCCCTGAAACCTCTATAAGTAAAGCAACATCTTTTGGTTCCGGATGCTGCGTTCCATAGTAATCATCTCTGAAATATAGCACCGCCATATCTGGTTCCGGCTCCGAATAGAAAGATAAACGAACAGGATTCTGAGGGCTTATTATGTATCTCTCATCTAATAACTGAAGCAGTAGTCTATTTAGTCTATTTACTAAACCAGCATGTCTTGGACCAACGGGACTCATTTTCACAATTTCTCCGTGTATCAATTCAACTTTGTCCGCTGGGCCTAGAATACCTACTTCTACTAATCGGTAGTATTCCTCCACCGAAAAGCGTCGTTTAGGTACATTCACTATGTCTGATCGCATCATATTCACAAATTACAATAAAAATAAGTGATTTTCAATCCCAAGCAACTAAGCCGGCAGGTACAATTTCAATGGTTAATCGATCCAAACAGCAAAAGGTAACCGCCAGTCCTAAAAAAAATAGCTACGGAAGTACATGCGTACGCTCCGCAGCTATTATGAGGCAGGGCTTCCCTCTATTGTTGGTGTTCCCACTAACAATTAGTGTGCCTACAATCGCTTAGCCCGTGGCTCGAGATCCGTTAACTCAGCGATCTTGACGGGGCGTCCCGATTCAATACTTTTCCGGGCAGCAATTCCCACCAAGATGGACATCGCCCCATCTCTAGTACCCGCAGAATGCTGATAGGGATCTGGGTTATCGGGATTGCGGAAGATTTTATCGTGCAATCGCTTGTCTCCACCACCATGGCCACCACGTTCGGAAACCACTTCGATGGTCTGGTATTCATTCCAGTTCTTATGTAGGATAATGGGCTTACGCTCTTTATCATCTTTCTTATCCTGAGACATTTCCGCAGCGTGTAATTCTGCTTGGTCCATACCACTATTTTCCATCCAGGGAATATCCAACCAGGCTTCGATACGACCATCTGTACCATTGAAGGCAATCCGCCAGCCTTCAAACGGAGAGTAGGTAGTCAAGGAATAATTGACCAATACGTCATTCGCATATTTAATCTGAGCAGACATTTTATCATAGATATTGATATCATGTCGGAACAGACAGCTGTCCCTTACATACCCATCGTATTTTTCATTATTGACATAAAGGTCCATGTTCCGTTTACTCTTGGTAATATCCCAATGGAACTTGCAATCCTTCTTGTGCTCACAGGTTCGGCAGTTTTCTCCCCTAAACGGACCATTACTTCCATAGTGCTCTAGTGCACCGTAAGCAAAGACCTCCGCAGGATCAGAATCCAACCACCAATTGACCAAGTCAAAATGGTGGGTAGCTTTATGCACCCATAGCGTTCCTCCCGCCTGCCGCAAGCCGTGCCAACGCCGGAAATAAGAAGCGCCATGATAGGTATTGAGGTACCAGTGAAAGTCCACGGAAACCACCTTCCCGATCTCATTGTTCGCCAGTAACTCCTTAATCTTGGTCATATAGGGACTCCAACGATAGTTGAACCCTACAATCACATTGCGATTATTGCGACGCTCGGCATCCAAAATGGCTTGGCACTTATCCTCATCCGTGGTCAATGGCTTCTCGGTCAAGACATCACAGCCCATGTCCAAGCCCTTGATGATGAATTCGTGATGGGTTGAATCCTTGGTCGTGACAATTACTAAATCTGGTTTTGTCGAACTGACCATTTCTTCAAAATCGGTAAAAGTAGGGCAGCTCACTCCCATGTAAGTCTTAGCATAAGCCAATCGCCCCTCATTAATGTCGCAAAGTCCGACAAATTCAAGGATATCAGAATACTGGTCGACGAGTCTTTTTCCCCAAAAGGATGTGCCTCGCACTCCAGTTCCGACTAGCACGATTTTCAACTTAGCTTTGGAATTGCCGAAGCCCCAGGACGGGACCGACATTAAGTTCCCCGCGGCCAACATACTGACGGCTGTCAGAAATGAGCGACGGTCTAGGTTCTTTTGCATAAGCTTCTTGTTAAAAGTTGGTAAAAGTGTTTTGTATTACGATATTCTTCCTAAAAATGGTCCAAAAACATAGAACCACTTCCATTTGTAAATATAAGAAATCTAAAGGTGGGAAGAGCCCTTTTTGAACCTATACCATTAGAACTAAAAACGATAGGATAAATAGACGCCTTGACCTGTAGGGTGCAAAGATAAACCCTTGGCTTTCAGGGGGCTCTTATGTAAGCTTGGAATTAAATACCCGATAGTCCCGCCCAATAGATATCCTGCAATCACATCCGTCGGATAATGCTGCCCGCCCCGCACTCGTAAATAGCCCGTCAAAGCAGGAAGTGCGATGGAAACGCCCCAGACATAGGGCTTCCAGGGACTCTCCGGATAGTAGTCGCTAAAGGTACGGGCAAAGAAGAAAGCAGCAGCGGTAGCACCAGAGGTGTGACCCGAGACGAAGCTAGCCCGATCGTTACTGCTAAGCACCTTGGCGGGATCAATATTTTCATCAAAAATATAAGGTCGTGGCCTTCTGGATGTGGATTTTATGATGTCGGTAAGTCCTTGATTCCAAAGCATTGTTTCCGTAAAAAGTAGCGCTACATTTCCAAAGTCTTTTCGACTCCTCTTTTTAGCTAGGAAGACAATGGACAAGCCCACACTGAGGTTCATGGTATGATCACTCAATTTATCCGCTTTCCCAGAACTATAGGTGGTGGCAATCCGGTCAAAGCTATTGACCTTACCCAAGTCCAGATCGTTTAGTTTCAGTTTTGGTGTATTCGCTTTGAGGTGAAAGCCTAGCAAGGTTACCCCCAGTCCGCCCCCAAGATAATAGGCATCTCGTTCCCAAGAAACATGGTACGGACTGGGAGCTTGTGCCGTAAGTGTGCCTGTGAGCACAAATATGGACAAGATCAGTAAGTAACTGTATTTCTGAAAACGATCTTGCATTGTGTCCTATTTGTTAGGTAAAAGTCGCATTTAGCTGGTCGGCCTGCCCCACAAATACAACATTTTTGCCCTTCTAGTCCCAATTGTATTCTTTTCCCATTGGTATCCTTCCGCGCCCAAACCCTCCAAAAGCTCATCCATATCCTTCAAGGTATAAGTTCTGGCATTCGAAATGGCGCCATCCCAAGCAAAGGCAATAGGAATAATGGGGATGGGATAGGTAAACAACAACTGTTGCCAAGTCATTGGACGAACCAAGGGAGTAACGAAGAGACACATAATAAAATTGATCGGAATGGCGATAAAGTTAGCCCAAACGGGAACACTATTATCACTTATCTCAAAGATCAGAATCGGTTGCCGGCTCTTCTCTGCATCTAAGAGGATACGTTTGGCAAGTAGCGGTGGCATATGATGAAAACTACTCACCATGGTACGAAGCCCTCTCAATTTATCCCCCACCTGAGTCGCGTCTAGCGGTTCTCTCTGAAAAGAAAGCTTTACATCAGCACGCTCATTGACTTCCTTAGCAAATTCCTCATTGGGATATAAATCGGTCATAGTCAGAGACAAGTCCTCAAAGCCGGGCTCCTTTCTCAAATGCTCAAAAGCATATAGCATAGGTCCTCCACTCCCCGAGCAAAGATCGACAATCTGATTTTGCCCACTTTCTGGAAGAACTTTTTTCAACAATTCCAGCAAATGATCTCGGGTCCCTAGCAGTCGATGCATCACTAC
>JAHQWA010000260.1 GCA_019634045.1 Saprospiraceae bacterium
ACACATTCACCTCAATGATTTGGCGTCCAGGGCAACAGCTCAATTACAGCAGCGGATTGTACAGACACCCCAACAAGCTGTTAGCCGATTGCTTTGTCCACGTAGATTAGCACCACAAACCAAATACACGGCTTTTGTAATTCCTACTTACCGAATTGGGGCAGATGTCGGCTTGAATATTCCCTCAACAGCAGATCATTCCCAACTAAGCTGGGAAACTCCAGAAGAAGCGAAAGGCCGAGTCTTACCCTATTACTTTACATGGGATTTTCAGACGGATACCAAGGCCGATTTCGAGTACCTGGTTCGCCTATTAGAACCCCGGACCTTACAGGGGCTAGGCACCCAACCTATTGATTGCAGCAATCCGGGATATAATCTAGGACAAGATCAATTGGAACTACAAATGGAAGGAGCATTGCGCTCCCTGGATACCCAATACCAAAAGTGGGGTATGGACGATGCTGCCAGCCATCCCAACGGAGTACAAAAGGCGATGGCGGAACTTCTGAACCAGCGCGAAACGACTGTAAATGGAGAGAAGAAACTACGCGTCACCCCGCCAGTGTACGGCGAATGGTATATAGGAGGAGAAGGTGGCAATCCACAAGTGAATCCAGCTCAGCTTTCTTGGCTGGAAGAACTCAATCTAGACTTTCGACACAGAGCCTCAGCAGGACTTGGGGTTCGATTTGTAAAAGAACATCAGGAAAGCCTAATGAAGGCGGCCTGGCAACAGTACCATGAAGTTAAGAAAGTAAATCGGACCTTGAACCTGGGAAGATTTGGTAGGCAGGTTTCCTTGCGAATGTATCGGCGACTGGAATCGATGCAGGCTGAGAATGTATTGCAAATGGCATTGCCATTACAAAGCAAAATTAAGTCGACTGAAAAAGCAACGGATCAAGGTGCCGTTTTTACCATGAAGGCCCGTTTGAAAAGTAGCGAAATCTCCAATAACCTGACCAATGTAAAGGCTAAAAAATACTTATCGAAAACCAAGCCCAAGCAGGATAAGCGTACCGGATATACTTATTCTCCTTTGCTCGGAAACCAGTTGGTTAGTCCAGGCTTTCGACCACATGGATTACTCAATAGAGCAGGGAGTACGACTAAAATTATCTATAAAATTCAGGATAAAGAAGATCAGTCGGAAACAGTATTCAGCCAAATGGGGCAGAAAGCCAAGCTAGCCTTAAATCCTCGAAATACCATCGAAAAGAGATTGACGAGTAGGATCGATAAAGTGCGCGCCTGGGAAAGAAAATGCCAAGCCAAGGTGAGTGGTGGAAAGCGGAAACGGGGGAAGAAATCGCTCAAAAATGCCCAGGTAGAAGATCCATTACGGCCAGTGATGTGGTATCCTGAATTTCACCGGGCTATGTATCGTTTTCTGCGAGATTTATCGCAGGAGTACATCCTGCCTGGGCTGGAAAATATTCCTGAGAATACCGTTGGCCTTTTGCAAACCAATCGTCGATTCGTAGAAGCTTTCTTGGTGGGACTCAACCATGAATTTGCCGCTGAACTGCGATGGCGAGAATTCCCGACCGATCTACGGGGGAGTTATTTCCGCAAGTTTTGGGACACCAGCATTTATTCTGCGGACCAGCAGGAAAAGGAATTGTTTAGAAATTCGACCATTGGACAGGAGTTCTTGGCTCAAATTCAAAATCAATTCAACAACCAATTTGATACATGGGAGAAAATCGAAGCCACCTACACCAATGGAGACCCAGAAGTAGCCGAACAACAAGTGGCGCAGGCTTATGAAAAAGCCATTGAGCATTGGTTGCTTACCCGGGAAGAGGAAAAAGATATCGAGCGGCCGAGTAAATGGACGGCGGCTAGCCGCTTAGGCAGTCATCCGATCAAGTTGGCCCAGGCTAACAAGGATTCAGAAGATCAAATCGTAGTGCTACTCCGAGGAGAATTGCTCCGGAAATTTAGCAATACCTTGATCTATCTAGTTGAAAAAAATGGCGATACCCCGGCTACTCCAAATTACAGTGCCACCGCCCCTAGAATTTTTCCAGTTTTTGAAGGTAGTCTGCTACCCGATATGACTTTTCTGGGTTTTCCAATCGGTAAGGCGGCATTGGTCGATTATTTCCTGGTCTTCGAGGAGCGAATGTCTGACCTTCGTTATGGCCTGGATGAAACGGATGAAACCGATCCGGCAGTGCTGCAGACGATGACGTTGGATAATATGAGTTGGCAACATTTTGAAAATCTTACAGCAGGTGATTACCTCGATAATCGGATGCCATTGATAGAAAGTGAAAATTGGGATAAACCAGCGTTCATTGCCAAAGCTTTTCTTCAAAATCAGGTGCGGGTAGCTATTGAATTGGCGGCCATTATTCCTGCCTAATCATTAACCTAGTTTCCGCTGATCAGTTACTCCCTTGTAGTGGATGACTATCCAAGGGATTACTGACCACCGGAAAACTGACAACTTTTTGTTATGTCATTGAAAAACGAAGCCAAACAGATCACCGATCTGCCTCCTATTATCGGTGGTCCGATCGTTAGGAAAGTAGAGTCCAACCTGGTCGGAATTTGGGTGGCCTTGCAATCGGCTGCAACAATCGAGCTTTCGATCTGGCAAGGAGAAATGGATCATGAGGATGTCGAAGATACACCCGTCGTACAAAAGGTAGAACAAGATACGGTTCAAATAGGCAAGCATCTGCATCTGGCGGTAGTGACCATGAAATTGAAGAATGAGAATACCCTCCAACCAGAAACGATCTATTCTTACAATATGAAGTTCACCTGGGAAGACAATTCTACAGATGATTTTCAGTCGCTCCAACTGCTCGATGTTGCTGATACCTTTGGCAATACAGCCATCAGTTATCAAGTAGATCAACTGCCGAGTTTTGTGTTGGCGCCAAGGTCATTGGAAGACCTGAAAATTTTGCACGGTTCTTGTCGCAACAATGCTAATCAATACGAAGATGCGCTTGCCTGGGTAGACGATTTCATTAAGGATGATTTACTCAAC
Organism: Saprospiraceae bacterium; assembly: GCA_019634045.1. Classification (GTDB taxonomy): domain Bacteria; phylum Bacteroidota; class Bacteroidia; order Chitinophagales; family Saprospiraceae; genus DT-111. The sequence continues at coordinate 3,011 of JAHQWA010000260.1, forward strand.
CCCATCGGCCGACCACATCAACTTTTCCTTTCTGGGGATCAGATCTACGCGGATTCGGTATTGGGCAACCTCTTGCATAACCTAACCGAATGGGGCAATATTTTTCTGGATAACCAAGAAAAACTGCATACCGAATGGGTAAATCCAGATGGGGGTGTTGATCGGTTTTCGGCCACGACTACCAACTTTCCTTCTTTCTATCGGAATCGCTTAGTAGACTCAGATGCTCGCCTCACTGGTTCACAATCGAATCATCTGCTGGCCTTTGGAGAGTTTGCCGCTATGTACTTGTCGGTTTGGTCAGATACACTTTGGGATGTAGATAATTTGCCCACTTTTGAAGAAGTTTTTAACACCGCCCTTACGCTTCCCGAAAGTTATGGTGCAATTTTTCGGCGGAACTTGACTGATGAGCGAAATGACCCCGATCTGCTTTTTGATGAAACTGTGATGAAGGAGGTCTTGGAAATCCTATACGCAACCTTAACGGATAAAGACAAGCGGAAAACGGTCTTGACGGAAAAGCAAAATACAGAGAACGGTGCCGCTTTTATAGAGTTGAACCAATTCAAGGATACCCTAAATGCGGAGCAGAAGACAGCGTTTGAAGAATTTTTACAATACCTCCGAGGACTGTTAGGAGGGCTGTATGGGAAAAAAGAGGTAGAGATTGAAGGCCCCGACGGTGAAAAGGTATTCACTTACGAGAAATATGTGGATTATGACAACCGGGCCAAAACGCTCCATCGCACCCTGCCAAAAGTAAGAAGAGCCCTTGCCAATATCTCGACCTACATGATGTTTGATGATCATGAAATAAGTGATGACTGGAACCTCAATCCGGCCTGGCGTGACCGCGTACATTCTTCTCCTTTGGGGCGAAATGTGGTACGCAATGGCCTGATGAGTTATGCCTTGTTTCAAGATTGGGGTAATCGGCCAGGCGCCTACTTGAAGCAAGGATATCTCGTGGAACTTGACGTTTCGCTAGAAGCCGAACTCGAAAATACCCAACTAACGGATACTCTGCGGGATGCTTTTGCCGCAGCAGGAATCATTCTGGACCAAGCAAAAACCAACATTAAAAAATTGGTGAAAGGGGAATGGTTACTTGAAGAATCAGGTCGAAAGGATGCAGTGACGATCCGCAAATATGAAGAAGCTGATGGGAGTGAAGTGTTAAAAGCAATCGGCAATCCACATAGCTTTTTGCTTTCGCAAATTATGGAGTTGTTTCAACCAGACAATACTGGCCCCAATATTGAAGCGGAAGACACCATCGATTTTCTGTTGGGCATAGATCACCACCATCGGGTGAAGGTGACCTTCAGTGGACGATATGAGCTACCCAAAAATAGGAGTCCACTCATTAAATGGCACTATGGTGTAAAAGGATCTAAACACAAGGTGCTGGTAGTTGATAATCGCACTCGACGTAGTTTTGTTTCCTTCGCTGGAGCACCAGGCAACCTCGATGTTAGTGGCATGAAAGACCTCATTCCCGCCAATCCTTCTCCTAAGGATGATGAAGTATTGATTGTGGTGGCCCCTTTGCCGATACTTGGTCCTTCGGTCCTGGATGAATTCATTGCTCCCGCAGCACATAAAGTCTTCGACTATGCAGGGTTTCTAACCGGAAACGAGAAGGTCAAATCTGGTATGAAAGGAACCAATCCGGATGCTATTGAGGCTTGGGTCTTTGATCCCGAATCGCAAGAAGAAATACTAAAGCGCCTGGCTGCCTTCAAGAAGGTGGTTATACTGTCGGGGGATGTTCATTATGCTTCCAGTCAAGGCTTGTTTTATTGGAAAAAGAATGATACAAAACCCGCTTGCTTTGCCCAGCTTACCTCCAGTGGTTTGCGCAATGTGATGCCGAGTTATATTCAAATTGTGGCTCAACGCCTACCTACAGCCAGTAAACTAGTCCGTCAAGAACTGAAAGCGGAGCGCCTGGCATGGAAGGATAAAGACCCAAGCCCTCTAGTTTTTCCAGATGGATCAAATGTGAATCCCTTTTTAAAGCACAAACTCCGTAAGGAACCAGTTTTGATCTCCACCTATGGGTGGCCGGAGGGTACAAAGACGAAAGCTGCTAATCCACCCGACTGGTCTTGGCGCATGTACAATGTGTTGGATATGCGAAAAGAAGCGGATAGGCCTGAGCTAACGCAAGTGGAGAGTATGCCGCCGGATACCACAGACAGAACCATGGATGCACTTCGAAAGATTGCAGCCAGACATATCACCCAGGCAAAAAAGGTCAATCACACTCGTCAAATTCTTTTTCAATCGAATATTGGGATGGTGGGATTTGAAAAGGATATAGGCGATAACACCTTGTACGTCCACCACAATCTGTACGGCGTTCCCTTCAAAGCAGACCCAGAAATTGCCTTGGAAAATCGGCCGCCAAAAGAGCAACGGAAAGTCTATTGCTTGCATAAGATTCCACTGGACGGACCGAATGAAGAAAAACCCGAGCTTTAGAACAACTAATTCTATATAATTTTCTGAAAACCCTCAAAC
>JAHQWA010000261.1 GCA_019634045.1 Saprospiraceae bacterium
ATACATTCCAAGCAGCCGCTCCGCCACTGCTCCCCCCAGGATCAATCCCCAAAATGAACCGACCTCGCTCTACAATGGCATGGTCGCTCCTTACATCGATCTACCGATAAAAGGGATTTTATGGTATCAAGGAGAAAGCAATGCTGGTCGTCCCGAAGAATATGCCGATTTGCTACCCGCTTTGGTTTACGATTGGAGAAAGAAATTCCAAGATCCTGATCTGCCGTTCATCTATGCTCAACTGCCCAATTTCATGGAGGTCAACTATTTGCCGTCGGAAAGTAAATGGGCAGAATTCAGAGCATCACAATTCAAAGGCCTCAAGATACCCCAAACTGCTATGACCGTAAATATTGACCTGGGGGAATGGAACGACATTCATCCGGATAATAAAAAAGATGTTGGAGAAAGGATGGCCTTAGCTGCACTACGACTCGCCTATGGAGAAGAGCTAGTCTACTCCGGCCCCCTATATAAAGGTCATAGAATCGAGGGGAACCGGATGATCCTCTCCTTTTCACAACTTGGCGGAGGACTCACCACCAGTGACGGAGAACCTTTAAGTGAGTTTGCCATAGCTGGGGAGGATGGGGTATTCGTTTGGGCCGAAGCCAGGATTGAAGGAGATGAGGTGGTAGTTTGGAATGAGGAGGTAGCTCATCCAAAATACGTCCGCTACGCCTGGGCAGACAATCCCGATAACCCCAACCTTTGCAATCGAGCAGGCTTACCTGCCTCGCCATTCCAGACCAAATAGAAATCCATGAGGAACACCATAAAAGTGTTCACAGAAATAGGGCCTGTATCCATTGGTCCAATTATTGATGGTCTCTGACAATTATTGTGCTCTTGAGTCAATTGAAAGCAAAAAGCACAGCTTCTTATGGTCGCTTTAACTGCTCACTTTCACTTGGCCACAAAAATTGTCAGAGAAGGTTATTGATTAGTAGTTAAAGTAATCGATTCACAATGAAAAGATTTATCCAGCAATTGAGTTTAAGCTGTTGGCTGATAGGTGTATTCACCATAGTTAGTCTGGCGCAAAATAGTCCAACCCCCTCAAAATCTATTCCCCATTTGAAGCAACAGGGAGGCACCACTCAATTGATTGTACATGACAAACCTTACTTGATTTTGGGTGGAGAACTAGCCAATTCCTCCTTTACGAGTACAGAATATATGCAGCCCATTTGGCCTAAGCTCAAAGCCTTGCATCTCAATACTGTTTTGGCTCCGGTGTATTGGGAATTGATCGAACCCGAGGAGGGTGTTTTTGATTTTGCACTTTTGGATCAACTCATTTTTGAGGCGAAAAGACACGACTTTAAGCTAATCTTATTATGGTTTGCTTCCTGGAAAAACAGTATGTCGAGTCATGTACCAAGTTGGGTAAAGACGGACCAGGAGCGATTCCCAAGGGTGAAAGATGATCAAGGGAAAAGTCATGAAATTCTAACCCCTTTCAGCGAGAGCAACCTCATGGCCGATTTGAGAGCCTATCAGGCCCTGATGCGGCACATCAAAGAGATAGATGGGGAGCAGCATACCATCATTATGATGCAGCCTGAGAATGAAATCGGTATGCTCCCTGTGGCTAGGGATCATAGCCTCTTAGCCAATAAGCAGTTCTCGGCAGATGTACCTGTAGCGCTTATGAAGTATCTAGTGGAAAACAAGTCTTCGTTAGTTCCAGAATTCTATGAGCGCTGGAAGCAATATGGATTCAAAACTGAGGGCAATTGGGAGGACATATTTGGAGTGGGAAGCCATACAGATGAACTTTTCATGGCCTGGTATTACGCAAAATTTACGAACAAGATTGTGGAAGCGGGAAAAGCCATACATCCACTGCCCATGTTTGTGAATGCTGCATTGATAAGACCAGGTAGGAAACCAGGTACGGGTTATCCTAGCGCTGGACCGCTGCCCCATATTATGGATATATGGAAGGCAGGTGCACCTAGTATCGATTTCTTTTCTCCTGATTTCTATTTCCCCAATATTGAATACTGGTGCGATCTGTATACTCGACAAGGGAATCCCTTGTTTATCCCAGAGCACCGCTTCGACAATACTGTAGCTGCCAAAGCCTTCTTTACCATTGGCCACTATGAGAGCCTAGGTTTTTCACCTTTTTCCATCGATTCGAAGCCAAAGCCAGCGGAAGAGGACTTAGCCAAAGGATACAAAATACTTGCCCAGCTGACTCCTCTGATCACCGAACAACACGGTCAAGGTAAAATAAAGGGTATTCTATTGGATAAAGAAAAACAAGAAACGATATTGACTTTTGGCCCTTATGAATTCGTAGTGAAACACAGTCATACTTTGGGGTGGTCAGCGGAAGCTAAAAATGAAGTTTGGGAACCAGCCGGCGCCATCATTATCCAAACTCAGGAGAACGAATTCTATGTAGCAGGGACAGGGGTGGCGATTACCTTTAGACGTACCGATGCAGATAAGATAGTAGGTATCCTAAAGGCGGATGAAGGGTATTTTGATCAAGGGAACTGGAATATTTTAAGGCATCTGAATGGAGACCAAACCCACCAAGGGCGACACATACGGATCTTTCAAGGTAACTACACAATTCAACGATTTGAACTGTACGATTACGAGTAGTCGCCCACAGTTGCTTCCCTGAGGTCCTATTATCGGCTATGAACAACACAAACACAATCGATTGCGTAATAAATTTAAAAAAGCCACCGCCCTATTCACTTTCCTTTGTTTGTTTTCGATTTGAGGAGGCTCTAGTGATAATATAGGTCTCCAGTGTGGTAGCTTGCTCTTTATCCGATTTCAGTTCTTTCGTTTCGATTTCATTACCCATGATCGAAAGTGCTTTTCGGACTGCTACTTCGCCCATTTCCACTGCAGGATGATAAGCCGAAGAAAGAGGAGGATCAACAACCTGGCAGATCGGATCATCATTAAAGCCAATAACAGCTAATTCGCTGGGGATTTTGATACCCTTTTTCTTAGCATATAAAATCGCACTCACCGCAGAGGTATCATTAGCACAGAAAATACCATCTGGTGGATTATCCATGCTCAGGACTTGTTCAGTCAAGCGGAACCCCTCTTCTGCGCTCAAAGAATTGGCTTGAAAGATGATCGACTCATCAATATCTAGATTGTTCTTTTTGAGCGCCGCCATGTAACCGTATCTACGATCTTGATAGATACTCTGGTGATTGGCTCCTCCAAAGTGAGCGATGCGTTTACAACCTTGCTCAATCAAATGTTCCGTGGCTTCAAACCCCGCATTAAAGTTGTTAATTTTGACCTTGGTGAAGCTGGTTTCTCCTGGTGTCCGGTCTACAAAGATTACGGGGATCCCGTTTTCTACAAAAAGATCGAAATGGTCATAGTCTTTCGTCTCCATGGCCAGCGAAACAATCAAGGCTGAAATTCTACTCGCAAACATGGCTTGCAGACTCTCTTTTTCCAATTCTGTTTTATCGTAGGACTGTGAGATGATGACATGATGTCCGGATTGCCGAGCCTCTTTCTCTATTCCCGAGATTAGAGAAGAAATAAAGGGTCTATTGATCCAAGACACCAACACGCCAATGGTATTGGTGCTGTTGGTCCGCAGAGAAGATGCCAAAGAGTTGGGACGATAACCCCGCTCTTTAGCTAGCTTCTTGATGGCTTTCTTGGTTTTCGCTCCAATGCTGAAGTGATCTTTTAATGCTCTTGATACAGTGGAAGGCGAAACATTTAATTCTTCGGCGAGGTCGTAAATAGTTATTCTTTTCTTCTTCTTTTCAACCATTATGTGTTTGATGATATATTGGGCTATTACACCTTAAACTACGCAATAAATACTTATTTGTTCAACAATTCTTGAGAATTTGCTCCTTAGTATATGATAGACAGGGTGTTAGCATATATGCGGTAATCACTAAACATGCGCTTAGATCTGTTTTCCAGCCCTCTTCAGCACCCCCGCTCATGCAAATATCTGTCTCAGCTTGGGGCCGGTTTCTTCGTCTACAAATAAAGATAATAAATGTTACGCAATCGATTGTGTTATTTAGGCCTTCCTTTCTCTAGCAAAATCCGGTGATGCTAAATATTTGGAGATATTCGAAATCGCTCAGATTTGCCCTCTGCAATTGAGGGGCCTAACATCTTCCTAATTGGCGTTTCTCAGATAGCAGTAGAGGCTTCTATCTTTGATGAAGTAAATAGCATTCACTACATAGGAAATATGTATTCTACAGATCTATAACTAAATAACAGAGGTACTGACTTGCTTTTGCTTATAGAGAGTATGTTTTACGAACTCCACCCGATGGTTATCCTTTAAAGGCTTGAAAAAACACCTCAATACTCCATCTAAGCCACTTATGCGCGTACTGGCACCATGCAAACATGGTGCATGAAAGCAGATCGAAGTGAAGAAGAGCAGGTCACATTTGATGAATAGAATGATTGGTTCTCTCGTTTTTCACCAGATGGTAAATGGATTGTTTAGCTTTCCTTTCCCAAAGATATAGACCCAACAAGTCACCCATTCTACCAAAAAGTATATTTGCCCTTAATGCCAACAGAAGGTGGCATAGCGAGATCCATAGCCTATATATATGGCGGACAAGGTATCATTAATGTACAAAGCAGGTTGCCCTATTCAAAGAAAGTCGCTTGTATCAGCAATACTAAAGTTGAGAAGTAGGAATTATAGTTTACTAAAAAATAAATCCAATCAAAAACAAGCAAGATGACTAAGAGTATTAAGGATTGTCCGTTACGATACAATGGCATTAAAAATGCCTTGGCTGGACTTAGGTGTATTTTCAAATTGAGGATGGGACTAAGGTCGAAAGTGCAGTAATAAAAGTGACTCTTTTGGATTCGTTTGATGAAGGAAGGAGGGTTGGGCCCGACCCTAATAATTTTCACTTTTAAAATTACAGCAAATCTTTGTATTTTTTTAGAAAATCCAAAAATGAAAAACCAACTCTCTTCAATAGGTATAATGTTAATTTGGTCAATAGTGGCTGCACAAGAACCCTGCAAATTGGGGCCAAATCCCTGATCTTATGAAAGTATTCCGATGGGGACAGTTACCCAACATAGCTGGGAAAGCAAAATCTATCCCAATACCACTAGAGATTATTATGTGTATGTGCCAGCACAATACGACAAGGCCCTACCTGCAACCGGAATGGAGAAGAAGTGGTGCAGCTTTATGTATCACAAATGAACTCACCGATTCCAGCTCCAATTACATCCTTAAAAGCCTTTGATAGGGTCGGTCTCAAGGCAGGAGAAAGTCGAACGGCACAATTCACCCTACCTCCCGAAAGTTTCCGCATTATAAACGAGAAGAACGAGCGGGAAATCCGCAGTATAAGCTTTGAAATATCCGTAGGAGGAGGGCAATCCGGTTCTAGAAAGGGAACGTCCAATGTATTGAAAGCAAAGCTGAAGTTGTTGTAAATATGATGGACTTATTATGGAAAAATAGTTCTCTCATCTAAAAAAAGAACGAGCATATGAATATATCTATATTCCATAGACCCGCAATCGCCATATGGTTTTTAATTGCCATAAATATAGCTCTTTCATGTAGTCGACAGCCTGATATATCGCTTATTATTGATGAAAACATCGGAAGCCCTGTGGAACATGGGCTTGCTGTGTTGACCGCTAATCTGGATAGGCAAAACATTTCCTATGAAACGGTAAACAGCTTGGAACAAGCCAGTGGGAGCAGGCTATTGGTAGTGGGACTTTTTAGTGGACATGGTGAAGCTGCCAAGCTTGCCCAAAGTTCCAATCAAACTATCCTTACTAAAGCCGAGTCTTTAGCTATTTGGGAAGCATCTGATCGTAAAAAACAGGTTTGGGTCATTAATGGATTTGACGATCGTGGGTTGATGTATGCTTTGATAGATGCTGGTGAACGCATCAATAGGAATCCTGGCACTGCCAACCCGCTGACTGCCTTGAGTACAATCGCCGAATCTCCCGATGTTGTTACCCGTTCTATTTCCATATATACCATGAATCGCGCCTATTGGGAAAGTCGGTTTTACGATGAAAACTACTGGGCAGAGTACATGGATATGCTGGCCAAAAACCGGTTCAACACCCTGGTGGTCATATTTGGTTACGAAAATGCAGGGTTCCTCGCCCCCTCTTATCCGTACTTTTTCAATGTGGACGGGTTTCCTGAAGTAAAAATGAGGGATATAACCGAAGCTGAACAAGAGAAAAACTTAAAAGCCCTTAATCGTCTAATCGAAATGGCCCATGAAAGAGGCCTGGATTTTAAAGTGGGTATTTGGGATCATATCTATCGCGGGGGCGTCCAGGCAGGCGGCTTGACGGCAGAAGAATTGGCAACGTTTGACAAGGGGCATATGGTAGATGGCCTGCATGCCGAAAATTTGCCAGACTATACCAAAGCGGCATTGACAAAGTTTATGCAAAAAGTGCCCAAACTGGATGGTATTCAATTTCGAATGCACAATGAATCAGGATTGAAAAGAGGGGAAGAGATGGCCTTGTTTTGGAGCGAGATAATTACTATGATCAAGACCGTATCTCCTGATTTTCAAATTGATTTACGGGCTAAGGAGTTGCCAGAATCCATCATCAAAGTGGCAAGTGATTTGGGGCTAAACTTCACCATTACCACCAAGTACTGGATGGAACAAATGGGACTTCCCTTTCACCCTACCCATATCAATCGCGAAAATCAGTTTGACCGGAGACATGGTTATGCAGATATGCTTCGCTATCCAAAAGATTACAAAATTCACTGGCGCATGTGGAACGGAGGCACCCATCGTTTGTTGCTCTGGGGCAGTCCGGAGTATGCGAAACGCTTTGTAGCGAGTACACACCTTTACGATGGTACAGGTTTTGAGGTCAATGAACCTCTTGCAACAAAAATGGAAGCACAACCACACAAGCAAGAGCCATTTGACATATTAACCCCTCCTTTTGTTTACTATCAATATGAGTTTGAACGATATTGGCATTTCTTTCAGGTTTTTGGTCGCCTGGGGTATAACCCCAATACACCATCTGAGGTTTGGGGTTTCGAATTTGAAAAACGTTTTGGAAAACAAGCCGGGGAACTTGTTCAGAAAGCTATGCACAAAGCAGGCTGGGTATTGCCAATGATCGTGGCAGCCTGTTCGCCTTACGGCAAATTTCCCACCACACGCGCCTGGGCCGAAAAGCAACGATATGGCCACCTGCAAGAATATGCTAAAGCGGAGGGCAGCGATATTCAACAATTCGCCAGCTTCGATACAGAAGCAAAACTGCTCATAGAAGGTGGCGAGACCCCCAAAAGGTTGCCATCCGCTACCAGCACATGGTTTAAACGTACGCACGACGAGCTAAATGAACTAATTGCCGAAACGGAAAAACTTGCTCCTGCAGATAACAAGGAATTATTTTCAACCCTAACGGATTTAAAGATAACGGCTAATCTGGCCTTATATCATTCCCATCGGATTCCTGCTGCAGTATGCTATCGAATCTTTAAACAGACCAATGATCCACATGCGTTGGATGATGCCATTAGGTACGAAAAATTAGCCATTGAAGCTTGGCAAAGAATAGTGGAAACGGCGGGAGGTGTATATGCTCCTGATCTGATGTTCGGAATGCATGAAAGTGTATTTATGGGCATCAATCATCATCTCTCAGGTCATTGGAGAGACGAACTCAGTTATCTGAAACAAGGGTTAGAGCAACTACAGGCTGAAAGAAATACTCTAGGAAAAACCAACAGCCCTAGAACAGCCCCTTTGTATAAAGAGGCGTCAAGTATCCCAACTGCTAATCAGTTTGAAATTCAGCATCAAGCCATTAGTAATGCACTAGTTAATCAACCGATCAATATCAAAGCAAGCATCAAAGCACCTAAGGGCATAAAATGGATTAACCTCAGATATCGTTCTGTAAATCAACATTTGGACTATCAGACTTTGCCAATGAAAGCGGAAGAAGGAAGTGCTATTTACCAGGTGGAAATACCAGCCAATCAAATAGATCCTACCTTCGATTTTATGTATTTCATTGAAATAATGGATAAGGAGAGGAATGGCTTTATCTATCCTGATTTGGAGCAGGAAACGCCCTACATTATTGTAAAATTAAACAGGTAAATCATAAATATGAATACATTATATCCAATATCTCAATTTTGGAAATGGGGCTCCATTTTAGTACTGTGTTTACTCGCGGGCATCTTTATCTCTGCTCAAAATTCTACAGAAATTCCTTGTTCTTGACAAAAACCAGTCTTAATTCCAACTATTCAATAAAAAAATGCTATGCACACAAATAGAAGAACATTTATCACAACGGCTGCCCTTGTTGGTGGTTCGACACTAATCTCACCTTTGTCCTCCTGCAAGTCAAATGGCAAGTCAAATGGCAAGTCAAAATATGATAGCTCTGATTATTCTACTCTTGACGAGATTCTAAACCTACCGGTACTAAAAAGAGAACTATTCCCTTCGCCGGTCATCATCGAATCCATCCAACTGCTCCAAGATCGGAATAACTTCATTTGCCAGGTACGTTCGAAGGATGGTGCGAAAGGTATTTCCATTGGCCATCCATTTATTTCCAAACAAAGCTATCCAATGTTTGTGAATACTATAATTCCATACTTTACAGGGAAGGATGCCCGTGATTTGGATCAACTCATTTATTTGGTATCTGAAACTAATGTTAAGACTCAAGGCGTACCCTTTTGTGTGCAAATTGCTACGCTTGAATTTGCCATCCTGGATATGCTTGGTAATATTGCCAACAAGCCCGCAGGACAATTGATTGGCGACATTTTGAATCCTGAGGTATCTATTTACCTGGGGCATCATTATAGCAACCTCCGAAAACTGGAACCTGAAGAATCGCTCGAATTGATGAAACAGGATGCCTTAGAAACGAAGGCCAAGGCCATTAAGCTCAGAGCAGGGCGCGGCGACAACCTTGCATCAGATATTGATAACGCGCCAGGCCGTACGGAAAAATTGATCCGCATGGCGCGAGAACTATTTGGCGACGAAATGGTGCTTATGATTGATGGTAACGGCTCCTATTCCGTAAAAGAGGCCATACGAATTGGTGAAATCCTCGAAGACTATAACTACTATTTCTATGAAGAACCCTTACCCTGGGATTGGTACGAAGAGCAGAAACAAGTGGAAGCAGCACTCAATATTCCAATGGCCGGAGGCGAAGAAGAGTTTGGAATGCATGCCTTCCGGTATTTGATTGGAAATGAGGTTTTCCAAATCATACAGCCCGACCTGTTTTATTTTGGAGGCATGATCCGCACGATGAAAGTGGCACGTATGGCCGAGGCTGCAGGATTAAAAATAACACCTCATATATCCGGAGGAGGCCTGGGTTATGTATATATGCTACAAATGGTATCTGTCTGCCCCGCAGCAGAGCAATATCATGAGTTCAAATTATTTCAAACCAAAGATGCCAACGGTACAATAATTCCAATTGAAAGTAAAGCTGAGAAATTTGAAAGTATAGACGGGGTGATCAAGGTTCCGGCTGGCTCTGGGCTTGGTGTTCATATTGATCCTGATTATATCAAAACCCACAAACCCACATAAAATCTGGTAATTGCAGAAGTATATAACAAAAGGATGTACACTAATATAGCATAATACAAATGGCAACTCACAATATATTGAAAGTAGCGCCCAATGACAATGTCGGAATTGTAACAAATTTGAATGGCTTGAAAAAGGGTTCAAAAACAGAAGATGGAATCTTATTGCGTGAAGATATTCCAATGGGATTTAAAATAGCCCTGGAGCATATGGAGCAAGGAAAAGAAATTATTCGCTATGGTGAAGTAATTGGCCTTGCAAAAGAACCTATTGACAAAGGCAGGTTGGTGCATTTCGGTAAGATGATAATTCCCGAACCGCCTCGTTTGGAAAGTATCCCATTACAAGACAGACGTCTTTCAAAACCAGAACCGTTGAAAGGTTATTTTTTTGATGGCTACAAGAATAAAGATGGAAGTGTGGGTACCAGAAATATACTTGGAATATCTACCAGCGTTCAATGTGTAGCAGGCTTAGCCGAGCATGTAGCCAATAAAATAAAGGCTGAATTGTTAGACCAGTTCTCAAATGTTGATGACGTAGTGGCCATCACGCACAGTTACGGTTGTGGAGTTGCTATCGATGCCCCGGCAGCCATTATACCCATTAGAACTATCCGAAATATTGCCAACAATCCAAACTTTGGTGGAGAAGTCATGGTCTTAGGTCTGGGTTGCGAAAAATTGAGACCGGAGCGATTGCTAACAAATGACCAGAAAGAAGATTCGGGCTCACATATTATGTATATGCAGGACGAGCGTTTTCAGCGTTTCGAAGACATGGTCAAGGGGGCAATGGAAATGGCAAAAAATTATCTAAAAAAACTGAATGAACGGAAGCGTGAGCCCTGCCCTGTATCTGATCTGGTAGTCGGAATGCAATGTGGAGGTAGTGATGCTTTTTCAGGAATTACAGGCAATCCTGTTGCTGGTTTTGTTTCCGATTTAATCGTGCGGGCTGGCGGTAGTGTGCTATTTTCTGAAGTGACTGAAGTTCGTGATGCTATTCATTTGCTGGTGTCGCGAGCTATTGATAAAAAAGTGGGGCAGGCATTGATCAATGAAATGCAATGGTACGATGCATACCTTCTACAGGGAAATTCCGACAGAAGTGCCAACCCGACACCTGGAAATAAGATGGGCGGTATTAGCAATATTGTTGAAAAAGCACTTGGATCAATTGCAAAATCAGGAACAAGCCCTATTGTCGATGTCATTCCTCCCGGAGAAAAGCTTCGAAAAAGGGGGCTTTCATTTGCCGCCACTCCTGCCAGTGACTTCATCTGTGGAACCCTACAGGTAGCAGCAGGCATGAATATGCATTTGTTTATTACCGGACGGGGAACCCCCTATGGGTTGTCGATGGTACCTGTAGTAAAAATAAGTTCGAATTCAAAATTGAGTCGCAGATGGCATGATTTGATCGATTTTGACGCAGGCCCTATTGCCTTAGGGGAAAAGACTATTGAAGAAATGGGTTGGGACTTATTCCATTTGATTCTTGATATTGCCAGTGGAAAAAAACAGGTGGCATGTGATCGCCTGGGATTATGCAACGATCTTGTTTTATTCAATCCAGGCCCAATAACCTAAGTATTAGTAATCAAAAATGATACCTCCGAATTCACCTTAATCTATTTATAATACCATGAATCTTATTAATGAAATTAAAAGGAGCAATCGGTGCATTTGCACTTGGAGGTACTTCAGCCCTTTCTATCAAAGTCTTTACAGCCAAATCTGTTTGAGTCCATCATGAGGTCCTAAAAGTGGATCGGCATTCGGAATGGGCAAAGCTGCAATATTTTCATCGGCTTTTGGCCGTTCTCCCGGAAGTCCGTGGTTTAGGTCCCAGTTACGTCCGTCGGGATAGGCACCAACGACGCCCAAGCCTTTGCTTCCCAAGTTTTTGTGCCCTACACCTGCCGGAATAATGATAATGTCTCCTGCTTCTATCTGAATCTTTTCGCCTTCTTCCCCGCCCAGATGCACCAATGCACTACCAGAGTATATACCCAAAACTTCATGTGAAGTACTATGATAATGATGAAAAGAATAGATCCCGTTGCGCCATGAATTTGTCCAGTTATTATCAGAAAATCGCTTCTCCAACCAGGAAGCTCCACGACTTCCCCGATCATCAAAGGCGTTTTTGTAAAGAATTAAAGGCAGTTTATTATTAGGAATCTTACCATCATCCTTAAAAAATAATTTCTGTGGCTGATTGGTCATGGATAATGCAGTCTTGGGCAGGAATATGGTCAGGCCAGCTAATCCTATTGATGTGATAAATTTTTGACGATTCATAGTATTTATGAGTTAGTGCTTTTCGTTTATCTAATTCAAGTTGCCTTTTAAAAAAAGTGATAATCAATCACATGTTTTTTTTTGATTTTTTCCAGACTAACCAACTTCCAATTTAAGTCCTTGACTTCCTTTAAGTAAGTGCTCAATAATTCGGTCTTAAAAGTTAAAATTATTCGGGTCTGGCCCAACGCGTTTTCCTTCATCAAGTGAATCCAAAAGGGCCATGTCTGTTTGAGAAATTTCAAAGTCGAAAAACTGGGCATTTTCAGCGATGCGGTGTGGTTTAGATGATTTTGGAATCGTCACTACCTGATGCTGCAAATGCCAGCGTAATGTAATTTGTGCGGGGCTCTTTCCATACTTTTCAGCCAGTTCTCTAATGACTCTTATCTCAGTAACCTGACCTTTGATCAATGGACTCCATGCCTCCAATTGAATTTGATGCTCTCGACAAAATTTCAACAACCCTGGCTGGACAAGCTGTGGATGAAACTCAACCTGATTCACTGCTGGTTTTATCTCGCATCTTCCCAAAACATCTTCAAGGTGGTGTACCATGAAATTACTAAGCCCAATGGCCTTAGCACGACCACTTCGATAGATTTTTTCCATTTCTGACCATGCTTCGAGGTAACAGTTTTCAACTGGCCAATGAACCAGATACAAATCCACATAATCTGTATCCAATCTGTCCAGGCTTTCTACAAAGGCAGCCATAACTCGTTTCTTCCTCAGATCATCATTCCATACCTTGGTAGTCAAAAATATTTCGTCACGGGGTACGCCGCTTTCTCTGATCGCCTTGCCCACACCCTTTTCGTTTCCATATACTGCGGCCGTGTCTATGCTTCGATATCCAACCTCAAGGGCTTTTTTTACTGCCTTTTCAACTTCAGCGCCATCGTCAATTTGAAATACTCCAAAGCCCAACCAAGGCATTTCTAGGCCATTGTTCAATACCGTACAATCGTTGATGCTCTTAATCATTTTATTTGTTTCTTATTGGATTCAATTATTGATATCAACAGCATATATTACACCTTCCATCATGTCAGGAAGAAGTAGCCGTTCTTTATCTTCTTCTAAGTAAAAGCCTGCTGTAGATTTTAATCTATCCATTAGTACAGAGGCTTTTTCCGCCTTCCCATCTACTTTCCAAATAGGTGTTACATCTGAAAAATACAAGTGGTTATTTATATAAACTATTCCTTTGGGTTCATCATAACCTTGAAAAAATGGTTTAACACCAGTTTCAAATCTATGCTTTGACCATTAATGTCATAGAGTATCATTAACCGGACTCGAGACTTTAGCGTGTTCATCAAGGCATCTCTCCTTGATTTGTTGCAGGCACTGGGTAAATCCACCACAGATCCACCAGGTCGTCACCATCAGGATCATAGGAGTTGGCCGCAGAACAGGATAACCAATCTGTCGGACTGGCTTCTACATATTTTTAGTTCCATTTATATACGAAATAAGAACATGGCTTGTCAGTTGCGTTGCTAACCCCATGCAGCAATTGAGAATCTATAAAATAAAAATCACCTGCTGAGCCCTCATACACCTTCCCATCAATTGTCATTTCTGTTTCTCCCGATATTACAAGGATGAGTTCTGTTTCTACATGTGCATGGGGCTTATGGCTGGGGCCCTTGTTATTTAATTGAGTAAGGTGCATTTCGAATCGTTCGCACATGGCAGTAGGCCGGTCGAAATAGGGCTTTCCGCCACCACGTTTGCCGGGTTTGAAGCTGAGCGAATCGGCATTCAGCATAAGCGACCCACCTGAAGCTATTCCTCTTGCTATATCCATTTTCTTTTTGGATTTATACTTCATTACATAATAGGAGAGATTGGTACTACCCACATTCTCAAGTGAATGCATTTGCTGAGGCATCAATAGCACAACTCCTCCGGATTCCAGTATCCTACTTTGCCCTTCGATGGTGACTTTCATTCGCCCCTCTTTCACAATGATGCATTCTTCAAATTCCTCATTGGCATGTGCCGTGCTGGGCTCCGCTCCCGGAAATTGAGTGGTAGCATGAATTTTCAGGTATTCGAAATGAGAGGATGAACCTTCGAGGAACTTTCTCGATCCTCTCAATTTCCCAGGTTTTGCCGGTTGATCAGCCCATTTGTAAACGCCCGATTTGACAGGATCTAGTGCCGTTGTATCCTTTCCTCCTTTCCAGCCCATAGTGGTCTTATCTTCTTGTTGATCGTTTAGCGTCAAAGCAGTAAGACTATTCAGATACTTTTCAAGCATAGTGTATCCATCATCTGCAAGTTTGTTTTTGTCTTCCTTATCATTCGGGTTAAGGCCATTGTTTCTTTCCCAATCATCCGGTATACCATCACGGTCGGTATCAACTGGGGCAGGAAGTGAATTTAAGATTGGCCAGCCTCCCACATATTCCTGGCTTTTAATGATGCTGCCCGTCCGATTTCTGAGGTCATTTACTATTCGAAGATCAACTGCATCTCTTTTAGGTAGAATAGCACCCCCGGATTCCAAAATCTTATGATAGGCGGAGGGCGCATCTAATCTGGATATGGGCCCTGTTTCCAAGGCTTGACTTTGCTTATAGTTACGAATGTTTTCTTCTGTCCAGGACTCGCGAAAAGTTAATAAACTCCATTGATCCTGTGGTTGTTTGCCATTATAATAGTTGCCTTTGAAATACGACTGGTTGTAGGGAGATCCCGTGGAATAGGCAATCCCGTTGTTCTTCGAATTTGCGCCGGGGATGAGGTAATTCCCAACATAATTCAATCGGGTTACACTTTTGCTATCACTATTATAGCCAGCATGAGCCCCAGCCCAATTGTATATCACATTGTTTCTGAAATCCAGGAGTAAACCCTCAGGATCTTCCGTATGTGGATTGGAGTCATAGTTTCCAGGTCTTGGGCTACGGGCACGATGGTGAGCATAGAGGTTATAAAGATAGCTGTACTTAGCTCCACCAGTTCCACGAATCAACGATCCAAAACCGTGTCCATCGGGGTTTAGTCCTTCTGTAATAAAACACCATTGTACAGTCACACGGGTTAAGTTGGGGTTTCGGGTCGAGCTCGATAGCACTTCATCCAGGCTCCAACTTGCAGAACAATGATCTACAATAATATCTTCTCCAACTGAAATGCTGATGGCATCTTTTCCCTGAAGACTACCTTGACCATGGGTCCTGTCCCCCAGGCGAACTCGAAGATAGCGAACAATTACATCATTCGTTGCGATGAGTAGTGTCGCACCTTTTAAACAGATTCCATCCCCTGGTGCTGTTTGTCCGGCGATTGTTACATACGGGTTCTCAATGTTTAACCTATCCTTGAGCTCGATCGTGCCTGATACTTCAAATACAATGGTGCGGGGGCCTTCCTGCTCCACTGCCCAACGTAAACTGCCAGGCCCATCGTTGTTCAAGTTGGTAACCTGAAGAACCTGACCGCCACGCCCCCCCCTGGCGTATGCACCAAATCCCTCCGCACCGGGGAATGCCAACAAATCCTGAGAGAAATTATTTGTTGGAAGAAAAATGAGGAGAATCCAAATGTGTTTGAACCAGACTTTTGAATCGTTCATATTCTTGGTAAATTTAAGGAACAACTTCAGCAATGATCCTTTGATCTGATTTCGAATTACTTCTTTCAAGTTATAGGAAAGTGATCTATAGAATCCATCATCACTACTTAGGTAAAACATTTACTAAAACCCTTTGATAACGTGTAAGAGAGGGCGTTCCATCGTCAGTTACGGCAAGTATAAAATGCATGGTCTTCACTGTATCGACTTTGGGTGCAGTAAATGAAGCCACCTGCTTATCTAAATTTTCAAATTTCAGCGAATTCCTTCTACTTGCATTAAGTGTTCCAACTTCTTTATAATGAATCCATTGATATTTCAAATTGTTGTTATCCGGGTCGATAGATCCGGCACCGCTCAACACGACCTTATCACCTGAGTAAACTGTCATCTCATTGGCATGCCCCAGTTTAGCAATTGGCGGGTGGTTGGCTTTGGAATATTCAGGTGTATTACTCCAATCAATTCTCGCTGCAAAATCATGTTGATATGCTTCACGCCACCTCCATATAGTTGCGTGGTTGCTGGTATGAAATTGGTTGGTAATCTCACTCCACACCTCATCCTGCGTATTGGTCCAAATAGGCCGGGTCTCCGGTTCATACATGTATTTTTTGAAGGGTGGAATGTACAATTCATAACGACCACCCCAGCCACCGAAATCAGGCCGTTCCGGATTGTTCAAGCCATTATTGACAAGTCCTAGGAATGAGGGGGTATCTCCTTCCATCAAATATTCGGTATGTGGATGTTCTGCACCAAGGGGGCCATGATTTTGGCGGATGTGTTTATCCAACCAAGGGTTATCCACTATGGCGAAATCGGGGCCACTAAATCTACCGTGGAATTTGTCCCCTGAGATCCCCGACCAGGTGGCATAATGGTATTGTCCTCCTCCATTTTCCTCATATCCAGGGCTAACGACATAAAAGATGTTTGGAAAATTCTTTCTGATCCAAGGCCCACTGTCATCCTGATCTGAAATAGTATATACTCTAATTTTTCTTATGACCTGGTCAAGCTCTGATTTAGGCAGCGTCCGTTCCATTTTCCAGAGGGCTTGTGCTAAAACATTTGCTCCGCCCCAGGCTTGAACGTATAATGGACGTGGGTCTTCTTTTTTAAGGCAATGGATCAGCCATTCAGACCCTTGAGAATCCTGATCGTCGCCAACTCCGGTCATACCAAATTTTGGAACACCTATTTTAATGATACTCTTCAAATACTTATAAGGAGGGTAGCCATTTTCGTGCACCTCAAGGTTTTCGCGGACTTTACCGTAGGCATCAACTATTTCATGAATTCTCCATTCCGCCGTTTTATCCCTTTGCCAGCAAGAGGTAGTAGCTACTATGCCCTCTACATCCCATTGATTAGAATAGGTCAGAAAACGAACAAGACTTTGGGCATCATCAGGTTCGTTTTCGATATCGGTCAGAACAAAGACCCTTGGTTTTTCATTTTGTGCCATCACATTGTTTATTCCTGCTAACAAAACAACTATTAATAGCCACTTTATTGAATTTGTGTTTTTCATCATTGTACTAAAAAGCAGTGAACATTTGATCAATGACAGTGATCTTGGATTGACTTCATTTTTCATTTTCTTTATTTATCAATAGTTCGGTAATAAATTAGACGGCAATAGAGCCGAAATTCAATATTTTATAAAAGGCGGTATTATTAATAATAGGCCGGAACGCTATTGGCAGTGAATCACCAGTCGCCTGTAACGTGTCAAGGTTGGTTCACCATCATCCGTCAGAACTAATAGAATATGTATAGTTTTCCCCAAAGCATTTTCCGGGACGGTAAAGCTGGTAGTTTTCCTGTACGAGTTATCGATTTTTAATTTTCCAGCGTACGTTCCTGCTTCAGGATAGAACCTCCATTCGTAGGAGAGTTTGTCCTTATCGATGTCCATACTGCCGGTTGCGTCGAGTTCGATACGCTGGCCAGGCTTGGCGGTGATCTCAATAGCTTTAAGTGACTTGTCTCCGTTGAGGATAGGCCGAGGAGGATGGTTCGCTTCAGAAAACTCCTTAACACACCAATCCATACGTGCCTGATAATCATTCTGGAATTCTATTGCCCAACGACTGATGGTATGACCTAAATTATCGGGATCAAGGTTGGATTCTAGGTCAATCCATTGCTTTTCGGAACCTGGTTGTTTTCTGAGACGTCCACCCCAGCCACCCCAATCAGGATGCTCCATATTACTCAATCCGTTAGGGATAAGCCCAAGATAGGTTTCGGAATCAGCGCCACCTAGCTTACCCCAGCGTATCGGACACAAGGCACCCAGCGGGCCATGATTGAATCGAATATGCGTATCTAACCATTCTTTACTGTGCAAGTCCGGATCAGCGGAATAAATAACCCCTCCTGTCGAAACGAGATAATACAGATCCGGAAAATTCTCCTGGATCCAAAGGCCTGTAGCATCCTGGTGGCCCCAGGCGTAAACCCGGAGCTTGGAGACAAACTTTTTCAGCTCTTCTTCACTGCGATCATTCCGAACCCGCCACAAGGCCTGCGCTAATTCGACAGAGCCCCCCCAGATTGGAACCCAAACAGGACGGGGATCATCCCGATCAACGGCCTCGATAATCAGCATCGATGCTCCGGTGTCTTTGCCTTTCCCGATGAGTTGATCCAAGGGGTAGTGACCACTACCCACCCCTGCAATACCTGTACGTATATTGAAAGGTGGATCTCTTCCTGTCTTAACTCCTTTTCGAATCAGGGTCAGCAACTTCTCGGGTTCAGGCCAACCTTCACTGTGTTGCATGAGGTTGTCGCGCACCTCTGCGTAGGCTTTGATAAATTTAACGAAGTATTGCGGTTGTGGTTCACCATCGATCGGACGATGTTTTTCATCTACAAAAATCCGAATAGAGGTAGCGATTAGAGCTTCGATATCAAACTGATCGGCATACATCATGAACCGTGTGAAGGACTGCTCGTCATCGCGGTCGCCACCAATATCAGATAAAAGAACGATTCTAGGTTTATCAGCTTTTGGTACAGCTGCCAATTTTACGTCGACAGATTCAACTACCACTATCCAGTCCTTCTTAGGATTGTTTGGGGCAGTTCCTAAAGACTGCATTCCACTTCCTGCAATACTTTTTACCGAGCCATCCTGAAAGGCTCCACCATTGCGTGGATCGAACCATTTGACAGTGTAATTTCCGTCAAAATCTTTTAGATCCAGTTGGCTTTCTCCTCCTTTTTTTAGCAAAATGATATAGGTATCTCCCTCTTTTGCCAAGCAAAAGTCATTTTCAGAAGAGATCAGTTCGTTATGAGCATTCATCTCTGTCACGGGAAAATCATTTTCCGCAAAGAAATTGATACTTATTTTCCCCATATCCCAGAACAGGTCTCTGCTGCGATAATCCTGACAACTAAGGTCAGAATGTGCATGCTTATAGCCAAAATACCATTCTGTTCCCCAGCCTCCGGCAAGCAGGTTGCCCCAGAGCCCGTTGGTTCGGGCATTAAAGTGCTCAGGATTTTCGGCATCAGGGATAAGTGCATGACTTGGATCACCTGGTTCATCACATGCTACAGGCCATATTTTTCCGGCAGCTGCCGATCGATCGATTACTTGCTTGGTCAGTCGATTAACCTTGCTGAAGTCCTCTTCTGTGGTTTGCAGGGAAGCACCTGTTAATTTAAAATCTGGTCCATAATAAGGATCGAACTCATCTCCATTATGAATGACCATGTGATGATGGTAAGGGTCAATGTCATAGATGTATTGTGCCAAGGCTCTCCATTCTGTCGGATACTTTGGTATAGTTTTAACCCCATCAAATCCACCCCAGTCGCCAAACTCTTCGGTTAAATTCCAGTTCAATGCCAAGTGATGGCCAAACCTGGCGATCAATTCACGATAATACAACTTGGTGTATCCGCCAGTACCTCCAAAATCCAGCAAACCCTGGTTTTCGTATTCCATAGTCTTGAAATGGAGGAACAGTCCTATCTTTTGGGCATGATCAAAAACGATCTCCCATTGGTCCAGCTTAGAGCAATCAAAGCGGTCCCAGGTATCATAATCAATATATGGGAACACATTTTGATCGTCACCTTCAATGTTGTTCGTTAGGAAGGAAAAGGCATTCAATCCTTTGGATGACAGATAATTTAGTGCTCCAATCATTTCCTTGCCCCTGCCATCAGACCATTGAGGGTCTCCTTCCTTCCAATCTTTAAGATGAGGCCCCCATGTTTTTACCAGATTGTCTTTATGGCCATCTGTTGCAAAATCGCCATCAAATCCGTAATAGGAAAGAAAATTCTCTGGGGCATCCGTACCACATTTGTAGAAAATTTCTCCTGTTTCCGCAAAGCGCAAATACCTTTCGTCTACGTATTGAAGACGGCCGTGCGCCCTGAAATCCCTACCCGTTTTATCCGTGAGTTGAATGGACAAGGTGCCGCTAGTCCCGTCCATATATTCCCCGCTCGGAATCCTGTCAACTCGCGATCTGATAGCCACCCATTTTCCTTTTTTAAAATCTACTGAGTAATCCCAATCACCCACTTCATCCGGACTAAAATGCGCCCTCCACTTGTTTCCGGAGGTGGCTGAAGTCATACCGGCATGGCCATCGGCGGCGAAGTAGCCGGGTACAGTATATTTTTTCCCAGAGTTTCTATGAGTAAAGGTGACATTCAATCGATAGTTAAAAAAAGGATTGTATTCATCTGTCTCTGAAACCTCAGGACCATCAAAGGTCAAGGTCACGGTGTGCCATTTTTTTAGCTCGCCGGTGATGCTTACACCGTCTTGAGCGTTCAGTGACGGAGCATCTATCCCCAAAAAAGAGGCAATAAAAATTAATGCAACTAGAAAGCTCTTAAAGGACTTTTCCATTTTTTTCCTATTTATTTAACATTGATAACCACCCGCTGATACCTTGTTAGTGAGGGCGTGCCCGAGTCTGTTACTTCACAAATGACATGAATGTTAGTCCCCTTGCTGTTATGATCAGGTATAGTGAACGAAGCCTGCTGTTCTCCAGCATTCTCGATTGCAATTGTCCCTTCGTAGGAATCCGCCTCCTCATACTGCCACCAGCGGTAACTCAATTCATCTCCGTCAGGATCGGTGGTCCCGTGAGCATTGAGATTCACCTTAGCCCCTGGCTTGAAATGGAGATCCATCCCATGATCCAGTACAACAGTAGGTGGATGATTAGCCTCTTCGTACGATTTTACACACCAATCAGCACGTGCGGCCCAGTCATTTTGTTGCACTACCGCCCAGCGCCAGGCAGGCTTGAAGAACTTCATCATTCGCTCATCGTTGTGGGAGGTCATCCCATTGTTCAAGTTTATTCTTCCCCAACAGGTTTCCCGGAAGTATCTTCCCTCAGGATGTACATAACCTTCGTATGGCGCCGGATCCATCCAAGTATTATCACGTACCCACACAAAGCGGCCACCCCAGCCACCCCAGTCCGGCGATTCCATGCTACGTAGGCCAGTAACGATATTGTGAAAAAATGCAGGCGAATCCCCTTCTGAGCGGAAATCGTTTTCTATGAATCCCTCATCACTTTCCTTATGCGACTTGTAGAGGGAGCAAAGAGGTCCATGATTTTGCAAAATATTTTCCTTCATCCAATGACCATCAAAATAGGGGTGCTGGTTCTTGGGTAGAATTTTCTTCCAACGATAGGCAATTGCCTCAAACTGGTCCGAAATGATTGTAGTGATCTGATATTTTCCCCAATGCGGCAAGATGTAGGATTGAAAGGTCGAATCCTGTTCGAAGATACAGTATAACCTTATTTTCTCGGCTACTTCAGCCATCCTCTCGGGGTGTTCCTCCTCGATCGTTCTGAGCGCCCGTGAAATGGTGTTGATGCCGCCCCAGGCCTGTAACCAGATGGGACGCGGATCTGCATTATCGAGCAGTACGTCTACGATAAGCTGTGATCCCTCCGTCACCTCATCCATTTCACCTTCTGCACTCATATTGCCCATACGGGTCTTATTCCGTAGGAATGAAGGTGTCGGAAATCCTGGATCATGCTTCACGAGGTTTGGGTAAACCTGCTTATAGGCATCAAGATATGGATCAATCCAATCATCCCCGGCCCAGCTGTGTCCTTGCCAATGGTATTGCGAACTCGTAGTAACAATACCTTCAATGTCCCATTCATTCGCATAGAGCAAAAATCTAACCATAGAGCACTCGTCATCAATTTCTCCATCGCTTGTTACGATAATCCGTGGTCTATTATCTCTACTATCCTGTGCAAGTGAAGTTGTAGAATTAAAGATGAGGTAGGATAGCAGCAAAATAGCGCAAAAGGGCATCTTGTTTTTTTTCATAGTTTCGTCTACTTGGTTGGTTTAAAAATTATTCTACGAAAGTCATTAAGCTCGACGTCACAATTAACCGCTTAGAAGGGATCCTCTATTCGTGATTCAATGAACTTGGAAATTTTTTTATGGGAACTTTTCTTATAAAATCCAAAAACACAAACTGCGTCAGTACCTGTGTAAGCACGTTTATCTTCGTCTCTGCCAAAGCTGAAGATCACCATATTCTGCCCCTGCCTCCAACCTTCATCGCCTGCCGTTTCCGGCCCAACATCTTTTACCCCAACATAGAATACTTGTGTGTCTTTCGGGTCGCTATCCGCCAAATAAAAAAACGGTGAAGGGAATTTGTTACCAAATTCAGATTCGAGATAACCCAAGCCTCCGGTTTTGGTTTCGCGATGCACGCCGTCTTTCAGCACATAGTAATCTTTCTCTACTGAGGCGTCCTGCTCTCCTCCAATAGGCCCTTCAAAAAGGAAAGCATACTTATCGTCTGCTTTTAATATTTTAATAGCGGCATGTGTTGGAAAAAAATGATATTCCAGTTCATAAGTCGAATTAGAAGCTCTCATAATCAGATGGTCCCCTTCAAGTCTATCTTTGAAATCTACAGATCTGCCATTTTTATCCACCCAACGAGTCTTTGAGTTGCTTTTTCTTTGCGGGTGGTTAAAATTGCCCTCTCCGAAATTCGGCCAGCCACGATACTCATGTCTGCCGCCTGTGTTAGCCGACTTGTTGTATCCCCTATCAGCATCATTCCCAATCCAATCATTCCCAGCCTGATCAAATGCACTACTGAATCCTGATTTACCATCTGTTTCTCCGTTTTCGAAATACCAGGTACCTCCGGCGGCAGCGATTTTCCAGCACATATTGTCAAAATGCCGGACTTTAGTTACCACCACCTTGTCTGGAAAAGGAGAATAAGGCATTCCGGCAGGAGGTTCTTCTTGACTCATACCTGTGCTTGTAGACAAGGGCACATTTATGATCACACGGCGGTAGGCATATAGATTGGGACTGCCATCGTCATGGACTTCCAAAATAATATGGATAGATTTATCGCCAGCGTCTTCAGGAATTTCCAATTTAGCAGAGGAAGAGGCGCTATTCTGGATCGTTACGGATCCATCATAGGAACTGGGTTCATCGTAGAATGACCAGGAGTAGGTCAATGAATTACCATCAGGGTCACTGGAGCCCGCTGCACTGAGCTCAATACTAGCACCCGCAGCGGCTGTTATTTCCAAAACCTGTCTGGATTTATCACCATTCAACACGGCAATAGGATGATGGTTGGCATCTGCGTATTTGCTTGTAATACTCCAGTCCATGCGGGCAGCGAAATCGTTATTGTAGCCTTTGTTCCAGCGTTTTATGGCTTTGGCTCCTTCTGAAGTATTTCCATACATGTAATAGGGATCATACTGTGTTTCTCCCTCTTTCTTGATTTTTCTCACGCCCGACATGCTTCGAATGCCGGCTTTCTTGTTGAAGCTAAAACGACCACCCCAGCCCCCCTGGTCAATTTTATCGGGATCATTAAGACCGGTGGGATACACATGCATGAATGCTGGTGAATCACCTTCGGCAGCCCATTTCCGATCCGGGTATACTGCTCCCAATGGACCATGATTTTGGATGTGTTCATCCAAATATTGATCAGAGGGTTGCCAACCATAGACACCGGTGGCACGGATGTAAAAAACTTCTGGAAAGTTTTTTGCGATCCAGGCGCCTGCATCGTCTTGTCCTAGAATATCGTATAGCCGCAATTTGCCTAAGAATTTGGCGAACTCGGCCGGAGATCGGGTTTCTCTTACCTTCCAGATGGCCTGAGCTGCATTGTTCATGCCTCCCCAGCCCATCACCCAAACAGGGCGTGGATCATCCTTGTCTACGGATGCAATGATCAAGTCCGAACCCGGACTATCTTTGCCTGTTCCCACATCAGACATCCCATAGCCTGTTTGTCCCAAGACAGAGATGGATTTCAAGTATTCTGGGGTAGGATATCCTTTTGCATGAACACTTAGGTTTGTATAAACCTCACTATAGGCGTCAACAATCTTGTCAAGCATGGTAGTGGTGCTTTGGTTCTTCTTCCAACAGCCAGTAGCGACAATTAAACCTTCAATATCAAATTCGTTGGCGCAAACCAACTGACGTACCATGGATTGTTCATCATCCGGATCAGCTCCAAGATCCGTCGTGTTGATTATACGAGCTTTGTATGTTTTACTACTTGGGGCTTTCTGAAATGCTTGTAGGGAAATAAAAAGAATTAATGAGGCTATAAGAAGGATTGGAAACGAAAGCTTGGTTTTCATTTTTTGTACATTTTCTTTCAAAAGAAATCAGGAATCATACGCTTAGTGCGTCGTACATTGATGAATAAGCAAAAAAGGGGCGATTTTCCACCCAAAGTGTGATGGCCAAATACTTAGTCCCTTTTCTTCGGTTTAACACACCAATCCGCTCTTTCTTTAAACTCCTTTTGGTAATCTTTGTGCCACCTAGCAATACTCGAGCCACCAGGCCCATCAACGTAGTGGTTTGTACCTGGTTTTTGTACGTATTGACCACCCCAACTGGGTTGAGTAGGATCTTCGGGGTTGTTAATCCCTCGGTTGGCACTAAGCAACCACAAGAAGGCTGGCGTATCCCCCTCACACACTCCTGTGTTACCCATACCTTCATGCGGGTATACTTCACAAAGAGGGCCGTGGTTGAAGCGAATGTTCTCATTGACCCAGGCAAGATCAGAAATTGGATCTTGCTCCCTCATGATTCC
Organism: Saprospiraceae bacterium; assembly: GCA_019634045.1. Classification (GTDB taxonomy): domain Bacteria; phylum Bacteroidota; class Bacteroidia; order Chitinophagales; family Saprospiraceae; genus DT-111. The sequence continues at coordinate 24,661 of JAHQWA010000261.1, forward strand.
ACGATAAGTCTTGATGGATTCTATGATGAACAAGTCGGGAAATTCATTTGTCAGCCATTCATGAGTAGCATCTTGATAGGTAATTAAATAGACACGTAGCTTGCTGATAAAGGACTTGAGCTCTTCCTCGCTACGCGTATTTTTCACCTTCCAAATGGCTTGGGCTATCTCACGAGGACCACCCCAAACACCTATATAGATTGGCCGTGGATCATCTTTGTCCGCTGCCGCAATAATTGCATCGGAAGCCTCACTGTCCATACCCTCGCCCATAATGTCCGAGTAGGGTTGTTTGTTATGTCCCCATTTAATGGGAATTCCATGATTATTACCCAAACCCTCATAGGTGACTGAACGCAAGTAGTCAGCCGTGGGAAAATCAGGATCATGTGTCTTCAAGTTCTCATATACCATCTCATATCGGTCTAGCACACCCAGGATGTTTTTCTTATGAGCTTCCATCGCAAAAGTGCCTGCAGAAGCTATTAATCCTTCAATGTCAAACTCATTGGCATGCAATAAAAAACGAACCATCGACTGCATATCGTCAGGATCGCTTTTTTGAGTGTTGGGTATATCATTACCACCTTTTACTACACCAATAGGGGGGAAGTCCGACGTCATGATCACACGGAGTTTCTCTCTTTTTTTAGAGGCCGTTTCCTTATTTTTTTTGCGTGATTCAATAAGCTCTATGGCACTTGTTGTATCACCTTTCAATTTAGATGTAGAACTACAAGCTACAATAGCAACTATAAGGGTCAACAGTATAGATAGATACCTAGTTTTCATCTTATTAGAGGGAATTGGTGAAAAAATAATTCTTCTTTATCTCGCTGGTAAGTAATTTCTTTATGTAAATTTATTCTCTATTTTAAACGATAACCACCTATTTATAGGGTTAAATATGTCATATTCCGAGAAATTGAATGCATTTGATGAAAGTCGTAAGGAATTTAAACCCTATGGTTTAACATGTGAGTTATGGACGCCTAGTTTGATGAGGAAGGCTGACCGACACAATGAAATAGAGATCAATTATTTTCCAGGAGGAACCATAACCTACCTTTTTCAAGGCAAAAGAGTAACCATTCCAGCCAATAAATTAGCGATATTTTGGGGGCTTGTTTCTCATCAAATTGTTCATTACGAAGGAGGGGCCCCCTATTATGTTTGCACCATTCCGTTTTCTCAGTTTTTGGAATGGAAACTACCGGCTCCATTTGTTGATAGGGTTTTAACTGGAGAGGTCTTTGTCGAGGCATCTGACGAATATTCAGGTCATGATGAGTTTTTGTTAAAAAATTGGATAAAGGACATCAACAATGATGATGCAGTTGAAGTGATCCTACTTGAAATGCGTGCTCGTTTAGGCAGGATGGCTATTGGTAATGTACCGACAGAAGCAAGCGCTTATCCTCCTATTTATGCAGATGAGATAAGTCAGGTTGAAAGGATGGCCATTTATATTGCCCAAAACTACTGCGACCCCATAAAGGTCTCTGATATAGGTGAGGCTGTTGGACTTCATCCAGATTATGCCAATGCTGTATTCAAAAAGGCATTTGGCAGCACATTGAGTCAATATATTGGTGAGGAAAGAATCTCTCATGCTCGTAGAAGGCTAGTGACGACGAATGCAAGTATAACTGAGATCGCCTTTGAATCCGGCCTCAACTCCATTAGTCGTTTTAATGCTACATTTCTGAAAGTAAATCGCTGTACTCCACGGGAATTCCGTAAGAAGTATCGGTAATGCTAAGTGCTTGGTTGGAGGGATTGCTCCTTTCTAGTCCAAAGGTAATAAATTTGACACAATCGATTGTGCTAATTAATTTTTCCTTACCTGGCAAATCCTACGATTCTAAATGTTTATGAATCAAAACGAAGAACCGATGCTACCCAACCTACTTTCTTGCCTGCTTTTTGGGGTGCACCTGCTATTCCATAGTTGTACTCTAATTATTGAAGGAATCACGACAGAAAAATCCCCTGCACTAAAAACCGCCTTCCTGGACAATTTTTACATTGGAGCTACCATAAATCGGCCATACTTCCCCTCCACGTACGGTTAGCGTGAATTACTATATACTTTAGCATAATTGTTATAAATGTGAGTCAATTTATTAGCTTGGATTTTTGAATAGATCATTCCTTATCAAAAACTCATTTGTTAAGGTTCTCCAAATCAATAATCGTTTTCTCTTCATAAGCTTGAACCTAAAAGGAAATCCAGTTGAATGCTCATACTCTATCACAGGCAAATCTTGTATATGCATATGAAGGTGTGGCAAGGTAGTATTCCCAGAATTACCTACTTGGCCAATTAGATCACCTTTCTGTATGGTATCGCCTTTCTTCACTGTAACTGAACTCGTGTTAAGATGAGCCAGAAACACAAACCGATCAGGTTCGAATTCTACCACAACATGGTTCCCGGCTGGATTAACCGTATCCATGGGTGAAAAGCTAATGTCGGCATTCGGCAGACTGTCTATTTCATGGACTACTATACCATCAACTGGAGAATAGACATTTGCCCCCATAGCATAAAAGTCCGATATCACTTTTCCGTCTCCTTCAAACATGCTTCCTCCCTTTCCTATTTTGACAATATCAATTGCATACTTTTGCCCCTTGAATGCATTATGATAATTAACAGATTCTGTTCCTCCAGCCTCACTGGCACGCCACACACCTTTAACAGGAAGGTCAAGAACATAACAGTCTTGATTTGGAGGATACTTAAATATTTCGGGTATTTGGCCTATCATGAATATTGAAAGTGGAAGTAACCCTATTACAACAACACTTAGCCATACTTTTCTGAAGATTTTTTCAACAAGGTCTTTGCTCATACTGAAACTAAGGAAGATTTCAGTCCCACATATTAATATCAGCAGTATCATGAGCAGATTGTTATGGTAGTCTGGGATGAAAGGTTTAATTCCTGACTTGAAATTGATGAAGAAGGGAGTTGCTACCATAAGCAAGACCATGGAAACCCCTAAAAGGATCTTCAAGGTTTTCGGATACCACATTCCTGTTGTTCTCAAAACCGGAAATCTTTTAGGCTTTTTGGCTACTATGTAAATTCTTAAAAGAAAAAGTACTAGCAGTACTATTTCCAAAATAACAATTGCAAGACAATAAAATTCAGATATTGAACCTACTGAATTCATGTGATTATCGAATTTTTGAATTATGAAAAACTGGATTAAGGACATTACCAATGATGATGCAGTTGAAGTGATCCTACTGAGATGCGTGCTCGTTTAGGCAGGATAGCAATTGGTAATGTATCTACAGAAGCAAGTGCTTATTCTCCGACCTGTTCAGATGAGATAGGTCCGGTCGAAAGGATGGCCATTTATAGTGCCCAAAATTACTGCGACCCCATATAGGTTCAACTTCATTAGTCGTTTCAATGCTGTCTCTTTGAAAATTAGTCGCTATACTCCCCGGGAACTCCAAAAGAAGTATCCCTAAGGAGGGATTGCTCCTTTCTAGTCAAAGTTAACAAAATCAACGCAATCGATTGTGTTGTTCAAATTTTCCTTATCTTAGCTTATACAAGGATTCTGATTATCATTGAATCAAAACGAATTACCGATGCCACTGAGTCGTCTTTACCTCCCACTCTTGGGGGTACTCTTTTCATGCTATAGCTGCACTATTACTAATTCAGATACGGCACTAGCAAACCCTCCCTCCCTTAAAACTGCCTACCAGGGAAATTTTCATATTGGAGCCGCTCTTAATCGGCCACAGATATACGAAGCAGATTCGGTGGCCGCAGCCTTAATCAGGAAGGAGTTCAACAGCATTACCGCTGAAAACATGATGAAGTGGATGCATATCCATCCGGGAGTTGATTCCTTCCAGTTCGAAGCTGCGGATAAGTTTGTGACCTTAGGCGAAGAGAACGACATGTTTATTGTTGGACATACCCTGGTTTGGCACAGTCAGCTGGCACCCTGGGTGCAGGAAATTACGGATCGAGATTCAATGCTTCAACACCTTCAAAATCATGTGAGTAAGATTGTAGGGCGATACAAAGATAGCGTGCGGGGCTGGGACGTGGTAAATGAAGCCCTAAATGAAGATGGTAGCTTGCGTTCTTCTCTGTTTCTGGAGCTAATCGGCGACGAATATTTGCTCAAGGCTTTTGAGTGGGCAGCAGCAGCAGATCCTGCGGCCGAACTCTATTACAATGATTATAGCCTCTGCAACCCTGCAAAACGGGAGGGAGCCATAGCTTTGGTCAAGAGACTACAGGCAAATGGTGTGAAAATAGATGGGATAGGAATGCAGGGGCACTGGGGACTCGATTCCCCCTCCTTGGAAGAAATTGAAAACAGCATTCTGGCTTATTCAGCACTGGGCGTCAAAGTGATGATTACCGAGTTGGATATCAACGTCATACCCAACCCTTGGGACTTGGAGGGAGCGGATGTAAACCAAAATTTTGAAGGTAGCCCGTTTATGGATCCTTACCCAGCAGGCCTTCCAGACTCTGTACAAATCCAACTGGCGCAGCGCTATGAGGATATCTTTAAGCTTTTCCTGAAACATGAGGATAAGATTGCCCGGGTCACTTTTTGGGGGGTGAATGATGGCCAGTCCTGGAAAAACGATTGGCCGATCAAGGGAAGAACCAATTACCCATTGTTGTTCGACCGAGCCTTTCAACCCAAAAAGGCCTACCACCGCGTAATGGGGCTGAAAAAACTAGACGAATAAACAGTGCATGGTAAAGCGACCCATGCTACTTTTGAATCAAGACCAGCAAAACCAACAAAATGAGTACCAATACGCAGAAACTATCCATTAGAGAAAAAGTCGGTTACGCACTAGGCGACCTTTCTGCTAATCTGATCTTTCAAACTTTAATGACCTTCCTGGCCTTTTTCTACACGGATGTGTATCAAATTCCAGCTGGGACTGCTGCTACAATTATCTTTTTGGGCGGCTTCGTAGGTGCCTTCTTCAATGTGATCATGGGTTTTATCGCTGATCGTACCAAAACCCGCTGGGGCAAATTTCGACCTTGGATATTGTGGACTTCTGTCCCCTTTGGAGCCATCGCCTTGCTAGCCTTTAGTACACCGGATTTTAGCTTGAACGGGAAAATTGCCTATGCCTTAATTACCTACTTTCTCCTGGTCATCATCTATTCTGCCAATAACCTTCCATATGCGGCATTGAGTGGAGTATTAACAGGAGACATGTCCGAGCGGAACAGTTTGTCATCCTATCGCTTTGTGGCGGTGATGATCGCCCAATTCATCGTTCAGGTTTTATTGTTACCATTGGTGTTGATCCTAGGAGAAGGAGACCGGGCTATTGGATTCAAATACACTATGGGCGTGTTTGCAGTAGTTGGAGTAGTCTTTCTTCTGATCACCTTTCTTACCACTAAAGAAAGAATAGTCCCAACAGCTGAACAGCAATCTTCTATCAAGCAAGACCTAGCGGATTTGGTCAAGAATAAGCCCTGGATAGTCATGCTGGTATTGACCATTTTAGTCTTTATCACACTGGCATTGAAAGGGGGGATGTACGTATACTATTTTGAAAATTATCTAAGTGAATCTCATTTGGCCAGCTTTCTAGAAAACATTGGTTTCAATGGTTTGATTGATCGACTCAATGGTTTCCTAACGGGGATTGGGCTTACCCAATTCCAGTGGCCGGAAGATGCCCCGACTTCTGCTTTTAGTTTGTTCAATGCA
>JAHQWA010000262.1 GCA_019634045.1 Saprospiraceae bacterium
CCATGACCAGCAATACCCCGGTAGCGACCAAAAACAACAAGCCGAGGCCAAGGCCCCACCACTGCTGTTGAGGTTCAATGGATGCCCAGCCAAAGACAAGGGCTAGGAAAGGTACCAGGAAAGCACCCGCAGAGATGGCTTTTGTCCAGACATATCCAGACACCTCCCATCCCCAAAGAATCCCCTTGCTGGGAGTATCATACACTCTGCGAGCTTCCTTGCCCATTAAGACCTCAACGGACTTTTGTGGGCCGTTCTTGGCAATATTGCCAGCCGTATCATATTGTTTGTTGGCTTCTAGTATTGCCGTAACCACATCACCATTGCTAAAGGCCATTTTTTCTGCTTCCTTCGCAAAGTGCCCTACGCCAAGACTCTGCGAATTCCACAAAAACTCTCCGGTATTAGCCGTAGCCGAGGGATTGAGGGAAGATTCATCCGCATCAATGTAGAAGAGATTTGGGTTTGTCCCTTTCTCCGCCTTGCGAACCGAAACCTGCTGCCGGGCCAATAATTGAGCGATCTCCGTTTCCGGATTATCCATATCTCCAGAAATGATGGCCTGCTCCGGACAGACATTTACACAAGCAGGCTCCAAACCTACATCTATTCGGTGGGCGCAATAGTTGCATTTTGCGGCCGTCTTTGTTTCTGGATCAATGTACAAAGCGTCATAGGGACAGGCCTGCATACAAGACTTACAGCCGATACATCGGTCTTTATCGAAATCTACAATGCCATCTTCCCGGACGTAGAGCGCTTCAGTAGGGCAAATTTCCACACAAGGAGCATCTGTGCAATGATTGCAACGCATCACGGAAAAAAGACGGCGCGTATCGGGGAACACGCCCTTTTCTACCTGCTTAACCCAGGTGCGGTTCACCCCTACCGGTACATCATGCTCCGACTTACAAGCCGTAGTGCAGGCATGGCAACCGATGCACTTTCGATTATCAATGACAAATCCGTATTTCATTTTTTCATACTAGTTTGGTGAGCAGTACTTGCGCTGGCAAATCGCCATTAAGCTTCTGCCGCTTTAGTGGATGGACAAGCAAAAGTGCTAGTAGGGATATTAGATTTCACAATGTCTGTGAAGGCTCCCTGAACATTTATCAGATTTTCGAAACCTCTTGATTTTAAGATGGAGGCCGCCACGGTAGATCGATAACCACTGCGACAATGCATATAATAGGTTTGATCGGGCTTAATCTCCCCCATATTGGCGTTGATATAATCCAGGGCAAAATGCTGTGCCGATTCAATGTGTTCGCCACTCCATTCGCCTGGTTTCCTTACATCTAGAATTTGAAGATCGGGATCCTTGGCATAACGCTTGGCAAAGGTGTCTACATCTACGGTTTCTATCTGATCCACCTCTCTTCCATCCGTTAGCCAAACCGCATAACCACCTTGCAGGTACCCAATTGAATTGTCATAACCTACCCTCGCCAAACGCTTCACCGTTTCCTCCGCTCGGCCAACGGGTGCCACGATCAAGATAGGTTGCTGGAGATCAACGATCAAAGCGCCGACCCAGGGAGCAAAACTCCCATCTAGCCCGATAAAGATGGAGTTGGGAATAAAACCTTTCACAAATTCCGCCTTGCTACGCACATCGAGGATTAGAGCATCCGTTTCATTGGCTAAGGTCTCAAATTGACGCGTACTCAATGGCACCGCTTTTTCCATCACAGCATCTATGCTTTCATAGCCGGTCTTGTTCATTTTAGCATTCTTCGCAAAGTATTGAGGTGGCGGCATTAGGCCTTCGGTAACTTCTTTGATGAATTCACTTCTAGTCATATCCGCTCTTAGGGCGTAATTCGTGTTTTTTTGATGCCCGAGCGTATCCCAGGTTTCACTACTCATGTTTTTCCCGCAAGCTGAACCTGCCCCATGAGCTGGATATACAAGTACATCATCCGGCAATACCATAATTTTATTGCGAAGGCTATCGTACAACCAACCCGCCAGATCCTCCTTCGTCAGAGAGCCTTGCTTTTGCGCTAAATCGGGTCGGCCTACATCTCCGATGAATAAAGTATCGCCCGTAAAAATGGCGTGCTCCTTGCCGTTTTCATCCAGTAAGAGATAAGTGGTACTTTCCGGCGTGTGTCCTGGCGTATGTAAGACTCTAATTGTTAGCTTTCCCACGGAAAACTCCTCTCCATCTTTGGCTAGGTGTTTTTCATAACTGGTTTCCGCATTTGGTCCATAGACAATTTTCGCCCCAGTCTTCTGCGCCAGATCCAAATGCCCAGAAACGAAATCTGCATGAAAGTGGGTTTCAAAAATGTATTTGATTTTGACTTGATTCGCTTCAGCTTTTTCCAGATAGGGTTGGGTCTCTCGCAGTGGATCAATAATAGCTGCCTCGCCATGGCTTTCAATATAGTAGGCGCCTTGGGCTAGACATCCGGTATATATTTGTTCGATTAGCATCTCTATACAGGTTTAATTTGGTCAAATCTTTATATGATAGTATAAATGTATGAAAATACGTTCATATATTCAAATGTCCCCGAAACACACTGATTTAGGCAGCCGATCTAGCACTTCGTCAAATATTTAATATTTTAGTCCTGCATCAACAAAGCGAGATTTAAGATGAAAACTTCGGTAGTAGAAGCGCTAGAAAAAGTCCTAGCTCCTAATCAAATTCTAGTGAATGAGGCCGTCAGCGAGCGTTCACATCATATTTGGCATATGGACAAACCCTTGGAGGCAGTAGCTGTCGTGCTGCCCAAGAATACCGAAGAGGTAGCTGAGATTCTTAAAATCTGTCATGCTCACAATCAAGCAGTAGTGGTCCATGGCGGAATGACCAATATGGTCGGGAGTACGGAAACTCAACGAGAAGAATTGGTGATCTCGATGGAGAAAATGAACCAGATGGAGGAATTTGATGAGGTGAGTCGTACCATAACGGTTCAAGCCGGTGTGATCCTGCAGGATATTCAAGAAATGGTTCGGGAGAAAAACCTGTTATTCCCCTTAAACTTTGGGGCCAAGGGATCTGCCCAGATCGGCGGCGTGATCTCCACTAACGCAGGTGGGATGCGGGTGGTAAAATACGGAATGACCCGTCATCTCGTTTTGGGAGTAGAGGCGGTTTTAGCGGATGGTACCATCATTAATTCCCTAAAGAAGATCATTAAAGATAATTCCGGTTTCGATCTAAAACAGCTATTTATCGGCTCTGAAGGAACGCTAGGCTTAGTCACGAGAGCCGTTTTAAAGCTCTTAGAAGCTCCTACAAGTCGAAATACGGCTTTTATAGGCCTGGAGAGCTATGAACAGGTGATCGCCCTTCTAAAGTACGTAGACGCGGGCTTAGGAGGAAATCTTAGTTGTTTTGAGTTAATCTGGAACAACACTTTCCGGGGCATGACGAGCCCGCCGGCCCAGGTCAAGCCTCCCCTACCCTATGATTATTCCTATTATGTGTTGTTGGAGAGTCTAGGCAATCAACCAGAGGCCGATCGGCAATTGCTCGAACAGCTCTTGGTCGATGCGCAAGAGCAGGGCATGATCGAAGATGCCACTATGGCATTCACGGATTCGGATTTAAACTGGTTTTTCAAAATTCGGGAAGATGTAGATGTTTTGGTGAATCGCTGTCGCAATGATCAACACTTCGATATTAGTCTGCCGATAGCCTCCATCGGAGACACCTTGAATAAAACCTTAGCAAGGCTCAAGGCCTTGCCGGAAGTTGAAGAGGTATTCGCCTTCGGGCATGTAGCTGATGGAAACATCCATCTGATTGTCGGCAAATCGGAAGAAACACCCGAGTTGATCAAGGCTATTAATCAAATTGTTTACGCTCCCTTGCAGGCCTTGGGTGGTTCGGTCTCTGCTGAGCATGGCATCGGGGTACACAAGAAACCCTATCTCGCCCTTAGTCGAACCTCAGCCGAAATTGAGTTGATGCAACTACTAAAGAAGTCCATGGATCCGAAGGGCATATTGAATCGAGGGAAGGTGATTGATGTATAATATTTCAAAAAAAACGTCTCCCCGGGAATTTTTTCTGCTTGTCCCCCGTTGGGTAAGTATGAAAAATGTATAACTCGTCCACACATTGTAGTGCCAGCTTTCACCCGTAAGCTGCAATCGGATCGTGATAGGATCTCTACAATGTCTCCACTTTCCATACTGAGTATGGATCATTCCGAATTTATTTCTTAGACAGTACTTGCTCCAAAGGTTTCTCCTAGGTCAATCTATGCCAACGACTAAGCCTAAATGCGCAAGTAAACGCAACGCAACATGACTTCATTAAACCATGTAACCCCACAAGTAGTAAACTTGTGTTCTCGCCAGGAACGGGCATATAGCTCTATTTTATCCTTAATACCCAAAAGTCCAGTTCTTGCTTTAGTAAGTGAAGGAAGCTACGGTCGAAGCACCGTCTTAAGGAAGTTAGCCGCACAACTACCCGCTAAGTACCTGGATTTGGGCGATCTGTTTGATGACATCAAACAAGTAGATCCCTTGCAATTGGAAGAGGCCGTCTTAGCCTGCTTTGAACGCTCCTTCGCTGAGCAGGATACGGTCATATTTGATGATTACTATGCTGTACAGGAACAGCTGGTGGAAAATTGTCAAAATACCGCCCGGCCAAGCATTCTTAGTTTTGCCCTTTCCAACATCTGTATAAGGCTGGAAAGGGCAAGACCTTAATCCTGGGGATGCAATACAATTGGATCGACAAGCCTTTTCGTTCTAAGTGCTTGAAGGTAGAGCTAAGTAGTTTCAGCTCCAACGACATTGCATATCTATTCCGTAGCATGAGCCCGATACCTTTGGAGGCTGTCGATTTCCACGCTATTCACCGCTTTGCGCCACGCTTAGATGCCAATCAGATTTGGCGAGCGAGCCTCCAGCTGCAACTAGAAGACGTTGAAAGCACGGATACCTTTCTGGCCTTTTTGGAAGATCATGCGCTAACTAGCAACGTCAACCAGGAAGAGGTGGCGCAGGTTAGCCTCGATGACTTGTATGGCATTGAAGAAGTCCGTCGACAATTGGAGATTAACTTGATCGTACCGATGGAACGGGGTGATCTGGTAGAGGAATATAAGATCAGTCCCAAACGCGGCGTGCTGCTGTATGGCCCTCCGGGTACAGGCAAAACGACTATTGGGCGGGCCTTAGCCCATCGATTGGGCAGCAAATTCTTCCTCCTAGATGGTACTGTCATTAGCGGAACACAGCAGTTCTACTATGAAATCCGAAGGATCTTCGCTCAGGCTAAAGCCAATGCTCCCAGTATCCTGTTCATAGATGATTGTGATCTCTTATTTGAAAATGCAACTGAAACGGGGCTCTATCGATACCTACTGACAATTCTGGATGGATTGGAGTCCAAAAGCAATGAACAAGTAACGATCATGCTGACAGCCATGAATATTGGTAGCCTCCCTCCTGCTCTCATCCGGAGTGGACGAGTAGAATTGTGGTTGGAGACCAAATTGCCAGACCTATCCGCTAGAACTAGGATTGTACAAGCTCAATTGGATGGGTTGAAGTTGGCTTTGGAAGACGAGGAAGCGGAAAGTTTTGCGGCACAGGCAGAAGGACTGACTGGATCGGACCTAAAACGTGTGATGACCGATGCTAGAAACCTCCACGCGTACCATCTGGCTAAGGAGCTGCCTTTAGAGCGGCCGATCCACTATTACGAGAAAGCACTGCAGCAGCTTCTTGATCATCGTCGGCAATTAGCAGAGGCGCCGGCCTTTACGGCAGCGCATCGACCGGGTCGTACTAAATAAATAGAATTAAATATAGACGTTGGGAGCATGCCGGAGATTTCTTTGGTGTGCTCTTTTTATTGTTGATATTTGCCTGGATGGGTGGCAGATATCCTACATACATGGATGAATATGCCTAGCAATAGATCACGGAAGAGGAACGATCCGGGTAGCATACGGGTTGCAGTACCTACATAGGTCTTTAATTCGCAATTACCATGAAGAAGCTATTCCTTGATGACTTGAGAACCGTGAATATGGTCTATCC
>JAHQWA010000263.1 GCA_019634045.1 Saprospiraceae bacterium
ATAATACAGATGGTGGCTTTGGTTTGGACTTAAATGCTGAAGAACGATTTTCACGTTCTATATCCTTTGTGGGTGATCTTAGAGGCGATGGAACCATTGCAGTAAATTATGGCGGCGGTGCTGGTGCCGGTAGTGCTGGCATTCTATATTTACTCTTTTTTAAACCTTGCGATTTCAACCAAGAGTCTGGTTTTAACCATTGGAGTGGGGGAAATACGCTATATAGTAACTGGACACATTCAACTCAAACGGTAAGCGACTCTTTAACTTTTGAGCAATGTACTTTTAAAGCTTTTGAAACAGATGCTGCTTATGTAACATATAATTTTAACGATGGCAGGTGTATCTGCAAGGATCCTAATGCAGTCTTAACGGTAAGCACAGAACTTAGTACTGCCTACACCAATCAATGCCATAGTGGAGTTGTTCTTTCCACTGAAGGAACAGCATTGAATAATGAACATATTTTGGTGTATCCTAACCCTACCAACTCAACTTTAGTTGTACGGACGGAACAAACTAAATTTACACAAGGTGACAAAATCGAGTTATTATCTATATCGGGTAGAAAGCTTTACTCTTCACCGATATATTCAACAGATACACCTATTGATATGCTTCATTATCCTCAAGGAGCTTACCTGATCGTAATTACCTTAGACGGAAAATCTAAGGCGTTTAAAATTCTGAAACAATAGGAGAAACGGCATACAACACTGTGTATGAAATCATAGCTACCTATCCTTTTTTGTAGTGGGAGTATAAAACGCCCGATTGCTTCGAAAATCAAGAGCAATACCTCTATTATTCTGCGGTCGCGGATTAGAGGAAGAGGACTTCTCCACATCCTACCTTTTACAATTCCCTAACATACTTTTACAACAGCCAGGAACGGGCTTGATGCGAAAACACTATCTTGTTTTCCGATCAATACCACCTACATGCCTAGCTTCCTCAGATACCTACCTAGCTTTTTTTGCTTGACCTTTATTCTTCCTTCCCTTGCTGCCCAGCCTAGCAATGCTACCTATATTAAAGCGGGAAAACTCTTCGATGCTGAAGCGGGAGAATTACAATTTGACTATATCATTAAAATTGAACGCAACCGGATAGCTGAAGTCGGGCCTGACGTTCAGATTCCAGCAGAGGCGAAAGTCATCGATCTATCCACCTATACGGTCATGCCGGGCTTGATTGATGCCCATACCCACCTGATGACCCTCGATGACTTGAACGATGAAAACCCGATGGCAGACAAGCTACTCTTTGAAGGGGATGCCTTGCGGGTTCTAAGGGGGGCAAAAAGGGCAAAGTCGTGGCTAGAAAATGGGTTTACTTCCGTAAAAGATCTGGGTGATTCTGGCGCCTTCCTAGATGTAGCTTTGAAAAAAGCGATCAATGAAGGTACAGTAGATGGTCCAAGGATGTTTGTCTCGGGGCCGATCATTAGTTCAGAAGGGGGACAGGTACCTGGCTTGGTACATAGTCATCGCGGTGTAATTGAGGAGGAGTATACGATTGTACGAAATGTGGACGATGCCATCAATGCGGTTCGAGTACACGTCAACGCTGGGGTGGATCTGATTAAGATTTGTGCAAATAATACCCCCAATAATACCAGTCTGACGATGGATGAAATGAAGGCCATTGTGAAAATGGCACATCGCTACGGCAAGAAGGTGACGGCACATGCAACCTCCAATTTGGCGGTGTGGGAGGCGGTAACTGCCGGGGTAGATGGCATTGAGCATGGCTATGAGATTTCGGATACGACCCTTGCTTTGATGGCGGAAAAAGGCGTCGTCCTTGTACCTACGGATATCTCCATCCCGCTTTTTCATAAGTTATACGATATCATCGATTTCAAATGGAATCGCGAGCTAAACCTGAAAAGGGCGAAGGATCGGTATCAAGACAGATTGCAAAGAGCCATCGAGGCAGGTGTAACCATCGTAACGGGCTCGGACAATTACCTGGACTTTGAAATGCCCCAAGGTGCGGCGGCGAAGAATACCTTAATCGCCTACGAAGAAGAAGGGATGAAGCCTTTTGACATATTGCGTTCTTCGACCTATTTATCTGCCCAGTTTTTGGATAAGGAGGGGGAATTAGGGGTGATCAGGCAGGGGGCATTGGCAGATATTATAGCTGTAAAAGGAGATATCGAAAAAGATTTTGCCGAGGCCATTTTTGACCTCGTATTTGTCATGAAGAATGGAGAAATCTACGTCGATACCGAAAAGGTATTCGCAGAGATTTTAGTCGATGAGAAAACACTTCAAAGTTATGCCGGAAAGTATGAGATTTCACCCGGCTTTGTAATTACCGTAAGGACTGAAGGTGTACAACTAAAAGCACAGGCAACTGGACGGGAGGAATACGATTTTGAACCGAAATCAGAACGTGTTTTCTATGGCAAAGACGTAGCTATACAACTCACCTTTAACAAAAATGCCAAAGGAGAAGTAGAGAGTCTGACCCTCTTCGCTGGCGGAGAGGAAAGCCAGGGGAAGAAATTGGAAGAATAGTAGTAATGCCCTTCTGTACCAGCAAGGATTGCATTAATCCCTTTCTTTCCCTAAATTTCGATCATCTTCTAATGGAAAGACGACATATGCGTCAAAACGGTAAGGCCAGATGATGATCAAAAGCAAGGTTCGTACAATAAGAGAAGAACTCGGATATACGCAAGCTGAATTAGCGGAACATACTAACTTATCTATCCGGACAATCCAGCGCGTAGAATCGGGCCAAAGTATTCCAAAAGGGCACACCTTACAGGTATTGGCTCAGGTACTAGGGGTAGACAAATCCGAGTTGCGACAGCAAGAGCCTGGTGCAAGCCCGGCAGATAGCGAAGAAAATCTTAAGCTAAAATTAATCAACCTGGCTACGCTTTGCTTCCTAGGAATCCCATTTGGCAACCTGGTCGTACCATTTATCTTATGGGAAAAGTATAGGATCTATCCAATGGTGGATAAGGTGGGTAGAAAGATTCTGAATTTCCAGATCCTTTGGACCATTTGTACCGTCCTCATGCTGATCTTCAGTCCATTCTTACAAGATTATATCACGGCTCCTTTCTCTCTTATGCTCGTGCTTGGATTGCTCGCCGTTGCCATCAATCTCTTTTTTATTTTCAAAACGGCCAAGGCGCTCACTCGTCAAGATTATAATATTCTGCCGCTGAAAGTCCAGTTTTTATAGCGATTGGCAGCTTTTTGGCGCCAGCCTGTCGTGTTCTGACTTCTCTTTACTACTCATCTTTGAGGCCTACTAATTTACCAAAGATGAGAGTATTAAAAATCGTAGCCCTGAGCCTCGCTGGGCTAATTATAGTCGGTGCCATAGGAGCCTATTTCTTCTTCAAGAAAGCCTTTACCCCCGATCCCAACTATCTTGAACTTACTGAATCTAGCGGAGCCGTTCCTATTCAATGGGTGAAGTCCAAGGATAGTGATTTTGCTGCGATGTATCTCCCGATTCAATTTGAGGGAGTACCAGATACTTTTTACTTGCAGTTTGATACCGGTGCTCCTAGCACTTTATTGTACAAAAAGAGTATGCTTGCCATTAAAGAAAGATATCCAGATCAAATGGGGTTTCTGGATAGTACCTCTACAATCACGGAGCAAACTTTTGCATTAGGAGAAATGGAGGTCTATTCCAAGCAATTCAAGCTGTATGAACGAGGAGAGAAGCCCATTAGTTGGGACAGCAAGCGGAAAGTCAAAATTGGCACTTTAGGAGCAGACATGATCGATAAGGTACCTACAGTAATGGACTTCGATCGGCATCAATGCTATTTCGGCAAAGACCTCCCAGACTTTGGGCAGGAGATCAAATTCCATGACCTAAGGTTTAGATTGCGAAAAGTATTAATCCCAGCGGAAGTGGCGGGCAAAAAAAGAAAACTACTACACGATTCAGGGAGTAGTGGGTTTGAACTGATTACCAATAAAAGAAATTGGGAAAGACTCTCCAAAGAAGGGGCTGAGCCAGAAGAAGCCTTTAAGGTGAGATCCTGGAAAAGACAATTAACCGCTTTCAATATCGCTTCCGATAAGCAGATCGAATTCGAGGAGGTCACCATCCCCTTGCAGCAAGTCACCTATATCAAAGGGACCTCTTTGCTCCAGCGACTCGGGACTCAAGCCACTGGCCTGGGCGGGATGATTGGGAATCAAATCTTTTTGGGCAAGGTCTTGATGTTGGATTGTCCGAATCGCAAATATGCGCTGATTGAATACCCGGAACCATAAGGCTAGGAAACAATACCAGCTAATCGTTGAATTTCTTTTATCTTTCAAGTCAGACAGATTAAATGGATAGCCAAAAGAAGTATTTGACAAATGAGCAAAACAGCTTGGGAATTCCAACATTTCGTTGAATGCAAGGCTGCTAAATCATTTGCCTGGGCATTTTGGACGGATGTATCCAATTGGGAACGCATCGAGGGAAAAGCCGTTGAATGGATTAAACTTCATGGTCCATTTACTTTGGGAACATTTGGAGAAACCAAGATGCCTGGGCAAGAGCCACAGAAGTGGAGGATTGGGCAAATTGATCTTGGACATTCTGCCACCATAGAAATGGTGATACCAGGGGCCCTATTTCAGAATGAAATGATCTTGGAATCTATCTCCCCGGATCAAACTAGGATTGTCCAGCGAATGAGCTTGACGGGGGATAAAGCTCAAGACCTCGCCGAGGGTATGCGGGTGTTCGAAACAAGTGCCCCGCAGGGCCTCGCTAAACTCGCTAGGGCTATTGAGGCAGCTAATAGTACCTCTTGATCACAATTGACGCAGATTTGATCAGGGCACTCCTCTGCCAATAGCCTGATTTTCTTTTTTAGAATATTGAAGAGAACTTCCATTTTGTTTTTAGGTATTAACTTGCAGAACCCAAAAGGGGTGCTCTGTTGTAGGAACAATAGGCATTCTTTTGAATTTCCGCCAGTTCAATAATCAACCTTCAACAAAATGAAAAGACAATTCTTTATTCTCTTTTTGATTCTTCCGGTCTTCTCCTGGGCCCAGACTTCATCTACTCAAAAATCACTTCCGCTTTCAAGTGCTTCGCCAGAATCCGTGGGCATGAGTGCTGAACGACTAGCTCGAATAGATAAAATTTGTGAACAAGCGATTGCCAATGGGGATATACCGGGGGCGGTCGTCCTCGTAGCTAGGAAAGGTAAGATTGTACATCATAAAGCTTTTGGGACGGCAGATGGAGAAGCTAAGGAACCGTTGCGGACGGATCATATTTTTCGGATTGCTTCCCAAACCAAAGCGATTACGGCAACGGCCGTTATGATGCTGTGGGAAGAGGGGCATTTTAGACTGGACGATCCCATCTCAAGATGGATTCCAGCGTTTAAGAAACCGAAAGTCTTGAAGAAATTCAGCTATAGTGACACCACTTATACCGCGGTACCTGCTGAACGGGAGATTACGATTCGACATTTGTTAACGCATACCTCTGGAATAGGGTATGGTTTCATTGACCCTGATGAGCGTTTCCAGATGCTATTCCAGAAAGAAGGCGTTCGAGAAGTTTCCTCTATTACCCCATTAACGACTGCCGAAAACGTCAAAAGAATAGCCCAACTTCCACTGCATTTCAATCCGGGCGAAAAATATTTGTACAGCATGGGCTTGGACGTTTTAGGGCACTTTATCGAAATCGTTTCGGGCATGTCATTCGATGAATTTTTGCGAACGCGTTTGTTCGAACCCTTGGGTATGAATGATACCTATTTTTATTTACCACCAGAAAAGGCGGATCGGCTAGTGGCTTTACAAGCTCCTGCGGGTAAGTCGTGGAAGGCTTCGCCTATACAAGGAGCCTTTGATCCCAATTACCCACTTAGGGGTTCCAAAACAATTTGTTCAGGAGGGGCTGGTTTGTCTAGTACCGCTAGAGATTACGCTACCTTTTTACAGATGTATCTCAATGAGGGAGAGTTAAATGGCACTCGCTTTCTAAGCAGAACCACAATCCAATCCATCATGGCCAACCAGATTGGTGACTTGTGGGGGAATGGAGGGAGTTATTATGGCTTGGCTTTTAGGGTAGTTACTGAAAAAGGCCAAGGTAAAGGAGGTGAGGGTAGTATGGGGACTTTTAGTTGGGGAGGAGCCTTTAATACCCAATACTTCGCTGACCCTAAGGAAGAAATTATTGGGGTTATCTTAAAACAAACTAGAAATGCTTGGGGAGATAAAACGGGCTGGCAGTTTAAGCAATTAGTTGGACAGGCTATCGACGACTAGGCAGTAATATCTCATATATGGTATTGACAAATAACTTGGAATGTAATGCCTTACCAAAGAGGAACCAATCAATTGGAAATGGAAAAACAGGCTAACAATACCTTTGGTTCCGACCTATTTGTCTTGGTAAACCGCTAGATAGGCTTCCGAATTCGCCTTCTTTTCTCTCAGGATACTTTAGACTTCAGGAAAAGAGAATGGCCCTGCAAACTATACGTTCGCAGGGCCGCTTAATATGGGTTTTAAAATGGTTTTTGAGGTTATTCAGGTCAATCGGAATGATCATATCTTGATCCAATTACCTGAGAACCAACAGGGGCAGCTATTGTCCGATATTCATGTCAAAATCTCCAGCGGTCTCGATTACCTTTTGGATGATGCTCGGATCTACAGATCTGTTCTGAGCATTCTCTTCATCGGCTGGGATGCCAATTACTTCAAAAAAGTCAAGAAAACCTTTGGGGCTATGGATATTAACCCATTTGCAAGGCTTATCACTTTTATTACTAAAAGTGTGCAGTGTAAGGGGAGGGACGTCAAGAGATTCTCCGGCCTTGACCACTACCGTTTCGCCATTTACAAAGAATTCCATTTCTCCCTCTACGATGATGAAGGATTCCTCATAGCTATTGTGCATGTGAGGAGGAGGACCAGGAACATGGGCTGGGGTTTCAGCCATCATTAAGTCATAGTCTCCGGAGGTGGGGTAGGAGGTCACCTTGTGACCCAATACCCATCTGGTGTTAGATGTTTTCATTTATGAGATTTTTGTCTCACAAATATAGATGAGAACTTTGAAAAGTGCAAGTTTTATGAGATATTTGTCTCATGAGTGAAAAATATGTTGATACCGGAAGAATTAATCAGAAGCTGAAAACAAGGAAGAAAATCATTCAAGGAGCGCAAGAGTTCCTGGCAAAGGGCCAAGCTTTTACCCTAGAAGATGTGGCTAGTGCATCTGGTGTGTCGAGAGCAACTGTCTATCGATACTACTCCAATGTCGAGGCTATAGCCGCAGAAGTCGCCTTGGATTTGAATATTGAAAGCCCAGAGGAAATCTATGAAATGTATCAAGATCTTCCCCTCAAAGAGGCTATTCTGGGAATCCAAAATCATATCAACCACTTTTCCATCAACAATGAGGCTACCTTAAGGAAATTTCTCAGTGTAGTTATTGCAGGGGAAGCACCAGCGACTAAACGGGGCGCCAGAAGGGTTAGTGCCCTTGGTATGGCTTTTCAAAATGAGAACCTAGCTCCAGGTCACGCAGAGGTCAAGAATCTTATTCATATCGCCACCTTATTGATGGGAATGGAGGCTTTTATTGTGACGAAGGACGTTTGCCGTTTGGGAGATCAGGAATCTATGGATGTATTGCAGTGGGGGTTGGAGAAGCTATTACAGGCAGTCTTGTCCGAACTTGAAAACTAAGTGAAAACCATGATACACAAACAATCGCAATTCCGAGCAAGGATCGGTACTCCTCCTAATCACCAGCATGCAAGCGTCGTCTACAGTAGCATTAACCAAGAAGTAAGGGCAACAGATGAGTCTTCTACTTTATTGGATATTTCTATGGAAAATAAAATCCCACACTTGCATGAATGTGGAGGGAATGGGAAATGTACGACTTGTCGTGTGCGCATTATCGAAGGGCATCGCAACCTATCGAGTCGTACTAAAATTGAGAAAAACACCGCTCACCTGCGGAAATGGGATCCATCCATACGGCTCGCTTGCCAATTTTATGTTCAGGGCGATGTGCAGGTACAACGTTTGGTATGGAGCAGTGCAGAGGTAAATAAATTACAGCTGGAAACGATTCCTGAGGGTGAGGCAGAAGAAAGGAATATTGTCATTCTCTTCTGTGATCTGCGAAATTTTACCCGGATTACCTCAGAAAATATGGTCTTCGATATAGCTCATATGCTCAACCGGTTTTACACCGTCTTAGGAGACCCCATTCTGATGAATAATGGCATTATCTATCAATATGTGGGGGATGAGATCGTGGGTATCTTCGGAACTTCTGGAGGCACTAGACAGAAGAATACGATGGATGCGGTTCGGGCGGCATTGGGGATGCAGTATGCTATAGAGCGACTGAATCATTTTGAATTAAAGGACTTTGAAACCAAATTTGAGATTGGCATTGGACTCAACTACGGCCGAGCCTTTATTGGTCATCTTGGTCATCCCAAACATCGGCAATTTACTGTAGTGGGTGACCCGGTAAATGTCGCTAGTCGAATTCAGGGCTGTACCAAGGAGACCCAGGCTAAAACTTTAATCTCTAAATCGATCTTGGAAGGTTTGCCAGCGGGAACAATAGAGATCGGCAGGACCTTCAGTAAGCATTTGGCGGGAAAGGAAGCTCCCTTTGAACTGTATGAGTTAAAGGGGTTCGTGGGAGCAGATATATACCTGGAGCTTCAATCTTCACTGGATTTTGTCCTGAAGAACGAGCTAGGCTTTGCGCAACGCTTTTATAAGAAAGTGTTTGAAAAAGCGCCAGGGCTAAGACCCTTGTTTCGAGATGATATGTCAGGCCAAGAGCGTCTGCTTACGCACATGTTGGGAGGAATTGTCTATTCCCTGAGTCGCCCGGAATACCTGAAAATGGGACTCCGAACATTGGGCAGAAGCCACGAGAAATATGGGGTGAAGCCTGAGCATTATCCTTTAGTGAAACAGCTGCTTATTGAGACCATTGAAGAGGAACTTGGGGAGTTTCATACTGAAAAACTCAGTGAAGCCTGGAGACAGGCATTGGATTTTGTTACTTCAGAAATGATGAATTGGAAAAAGAGTAAGTAAGGTGACAAGCCCCATATTGGCAAAAGCAAATATGGGGCTTGATCTTTTCCTTTCTAAGCGCACTTGAAGGCCTAGTATAGTATTCTGAACTTAATAGTATGCTTAATTTCTTTAAGATCAGTCAATACTTCCTCACTGTACTTCTTATTGATGTCCGTAATCACATACCCGATGTGGTGGTTGGTCTTCAGGTACTGCCCCAAGATATTGATCTTATGTTTGGCTAAGACACTGTTGATCTTGGCTATGAGTCCGGGACGATTTTCGTGGATGTGAATCAAGCGGTGGGCATTCTTCAGCTTTGGCAGCTGCAGGCGCGGAAAGTTAAGGCTGTGTGCGGAGCTCCCCGTATTGATATACTCAATGATTTTATTGGGTACAAAGGAGGCTGTATCTGTCTGAGCTTCCACCGTACGCCCACCAATGTATGGCGTAAGAATCACATTGTCAAAGGTACTCAGTTCTGTTCTGAAGTCTACCTGCTCATCAAATGGATGTTGCGGGAAAACATCTACGCCGGCACCAAGTAGCTTTCCAGACTTCAGATTCTCAAGCAAGGCTTCCATTTCTACCGCCTGGCCATTGCATAGGTTGATCAACACACTATTGTCCTGCATGGCATTGAAGGCCAGTCGGTCAAAAAAGCCTTCATTCTCCGGTCGATTGTCTACATTGATCGATACTACGTTTGACTTTCGGATCAATTCCTTCAGACTTTGACATTTGATCGCTTTACCTAAGGCTGGTTTTTCGACGATATCATAGAAGAACACATCCATACCCAATGCTTCGGCCAATATGGATAATTGTTGCCCCGAATGGCCATATCCGATGATGCCTAGCTTTTTACCCCGCAATTCGAATCCACTATGTCCGCTTCGGTCCCAGCTACCAGCTTTCATCCGTTTGTCATAGACGGGGATCCGGCGTAGGAGCATAATGATTTGTCCAATGGCCAATTCTACCACCGAACGCGTATTAGTATACGGCGCATTGAATACAATGACTCCTTTATCAGCACAAGCCCCTAAGTCGACCTGGCTAGTGCCATTCCCAAAGATGCAAATCGACATCAAGCGGTTGGCGTTTTCCAGCAGGCCTTTGGTAATCGGCGTTTTCGGTAGAACCCCTAGAATGGACGCCTTCTTCAGTTTTTTAGCTAAGTCTTTTTCAGAGATACTGTCTTTGAGTGCTTTTACTTCATACCCTTCTCCCTCAAAGACCGCAGCTGCATCCTCGTGTATGCCTTCCATTAGCAAAACCTGGATCCGGTTCTTGGGATAGGAAAGGGCTCTAGGCATCTGATTGACATACAGGAATTCATCAAAGGAAGGCGTGATGTGGTCGGCCTTGTCCAAGATGTTTTCCCGGAGTACATTTTCTGTAAAAGCAAAGAATTGGTGAGCAATACCTGCTTCCACCATTTCGAAATCCGTATACGCGTCCCCGATGACCATGATTTTACCATCTAAGCCTAAAGCTTTCAGCGTTCTGGACTTCCCTTTACTATGCGCGAGATAATTTTTTTGATCAAAATCGATCACCCAGCCTTCGTCATCGTAAACGAAAGTATTGGCTAATACAAAATCGGGATCAATATCGTAGGCTTGTACAATGGGGTCAATAAAGTCCTTGAAACCATTGGATACAATGTATACCCGTCCTTTATTCTTCTTGAAAAAGGCCTTATTCCTGGAAAAGGAAACAGACACTTTCTTCTTCATCCGCCGTACCAGTTTCTCTAGGTGACTTCGGTGCACCTTTAGCAAACTTAAGCGTCTAGTCAGCGAATCATTAAAGGTGATCTTGCCGTCTACTCCAAGGGACGTAATCTTCTTGATCTCGTCCACAATTTCATCTTTATTCGCGGCATCTTTCAGCACAATTTCAGCCAATTCTTCTAAGGCTTCCACCTGCATGAAGGTGCTATCAAAATCGATGATGACCCAGCTATTTTGAGCTTGTACGGTCTCGGTATCAAATGACATGTCTCAATGTTTTTGTTTGACGCTGCGAAAATGCGGAATTGTGCTGGAATAAGGGTAATAATTTAACGATAAAGATGACAGGCAAAAGAAAAAGGTACTGAGAACCGATCTAAACTTTTTCATCTGGATTACAGCCTAGCGTATTGAACCTCCGGGGCTTCCGTTTTTTCCTGGCTGGCAAGCGCCAGGTGAAAGGCTCAAAAAGAGCTTTGCCTACAAATTCAATGCTTGGTCCTCATCTGCCGACAAAAATCTTACATCTGTTCGGAGTCTAAAATTACATCTTCTTATCTTCAGGTCAAATAGCTATGCCCGATGGCAAAACGCAAAGACTACTTACCAATACTGTTGATCATGGCTGGTTTCAGTTTGCTTTCCGTATTTGGATGTTTAAAATCAAAAGGCGTAGGCCAGCGTACGAGCGAGCATGCTTTGTTTACGATTAAAGCAAAAACGCGTACCTCCAGCCGATTTGATGTAAATACTGCAACGCGGAGAAGGGATACAGTGACCTCCTACCAGGTACGATTCGATGGTCAACCCCTGCCATTCCCGGAGGGCTCAACTTCTGACCATTTGTGGAAGGTGTATATACTGGCGGATGCTCCTGTCCCGAGCCTATTGACTATGGGCAAATCAGCTTATCTATGGGTTGAAAAGGAAGGACAATTAACAAAAATCGAGATAATAGCCCCGGGAGATGACTTCTTAACACTACAGCAGCTTGGGACTTCCCAGGAAAGCCCTGATCCCCAAGGGACTGTTTATCGTTCAGATGATCGAAAGGTATCCATCGAATTGAAGGGGAGTAAATATCTCTTAATCGGACAGGAGCAGTTGCTCCGGATTTCGGATCTTCAGCTGTTTCCCATCCCTAGAAAGAAGCGCCTGGTGGATGATTTCTATCCCCATACGGCCAATGGGGCTCAGGGGGTGTCTCCGGATGAGCAACAGCTCGTCTTGATCGGCAGTAAATCCGATGAAGTTAATCGAACCCAATATCATTATGGGTTGATGGTTTATCATCTGGATGCGGGAGAGAATTATGTAGTACAAATTGATCAAAATAAGACTCGATTACCTGACTATCAATTGATTGCCCCCAATTGGTTTACGGCTTATTATGAGTGGAAACAGCAGCCCGATGGAGCTTTTCGTTTAGTCGAAAAAGAGCTAAGTCCGCTACCACCTTGGCAAGGCTGGTTTAAGGACCCTGGTGATTTGCGCTATAGTTTGAACCCCGTTTCTCTAGATGTATTGTCAGCCTTTGGGGAGTTTGTAGAACGACAACTTTCGCTCTCCTCCGGTGCCATAGAAAAAGAGACTACCGAGCATTTTCAGTATTTGAAGTTTGTCTATGAAGAAAAGCGCTTTACCATTAGCTACTGGGCAGAAGGGGAACAACTTGGGTTCAGTGTGGACCTACTAGAGCGGGGAAATGCTCAGACGGATGAGATCGTAAAATTTATTGGAGAGGCATTCAATAAAGAATTGTCCAAGGGGGAATATCAATCTTATTTTACTAGTTTGTGATCGAAAATTTTCAATATGGAAATCCCTAAAGAGACCTGGACGGCTTTTGCTGCACACTACGAGCAACGCCTGAATGAAGGAGACGACCAATCCGTACCGCCAAGGCTATTGTCGGAAGTGGATCAGCCGATTCCCTGTAATATTCCTGGTTTTTATTTTGACCATCCCAAACTACGGCCAGGCAATGGCCCACGCATCCTTTATCATGGCGAGTCAACTGCCGATGTGATCATTTTGACTCATGGCTTCACGGATTCTCCCTTTTATATGCAGGCGGTGGCCGAATCCTTTTTTCTAGAAGGGGTAAATGTTGTTCTTCCGCTATTGCCTGCCCATGGGTTAAAAGAGCCAGATGCTCTAATTCGTGACGAACAGTTGGATACGCTCTGGCGAGCCACCTTAGATCATTCGGTGGAAGTGGCCGAGATGCTGGGCGAACGAATTTCCATTGGCGGTTTTTCTACGGGCGGTGCACTCAGCTTAAATAAGATACTTCGGAGCCCTGGGCAAATAGAAGGGGGCTTGTTTCTCTTTTCAGCGGCCCTCTCCTTAGGGAAATGGGTGGATAAAATAGGCAATCGTGAATGGGTAGAGTGGACCATTAGCTTCTTCATGGACAAGGAAGCCGTCCCTGGCGATGGCCCTGACCCGTATAAATATCCTGTCCTTCCCCTTTCCGTGGCATCAGAGATTGTTGAGATCATTCGAGAGAATAATCAACTGCTTCGGCAGCTAGAAGCCTGGAGAACCCCAGTATTTGCAGCACACTCGCATCACGATGAAACAACTCCCATCAAAGGGGTGGCTGACTTTCTTGAGGAATATGTGTCAGCTGAAGAAAAGTTCTTCTTTGAGATTGAAGAGGAGGTGATGCATGCAGCCTTACCCTTGCGTGAAAATGTTCCCGTTGATTTGTCAAAAATTGGAAGTCCCAAGGATAAGGAGGAGGATCGGAAGCAAAAGCGTGAGGAGTGGTTGCGGCATGTGACTGCCAACCCTTTGTTTGGAGATATGATGGGAGAGGCAATCGCCTTTTTCCGGGAAAGGTTCACCTAGACTTCCGACGTTTTGCGCCATCACTTCCTGAGAAATTTTGGATATCTACCGCCGAATTAATCGCTTACTTCAGAGGGGCTAGCTTTTTCCAATCTATTAACCCCTACCGCAATCAGTAAGAACCCGACCATTCCTACATTGATACCACCTCACCTTTGAAAGTTTAAACCCTTTACTTAACTTTCCCCTGAAATAAATAGCTAATGAGAAAACCAGGCAAGACGTATTTTGCTTCAGACTTTCATTTGGGGGTAGATGGGCAGTTAAGCAGTAAGGAACGAGAGCAGAAGATCGTACGTTGGCTGGATTTCATAAAAGCAGATGCAGATGCGATCTATTTGGTCGGCGATGTGTTTGACTTTTGGTTTGAATATCAGACAGTTGTACCAAAAGGATACGTTCGCCTTCTAGGTAAACTCGCAGAGCTAAGAGATGCAGGAATAGCCATTTATTTCTTTACTGGGAATCACGATATGTGGATGTTTCGCTATTTTGAGGAAGAATTTGGGATTCCCATATACCGGAAACCGATCGTACGAGAGATCAATGGAAAGACCTTCTTCATTGGGCATGGCGATGGCCTAGGCCCGGGAGATCATGGGTATAAATTCCTGAAAAAAGTATTTGCCAATCCGGTATGCCAATGGCTATTTGAAAGATTACATCCCAACTTCGGGGTGACTTTAGCCAGTTATTGGTCACGAAAAAGCCGTTCTGTCCAGCCCGTAGGAAAAGAATTCTATGGCGAGGATAAGGAATGGTTGATTATATATTCCAATCAAAAACTAGAAACGACACCTGCTGACTATTTTGTCTTTGGGCACCGACACTTACCCATTAATCACGTGCTAAAAAACGGTACGAGCCGTTATATAAATTTGGGGGACTGGTTATTCGATTACGCTTATGCCGTCTTCGACGGTCAAAACATGGAGCTTCAATTCTTTGAAAATGGTGCAGGAAAAGTTTTCGGCAATCAGAACCTTACAAATCAGCCTTCTGAGCCTTAGTTGCTTGATCGCTTATGTTAGGGTAGGAATTGCACAACCGTCCAATGTCGTTAGTAGCCTCCAGGATATGATCCCTGGTAAGTACGCCTATTTCACGACTGACAAACTCAAAAGGATCTACGCGGTGAATGCCGCCAACGAGTTGATCCAATTTGATTCCAACGGGAAGGAGTTGTTTCGTTACAACAACAACACCTTGGGGGAGTTGACCTATATCGATACCTCCAATCCCTTCAATCTGCTACTCTTCTATCCAGAGTTTCAAACCATCATCACCTTGGATCGTACCCTGAATCCGATTGCAGAGCTCAATCTCCTAACGACGGAGGTGGGGGATCCTACCGCAGTGGCACTTTCTAATGATAACCAATTGTGGATCTACGATGCTGCCAGCTTACAGCTGAAAAAGCTCAATGCAAAGGGAGAGGTACTACTGAGTAGTGGAGACCTTAGCTTGGGCTTGCCTTCGCCTCCAGAGCCGGAACAAATCGTGGCTAGTGCCGATCGAGTCTATCTGAATGACCCGGCCAAAGGCCTGATCATCTTCAACAACTTTGGGCAGTATTTGCAGATGGTACCCATCCGTGGTATTACTTATTTTCAAGTGTTGGAACAACAGTTGATCTATCGGGTCAAGAGTGGAAAGTTGTTTTCCTACAATTTACAGTCCTTACTCACAAGTCCTATTGACTTGGCCAATCAAACGGCAAAATCTCGTTGTGTAAATATTCAGTCCGGGCTACTCTATTCCATGCATTCAGATGGGATACGTATAGAATTGCTCAAGTAGGGATTGAAGGGAGGGGGAGTAAGCACCAAAGCATAGTTATAATAAGTTAATTCCCTATAAAAAACCATGCTTCGATGCCTAACTTAGAATGGTTTCACCTGAATATGAGATGCTTATAGCGGTAGGTGATTGTCTTTTTTTCACCTGGCTGCAAGCTCAATACCCAATTCACCTCATTGCTTTGGTTGGGGCTATTAAGATTTTGCCTGCCTGCGTGGCCTTTGGTCCAGGGAGTATCACTCTCCA
>JAHQWA010000264.1 GCA_019634045.1 Saprospiraceae bacterium
ACCAATCCACCCATGGAATGAGCTACGATCGTCAATTGTTTATCATGCCCACTGCCCAAACCGACATCCTTTAGATCTTTGTCTAACTTCTCCGCAATGACATTAATATCGGTATCTAGGTTTTCGTAGTCATAGGTAAGTACCAAGTCGAAGTTCTTGTCTGTTACGGCAAACTCTGCTTCTTCAGCCATGAATTTGGTGTCACCGATGATCCCGTGTATCAGTAAAAG
Source organism: Saprospiraceae bacterium (assembly GCA_019634045.1). Taxonomy (GTDB): domain Bacteria; phylum Bacteroidota; class Bacteroidia; order Chitinophagales; family Saprospiraceae; genus DT-111. Next base: position 231 of record JAHQWA010000264.1, read on the forward strand.
GATCTTATTCGCGTTTGCGATTTTATCCTTGAGTCCGTCTGTTTTGCGCTTCCGTTTCTTCACACTATAATCCACCCATCTTAGCTTAAACACATCGAATTTGTCCTTGAAGACCGTCTTCAACAACACAAATTTCAGGGCGCGCCCAACACTTCGCCGACCATCGTCGACCTGCGCGGGTAGGTTATCGATAGAGATCATCGGCCGATGATCCGCCGTTTCCTTTACTTCGCCAAAGGGCAGGATAAACTCCCCATCAAAAGTAACCGGGATAATCATTTCCCCGTCCTCCATCTTATCGGCTAATTCAATTTGCAGAGGCTGTTCCTTGAGTTGTTCCTGCCCTTGAATATCATGTAACTCGATCACACATCTATCAGCCGATTTTGGCGGAGCAAAATTCATGATCTCTAAGCCGGAACCTTCCAATTCTCCGGGCAGGCGATAGATGGGATCGGCACTACGGGTGTGGGTATGAATACTGCCGAAGCTCAGTTTGGCATTGAGCTTATCGTTTTCCTGGAAGGTCATCCCATTGATACTGCTTTTCTCTTTGCCGACGTTTCTTTGATTACCGGATACGGTGATGGTGAAGGTTTTGGTGAACCAGTCGTCTTTTTTGGAGGCGTTTTTGCTGCCAATGGCTCTTTCTGCTCCGATTCCTCTCTTAATCTGCTCAATAAAACCTAATTCTAGTGGATCTGCCGTATAATTTCCAGGGTTAATCTCTTCTGTGCTCACAAATAGCTTCAATACATCGACATCCTTGTCCAGTTTTGACTTTAATTCAAAATAGTTATCTAAGAGTTCTATTTCTCCAGATCTACCATCTATCCATTCATTGAAATAGGCAGAGACACCGTAGGAACTGGACAGCCCTAGGAGTAAAACGTATAAATCTTGTCTTGACTCATTATTGATACTTAGCCGGAAGTCAGCCGTTTCCCAATCAATTCCATTCGAAGCTTTGTCCAAATCTACAGTTACTTCCGTCTGGGTTTTAGGAAGGGCATGTAGCTCTCCGTCAGGCTGCTCTAGTTCCAGCTTGATCTGGATTTTATTTTCATCAATTTTTGTGGCTCTTTTCTCAATAGCCTTGTATCGTTCCCATTTTTCAATTTGCTCTAATACAGGAATCATGTAAGCCATGCAGCGATCCAATTCATCATTACTTTGTGCCCCTTGCACGATCAAGCCTGATGGAACATGGATGATTCGTAGAAGCATCGTGCCGTCTGTCTCCGTATATTCCAAAGCATAGTCTACACCATCCTCTCCTTGCACGAATTGAAGATGTGGGGAAGTTTTCTCTTTTGCAGCCACTTCTATACTAGACATCTTATCTTCAGGGGCACTAAGGCCCACTAGCATCTTCATCGCTTTTGGGAGACCGATTATTTCAGCCTCGTAGTCAACTCCTTCGCTTACCCCTTCTGCATAGACTTGACTTTCATTTGCTCCGATCTTGGTGATCTGCCCTGGTATACCATCATGTCCTTCAACTCCTAGCGGAAACAACATAATCTTGATTTCAGCTATGTCATCGGCCTCGAGTGGTAATAATCCATCCATTTGCCCCAATTGGAGTTTGAGGCCTTGGTTCCACAGGACTGTATATCGTGTAGTATTAATCGTAGATTTGGAAAGGAATCCCAGGTTTGCATTAAAGCCAAAGAGAGGATCCAGTCTTGGTGTCTGTCTTTTCCGCTCTTTAATCACCGCAATCCTAGTCTGTAGGTACAGGTCATTATACGAAATTCGACCGTCGGCAAGCTGGAGAATTTCCAGCAATTGGGTAGAAAACAGTCCTCTGCGGTCTCCTGTGTTCTCGTCGATCCTTTCCAACGCTTTTTCATTCCTGCTACAAGCGGAAAGCACTATGTGAGAAGTGGCCGGGACCTTGACCTTTCCCTCTGCTTTTTGCGTCAGATAATAATTATCTCCAGGAAGCATATAGGTGTCGATTGGCCGTCTATATATCCCGTTAGATCCTTCCCTAGCAGGTTCTTGACGGGATAATTCATCCCGATCTCCTCTGGTTATAGAACCCGAATGACAACTATCCAGGATCAATATCTTTTGGGCGCCCGGATCTAACCTTTCCAATAGGACAGCCATTTCCTTATCCGCTAAATCATGATGGCCTCGTAGTCGGCTATCATAGCAGACTAGGGTCTCGTTTTGATTCTTGGAATCGTAGGTTTCGAATTCGGGAGAGGTGTTTTCATAGGAGCCATGGCCGCTGTAGTAAAACAGGGCTATATCGCCAGGGCCAGCCTTTCCAAGATGGTTTTCAAAGGATCGGAGCAGGTTTTCTCTGGTGGCGTCTTGATTGATAATCGGTAGGATATCCGGTTCAAGGTTCTTGTACTGTTCGGTCAAGAGATCACGCATGGCATTGACATCATTGACACAACCTTTAAGGTGGTTTACACTGGTTTCGGGGTGGTATTCATTGATACCGACAAGCAAAGCATAGAGTTTGGCCATAGGGTTCTAGGTTTATGTGACGCAAGATCTCCGAAGTTTCGCAAAGGCGGGACTAAGTAAAACTTTGGATATCTGCCGCGCTGCCTATTTGTTTATTTTTTGTACAAAATACTCAATCCAAATGTAGGAAAAAGCCTTAATATATAACGACTTACACACACCTTAAATTTTATGGAAAAAGCACTATACGAAAAAAATCGTAGGCAAGGCTTGCACCTACGAAAAAAATCGTATAGCTTTGTGGTACGAAAAAAATCGTAGGGTATGGGAGAAAAGAAAATTAAACCTACTCAGCGGGAGTTAGCCATCTTGGAAGTACTGTGGCGGTTGGGGCCTTCTACAGTTCGGCAAGTGCACGAAGCTTTGCTGCAGATAGAGGATGCCAAAAAGGTGGGCTATACAACGACGCTAAAGTTTATGCAATTGATGCATGAGAAAGGGTTTCTCAATCGTGAAATGGAAGGAGTGAGTCATGTTTACACGCCAACCATCAGTGAAGAAGACAATGTCAAGCAGGTCTTGGGAAAAATTGTAGATACCACTTTCAAGGGCTCGACCATGAAGCTGGTCATGCAGTTACTTGGCAATCGCAAAACCTCCCGAAGGGAATTGAATGAAATTCGATCCTTTTTGGATAATCTAGAGGAAAATTCTGATGACGAATAAAAGATAAGATATGCACCCGACTGAATTTTTGTCCCAGTTGTCAGAAGTATTGGGGTGGACCATTTTACACTCTCTTTGGCAGGGAACATTGATCTTTTTCCTCCTACAACTTTGTCTAAGACTTTTGCGGAAGCGTTCAAGTTCCCATTTACGATATCTATTGTTGAGCGGAGCCTTGCTCAGTCTATTTAGCTGGGTAGTGTTGACGTTCTATCAAAAAGCTTCGGAAATTTTTAGTTCCAATTTGACACCCTTGCCCAGTCAGGAATTGGGGCCGATTCCTTCCTTTGAATCTATCATAACGATAGAGGCTGCCTCTAGCTGGTGGAATGATTTCTGGTGGCAAGCTGAGTTGTTTATGCAAATGTATGCTGATCAATTGGCTTATTGCTGGCTAGTTGGCGTACTACTCTTTAGCCTTCGTTGGTTAGGCGGTTTTTACTTCACTTACAGACTTCGCCGAGTTGGGACCATTGCGGTACCCGAAGCTTGGGAAAAACAGGTGCAACAGCTGAGCATCCAATTAGGAGTCCGTAAGTCGGTGAGTATAGTGGCTTCCATGAAGGTTCAAGTACCACTTGTAGTAGGGCATCTCAAGCCGGTTATACTATTGCCATTGGGTATGTTGACTAGCCTTAGTCCTGCACAACTGGAAGCGATTCTTTTGCATGAATTGGCACACGTTCGTCGCCACGACTTTCTCATTAATTTGATGCTTTCTATTCTTGAAATCTTATTATTCTATCACCCGGTGTTTTGGTTGCTCTCCAATCGCATCCTGGAAGAACGAGAATTGTGCTGTGACGATATTGCCGTTGCTAGCTGTGGCAATCCTCGCCTCTATGCCAGAACCTTGCTATTGATGGAGGAACAACGCCAGCAATTGACATTAGCTATGTCTTATCAAGGAAAGAAACAGCATTTAATGGACCGCATCAAGCGGATCTGTTTACAAACCCCTTCTCCCTCAACCTCCACTTCGACCAAAGCGGGACTTGCCCTGCTTTTATTGCTAGGAATGGCAGCGGTGAGTTGGGCTAACCTACCTGCCATCGAAGCCCCCCTGGACGATTCTGCCATGGAAGCTTCTACACCAACTGCTCCGATAGCAGAAAAGGAAACTACCTCTAACCTACTGGAGGAGGCAAATTTGTTGGACCTCACTGCTGAAGCAGTAACAACTGAAGTTCCTGCCGATGAGGAGGAAAGTACATCTGGTCCCGTCAACCGAGAGGAGGCAAACTTGTTCAGTCCTGCTATCGAAGCGCTCTCCACTACCGCTCCGCAATCCATCGTTTCTACGACAGGAAGGGAGTCTATCACTACGGCTATCGGGGCATCACGCCCACAGCTCACAAAGAAAGACACAGTGCCGCCTAGGATACCAAAAATGGGCCAGGCTCCTGATCTACCAAGTCCCCCAGACATTTCTTCCACCTCTAAACAGATTTCCGCTGCCCTTAAGAAGAAGAATGGCGACCGTTCACAATTGCGAGCTAGTATAGATCAGTACAGAGAAGCGATAGATGAATGGCAAGGTTCGGTTCAAAAGGAATATCTATCACTATGGAATGATCGAAGAAAGGAAGTGAAATTAGCCTATAAAGACTGGTTGGGTCAGTTGAAGCAGGAATATGGCACTGATATTATTCCTCATTCTATCGCCCTCCAAAAGGGGACACTTGCCTTTGAAGATAAATTGAACGAGCACGAGCGGGCCATCAATAAGTCGGAGGAATCCTTAAACAAGGGGCTGGAAGATCAGATAGAGTCATTAGAGGATGGTATTAGAAAATATGAAGATAAACAGGCCGAGCATCGCGAGCGAATGGAATACCATCGGGATCGCATGAGTTTACACAATCTCCGTATGAGTATTCATCATACACGTATGGATTTGCATCGCGAGCGTATGAATCTGCATCGAGATCGCATGAATATTCACCGGGATCGCATGGATGCACATCGGGAGATTATGGATGCTTTCAAGACCGAATTCTTCCCAGAGTTAATTAAGGATGGCTTTATCAAAAATGAGGATGATGATATTGATGTACGAGCGAAGGGCAATTCTGTATGGGTGAATGACAAGCAATTGTCAGATCAGCAGGCTCAAAAGTATCTGAAGATGATGCGAAAATATGGGTTTGAGATCAATGGAAAGCAAACGTGGCGTTATGAAAGGAATGGTAAAAGTCAGTCCATTGGTACGTACGAGAAGAGCCACAATAGAGAGGAATAATGAGTTGATCTACATCATACCACATTGAATTAAATCTCAACATCCCGGGTTTTGGCGACGGCCGAAGTTCGGGATGTTCTAATTTACAATCTCGGCACTTGATTTCGGTGAAGATTAATGACCAATCAGCTTTCCTATTTGTAGAATCCAAGCCCTCAATAATAAATAAAGTTTAAGTTTTTTTTCTTGGATTGCAATACTGAGAGAATAGCGGTACCTTTGCAGCCTTTTTAGGGGAATATCCTTAGGATTTGTCTCCGTTTTAAGCAGCAAAAAGTAGTAGTAAATGATCACAGTTGATAATGTAGGTTTGCAATATGGGAAGAGAATATTGTTCGATGAGGTAAACCTTAAGTTTACCCTGGGCAATTGCTATGGGGTGATTGGCGCCAATGGAGCGGGCAAGTCGACTTTTCTAAAAATACTTTCAGGAGAGTTATCTCCAAACCGTGGTAGTGTAAGTATGGAGCCTGGAAACAGAATGGCGGTATTGAAGCAGAATCACTTCGAATTCGAAGAAGAGGAGGTACTGAATACCGTGATCATGGGGCACAAGGAGATGTATGATATTATGGTGGAAAAGAATGCCATCTACATGGATCCGGACGCCACCGATGCGGATGGCCTACGTGCAGCGGAGCTAGAGAATACCTTTGGAGAAATGGGGGGCTGGAATGCCGAAAGTGATGCGGCAGAACTGCTGAGCAATATGGGGATCAAAGAAGATTTGCATTATAAGCAAATGAAGGAGTTGAATGGTTCGCAGAAGGTGAAGGTGCTTTTGGCGCAAGCGCTATTTGGAAACCCTGATCTTTTGCTACTCGATGAGCCCACCAACGATTTGGATGCGGAAACAGTAACCTGGTTGGCAGACTTTCTGGCTGATTTCAAGAATACGGTAATTGTGGTATCTCACGACCGTTACTTCCTGGATATGGTCTGTACACACGTGGTGGATATCGACTTCAACCGCATTCGCATCTTTACGGGTAACTATACCTTCTGGTATGAATCTAGCCAGTTGATGGCACAGCAGATTGCCAACAAGAACAAGAAGATGGAGCAGAAGCGCAAAGAAATGATGGAATTCATTCAACGCTTTAGCGCCAACGCTTCCAAGTCTAAGCAGGCTACCAGCCGGAAAAAAGCCCTGGAAAAACTTAACCTGGAAGAGATCAAACCTTCTAGTCGAAAATATCCTTTTGTCAATTTCCAATCGGAAAGAGAGCCCGGCGATCAGATTCTTCGCCTTACGAATCTCAGCTATACGACTACTACTGGAGAACGCTTGTTTTCTAATGTAGATATCATCATGAACCATGGTGAGAAAATTGCCTTGCTAAGCCGTGAAAGTGCTGCCCTTACGGCCTTTTACGAGATCGTAGCAGGTAAAATACAGCCGACTACTGGGCAGATCGAATTTGGGCAAACCATTACCTTCGATTATTTGCCGAATGAGAATGGGGAGTTCTTCTCGAATGAACAAGACCTGGAGCTGATGGATTGGCTTCGTCAGTACTCTGAAGAAAAGGACGAGCAGTTTATCCGCGGATTCTTAGGCCGAATGTTGTTTTCCGGGGAGGAAGTGTATAAGAAATCCAGCGTGTTATCAGGAGGGGAGAAGGTAAGGTGTATGTTGAGCAAGATCATGCTTAAACACCCGAACTTCCTATTGCTAGATGAGCCTACTAATCACTTGGATTTGGAATCGATCACTGCCTTGAACAATGCTTTGAAAGACTTCAAAGGCAACATGATCTTCTCCACTCATGATCATCAGATGGTGCAAACGGTGGCTAACCGCATTATCGAAATCACTCCAAACGGCGTGATTGATCGTTTAATGAATTACGATGAGTACTTGGCTTCACCTGCTATCAAAGAGCAGCGAGCGGCTTTATATGATGGAGTAGCGGCCTTGAGTTAAAAAGCAAGGATATCCGAAGTTTGCTGTAGGCAAGACTTAGATAAAACTTCGGATATCTAGGCTTAGTAGGGACTACTAATGAAATAGGGGTCTGCCAGGGCTTCCTGAAAAGCCCCTAAGGATTCTGGAGATGAATTTACGCGCCAATCCAATTCTTTATTGATATTGAACCAAGTGAATATCTTCAACCTGGGGTATTCCGTCTTAATCTTGGTGAAAGCTTCTGTAACCCAGGCTGCTTTGTCAAAATCATCGGCCTGAAACTCTCCTGTACCAAACTCCGCTATCATCATGGGCTGATCCCCTAATTCGGCACAGTCATCATACAGGGCTCTGAAGCAATTGTCGAAGTTCCGCAATGGTCTCTTACCGCCCCAAGGGTCTTCCGGATAGAAGTTATAACCATCAAGTCCGATCCAGTCCACATATTCATCTCCTGGCCAGTAATTGGCTACTTCATTCCAGGCTTCGGTAGATAGATCGGTTGAAGGGCCGTGAGGTACCCAAAGCCACTTCACCTTGTCGGCACCGAGCTTTCGGAAACGATCTACAACGTATTTCCAAACCTCCACCACTTTTTCAGGCCCGCCTTCGGCCTTACCATTTTTGTTACCACTCCAGACGTACCAATTGCCATTGAATTCATGTAAAAAACGGATGAGTACCCGTTGATCGAAAGCCTTGGCGGCTCGGGCAAAACGGTCTATATATTCATCGTGCTTTCCACTCAACACCTCTCTAAACCCTTCATAGCCTTCCGGTCCAGTTTGGCGGGTATTGTTTGCATCTTCAGATGGCCAGAAGATTTCCCAGGTCAGATGAGGGATAATACCTCGTTCGTGAAGCTTTTGGCAGGCCTCCAATGGAAACTCATCATCCCAAGTCGGAAACCAAACCACAGATCCTATTTCTTTGCCAATTTTGGCTTCGAAGTCATCAATTTCTTCTTGTTTGCCGGTAGGAAGGGTTTCATTTCCATTTTCGGGATACATTCCAATGACGCAACCTTGCCAGCTGCCTTCTTTTTCGGGCGCAGATTCCTGATTATTCATACAACTATAACTTAGCAAAAAGGTAGAGATCAGAACAAAGTAGAGGAGGGTTCTTTGGTACATACTCGACAGTTTGAGTTAACAATAAGGTCGTGTATCAAATATAACATTTTGCTACCGATGAATTCTCTGCCCAATTCGGGTAAGTCCTGGTAGTGAACAATTGCAAGGATAGTGGTCGCCCTGATTTTTATACAAGGTTTATTGTCCTTCCAAATAGCCCTTAATATCTTCTAGGTCTTTCATCAAGGCTTTTTTGGTGGCGCCCTTGAATAGAGGTCCTAAGACGGTAGCCATGAACTTGGCACCAAAGGTTTGAGCTTGTGAATAGAATTCCATGCCAAGGAAATTCTGACCATTTTTCTCATCAATCCGCATAATGGAGGTATAAATGGCTCCATGACTTTCCGCTCTAGTCTTGTAGAACTTATTTTTCTCCGCTTCGGTGACCCACATCGTTTCGGTAGCCGTCTTTCCAAAAAGGGTACGCGTCTCCGTCCATTTAAGACCAATAAGTTCTTCTCCTGGATTATGGTGAACTTCTACTTTTTCAATACCACTAATGCGGTCAGGGGCACCGTCAATATCCGTGATGACTTTCCAGATTTCTTCCTTAGATGCCTTGACAGGTATTTCAACTTTTAAATTCATTGTACTCGATTTCAATTGGTGATGTAAACTGATACGAAAATACCTGTTGTAAGGCTTCAATGCATCACCCGAAAGTACCAATCCCTCTTATTACAGGCGTTTCACCCGAAAGTACTAGCCTGAAATTGCGATTTAGCTTGCCCCCAAGCGTTTAACAACGCGCTCCACCGTCAAACCCTGGACCACAATGGAGAAGACGACGATGATGTAGGTCATCGCTACGATCTGGTCTCTGGGCATCGTGGCCAAGAGCGATAGAGCCAGGGCGATAGATATTCCGCCTCTTAGCCCTCCCCAAGTCATAATCACATCAGTCCTGGGGATGAATTCTAAGCGTTTCTTGAGTAAGGCAATCGGTAAGCCTAAGGAAATATATCGTGCCAAAAGAGTAATAGGTATAGCCAGGAGACCGGCCACCAGATAGGATTGCTCAAACTTGATCAGGATGATCTCCAAACCGATCATGACAAATAGGATGGCATTGAAAAGTATATCCATTAGTTCCCAAAACTTGTCTACATAGAGCTCGGTCGTCTCGGACATCGAGGAAGTTCGAAAGCGTTCGTTCCCTACCATTAAACCCGCTACGACCATAGCAAGGGGACCCGAAAAATGGAGTGAATTGGCCAAAAGATAACCGCCCATCACGATAGCGAGGCTGATCATTACTTCGACCTCATAATTATCGATGGTTTTCATGAGGCGATAGGCAATCCAACCCAAACCTAGTCCAAGCGCAATTCCTCCTCCTACTTCTTCCAGGAATACGAAGGCCACTTCGCCAAAGTGGATTTCACCCACCCCGGCCTGTGCCAATTGGAAGATGGTGAGAAATACTACTACGCCTATCCCGTCATTGAAGAGACTTTCCCCGACAATCTTAATTTCCAGCGCCTTGGGGACACCCGCTTTTTTCAAAATTCCCAGTACGGCAATGGGATCAGTAGGTGAAATGAGGGCTCCGAAAAGCAAACAATAGATGAAGTCTAATGGTAAGCCGATCAAGGGAAGAATAAAGTACATCATGCCTCCTACTAAGAAGGTAGCCGTGACCACCCCGAGGGTGGCAAAGGAAACAATAGCCCAAGCTTGTTTTTTGAGTTGATCAAAATCGACGTGCAGCGCCCCAGCAAAGAGGAGAAAACTCAGCATCCCATCCATCAACACCTTCTCGAAATCGATGCCTCCTATGAGTTCTTGCTCTAGTTTTAAAATGGTAGGATCAATCTGTCCAATGATCAAAACGATCAGGGAAAAGATGATCGAAATTAACATCATCCCAATGGTGATGGGTAGCTTGATAAAACGGACATTGATATATCCGAAAATGGCAGCCAAGACAATTAGAATGGAGAGGATAGCAAAGAGACTCATAGTATTGTATGCTTTGGGCGAAGATACAGAATTTTGCCTTGAGTCTCCGCTATCCTTGCTTCCATTCCAGGCTGGACCTAAAAGTCCATTATTAGGGTGTTTAATTCGTCGTTTAAGGGCTTACTATTGATCCTTATTGGTTTGTGCTATTTTGCCCGTGATAAACTTCTTGTAGAGATTGGAACCTCCTTTGTAACCTGCCTCCCGAATGAGATCTATGGCCAAGTCTTCCAGTTTACCCAAGCCGAGGCGGTCAGAGAAATCGCTACTAAAAGTGCCATTGGGGTTTAGCACTTTAAAAATGGCCTCCCACTTTAGCAAATCAGGGTAAGCCTTTAAGAGTAGATCAGTACGGCCTACAAAACGATTGTTTATTTTTCCCCAATGTGGGATTCCGTTGTACCTTATGAAGATATCCTGACAAGCATTCAAAATACTATCTGCTCCCTGCGTACCCAGCAATACAGGGGTATCGACATAGCAGACATCTCGCCCGGATTCCGGGGTCAAGAAAGCCTTGGATGCTTGCACAAATCGCATCCCGATGGGGCTAGTTTGATACAATTTCCCTTCTTGTCTAAATAACTCAGCTTGATCTAAAAGCTCCTGAATGGCATTGAGCACATGGGCTCTTTTATGCGTCAGATCAAAAGCATATTCAGCGTCATAGGCCTTCAATTTGATGAACTCAGCTCCTTGGAACATTACTTTATGCCCCCTATTGGCATAGATTTCATCGCGAAGCGATTTAACTGTACGTTCAATAATAGAAGGCATGGCGGCAGGGGCCATACGATTTAGTCCACGTAGCCCCCAGTAAAAGACAAATGGAATGGGGGGCATGCTACCGAGTAAAATGTACCGAACGGGACGTAGAAAATCACGCATGCGACTAGCGCGTGGCTTTCCTGGGAGTAAAATCTGTCGGTTGATCAAACAGCTATGGTCCTCTTTCCCACGAATCTTGTACGGATTGATAATAACGCTAAAGGACCTGACCGTTAAAGGCTTTTCAGGAGAGAAACCTAATTTCTCCCAACGTTTCTTCCATTTTTTATTTCGCTTTTCATTGATCTCGCCAGTGCTAGGGTTGACCTTATCAGGAATCTTGTATGTTGTGATTTTGTCACGCCAGTCTTTCGACTCCATCATGGCTTTTACCTCCGACCATTTGGCTACTGCCTTGGTTTCGGCGAGCCAGTACATAGGTTTCACCTCGATCACATAAGCATAGATAATCCCAAAGCAGCCTAAATTCACCAAAGCAGCATGAAACCAATCATCGTCCTGGATCAATTTTATTTCCTTGTTTTTGGCTTGGGCCTCAAAGGCGGCTCGATCTACCACTCCTTCTTTGGGTTCAATCCGATAGATCTGTCCTCCTTTTGAAACCAATAGGATGGCTCGCACCATGCCAGACATGGCTGGCAAATTGATGCCGGTACCATGGGTTCCTGTTGAGATAGCGCCAGCCAAGGTCTGCTCATCCACTGCACCCATGTTTTCGATGCAAAGGTCTAGTTTATCGAGTTGCTTATTCAAACGTTGAATAGTGATACCCGCTTGAGCATAAATGAGTTGTTCGTGCTTTTTTTGATAGACCTTGCTGAGCCCTTCAGAAGAGACTCGCCGGATATTCTTCATTTTTTTGATGTTGAGCAAATAACCATTTTCGATGGCAACATCGGAAAAGGAGTGCCCACTTCCTACGGCTCTGACCCGAATACCATTTTGCTCAGCCTGGCGGACGATGTCTTGAATCTGTTTGACCTCCGTAGGTAAATAATATCCTGTGGGTTGAGCTTTAAACTTCTTTATGGTATTCCACCAGGTTTTTCTCTTCTTCATTTTCATGAGAAATACTTTTGTTGAAAAAGGTTTTGCCGTTCGGTGTACCGGCCAAACGTTGTCTAGTATTGTATTTGAATTAGAAAGCGCTGTTCAGGAGGCTGTAGATCGGTTTTCTTATTTATACCGAGATAAGCGAAGTCGTTACAATCCTCTTTCGATAAAATCATCTTTCTCAGACAAATATCTGATGATTTAGGACGTCGGCCTATCCCCAGAATTGGTGAGATCTTATACTTATAAGCAGGTAAATGCGGGCTAGAAGTAGGTAGTATGCTGACTTATTTTAATTTATCCAGCCTTTAACTAATTCTTCACATTCCAGTTAAAATCCTATTAATCCAAGTGTTAAGACTGGATTCTGATATATGATTCCTACATCTTGTATGTGTATTCAAAACATGGTCAATTAAGCTAGACATCAGGACCAGAAGACAGCTTTCGTGAGATGTATAACCCCAAAAGTTTCTTTTATACATTCTCTGTCTTCTTCCTGTCTAGTCATTTATCTTCTCCAGTGGCCAACACATTTTCTTTTCACTTTCCATAAGACTAACCCCCTTTTTTTCTCCTGTTCATGCGCTGAGTGATTTTTACTCAAAGGCAGTATTCACTTCTATCAAAGAAAATCTAGTCTATGAAAAAGTTACTACTACTCGGTTTGAGTCTGGGTTTGCTCTATGCTTGTCAAAAAAAGGAAGATGACGGTCCGGCAACGAGTAATCCCAAGCTTCGGATACAGTTTAAGTTTGATCCCGATCAGGAACGGCTGAACAATTTGGGACAGGAGGCAGCCATGCCACTCGGTCATGCTGGCCAGACCCCTGATTTCAATGCCCTAAGCGCCTTCTATTTCGAACTGGTTCCAACAAAATTCACACAGGTTGAAGCTGGAGAAGTGATCTACCGCGCCGAAACCCAAGCTGCTGAGGCAGGGAGTGGTTTTGAAGAGGCGGTTATTTTTGATAAGGCCTTAGTCAGTGATGAAGGGGCACCCTTTTTGGAGGTTCCCTTATCGGAGATTACGCCAGGGAGCTATGAATTTATTCGTGCCTCGGTCACCTACCAAAATGCCAATATTCGATTTAATCTAAAAAACCTACCGGCACCCTTGGCGCCAGCCTTAGATGATCAGGTGGGGACGATCGCCTCTTTCATTGGCTTTAATACCTATATCACCGAGCACCAGGTAGGGAAAGAAATGCAAACCATCAATGGAGATCGGCAGCAGGGCTTCTGGGCCTTTGAACCCCAACTGGAGGAACCCTACCAAGCCTTTTTCTTACAATCCACGCCTAGTGGAATCATTAGCCAGCAAGCCCCTGCTGGTGGCACGACGGTAGTTAATCCGCTGGAAGAATTTGGGGTGATTTTGCCATTCGGTTCCTGTATTGTGACGGGAGCTTTTGATCAAGCCCTGGAGATTACGGGAGCGGAAACGCAAGACATCACGCTGACCTTATCTTTTTCAGTAAATAACAGCTTTGAGTGGGTGGATAAAAATGCCAATGGACAGTGGGACTTGGATGAATATCGTAACCTAAAGATCCACGGCCTAGACGAAAAGCTTCGTCGTACCAGACAAGAATAATTTAGAGTTTGCATACAGTATCCTACAAACAGAAATCCGAGACTTTGGCTAGCATCAAGCCAGTTAAGCTC
>JAHQWA010000265.1 GCA_019634045.1 Saprospiraceae bacterium
ATTGGGAAGATTATCTTAATCTATTATCGGATGACTATGTCTTTTGCCTTCCCGATTCAAAACTTGAAATTCCTGCCTCCTCGATTGATCGCCTGAATCTGTGCAGGATTGGGGAGGAATATGCCCATTTGGTAGAAATTTATGATCGATCCCCTGATCGCATTTGCATAGGAGCTCAAACCGTTGTTTTTGAGTTTATCATCAAAAAAGTACGAATGCAGACCTGTGCAGCTGTATCATTAGATGTGTTAAGCGGTAAAATCGAAGGCTGTAGAGAATATCGCTGCATACTATCTAGCTTTTCCTTGGATCAATTTCCAGGCCACGAATAGGCCATTTTTCGATCTGAATCTAGCTTAAAGGAGGGGTTCAAACGCCTTAGTTTATGCTGGAAAAATGTTACTGCAAGCCGAGACTCCTCAATAAGGGAAACGGCTACCCCAGGCCGGCAATCATATGGGAATTGGGCACCCATTTTCGGATAGTTATGCAGGGAGGCGAGCCAATTGCTTGAAGACATATGAGATCAATTAGCCATCAGCGTTTACCTACGCTGATGGCTTGGGGACAATACTATCGCGGACCTAAATAACGATATTGACAGGTATGAAGAGGACTATTCTACTATTAGGAGAGCATTGTTGCATGAACAGTTCTAATTGGGGAGGAGTGGATGGCAAAGCTATCTCCTCATAGGAAACATTGAGGAGGCTAAAAAATATCCACAAACAGTTTTGCAAGAAGCAGCTTATCCACTCGCTAAAATCAATTGCATCAATTCATAAAAACAAACAGTTGTACAGTGAAATTCCGAGTTTGGAAATCCCATTCAGTAGCCAAGAATCCACTAGGAATACCTGAGGGGTTTTCAAAATGCCTTCTTATTCCAAGCCGGAACAAACTCGTATTGGCTTCTATCTTCCAGTAATTCACATCAAGGTAAGCAACCCACTGCTCACCGACAGGGACAAAAGCCCCCAAGGTATATTCCTCCTCAATACTTGAATAATTCACTAAAAGCTTAAATGCTGCGCGGGTAAAGTTTGTAGCTATGAAGAATTCGCCATTTCCTTGATAATACCCGGCGGCATCGAGGCCTTTCCAATGCAGTCGAAACTGATTAGCCCATAATTCATCAACCTTTATCAGTCCGTAAGACAAAAGTCCTGTTTTAGGGCTACCATAGGTAAGCGCTAATCCGGGTTTAGCCCCGATTCTCCGGGATTGAGTATAGAGCTCTGTTTGCGATTGCCAAGAAACCGGCTTTGGACGTAATCTGCTTATGGGGCCTGGAAATAGCCCAATAGTTAACTGCCAGTCTCTGGCTAAGCTAGTCACTCCCTCAAAAGTTGCGATAGCCAGAATGGGACCATTACTGTTAAGTTGTAAGGCTCCTAAGGACTTAACTTGAAAAGCGCTGGAAACATCGAATATCACCTCACTGCCGATTCTGCCAGTCAGCGTATTTACAGGTCTAAGGTCTTCCGAAGGAATCAAGATTCTTGAATATAGTCCCATATACCAGGAAGCGCTGGAGATACTGTCCTTTAGACTGTGTTCACTAATTTGAGCATTCAGTGAAACCCGTTGCAAAATCAATAAGAATAGGATCGAACCAACAAATTGGTATTTAAACATAACAAGGCTTAGATCAGGAGATAAATACAGGCTGCCAAGCCAAAACTAAATCGGGGAACGGTAAGCTAGCTATTTCCAGCCGTAGCAGCCTGCCAACAGGAGACTCAATATGGAGTGCTTGGGCAAAGAAGAGACTGAAGTAAAGCAGTATCATCCTTTTCCGCTTCGACGTGGAACATCTATTCCGCTGATAATATAGCTGTGACTGCCTTTTCAGTAGTTACGGTCTCATTAGCGATAAATCGAAAATTGACAACTGCTACTGCATAACCATCTCCTAATTCGGGAGTCTTGCCCCCAGCTGTAGCGTCATAGACTACAGTGGTGATAAAACCTTGTTCCTGTAATTCTCTCATATGGGCTTCCACACAAAGATTGGCAGACATACCCGCTAAGATGGCTCGATTGATCCCGTGTTTCCTAAGCTGTAGCACCAAGTCATTGCTCTCTGGGCCATAGACTTTATGTGGGCTACAAATGACCGTCTCACCATCATTGATATAAGGCTTATATTGTTCCAACCAATCGGCTCCGCTACCTTCAAAGCCATCCAGGCTTAAAGCACTTTTTCGATCAAACATGGGGAGGCTGTGCATCACCTCTTCTAAGGTACCTTTATGTTTCCATTCATGATCCGTGGGATAGTAGTAGTGTGGACTGATAAAGACCTTGAGACCCACTTCTTTAGCCGCCGCAAAAAGCTGGTCAAGGTGCTCGACCGTGTTGTTCTCCACAACGCTCTCGCCTACCACTGGCCAAGCACTACCTTGTGGAGATAGAAAGTCAACTTGAGGGTCTATGATGACTAAAGCAGCCGTATTTTTATTTACTTTTTCCATCTTTTGTAATTGTATTAGAATTTATTCAGTAGACTATTGCCGATCGGGACAATGCTAAACCTGAGCTCAGCTAGCAAAACAAAAATGGGAGAAGTTAGAGACCTGATTTATGCTAGAATTGCTGTTTTATAAAAGAATTGTGAAAAAGATGCCCAAGCCCCGTTCTTAGGTTTGAGGGGAAAGGGCTGTTGAAGCAGATCGGAAAACGCTGGATCGTACAACATGATATCAAGCCATTCTAGGCTAGACGTAGAGATTTATACCACTTCAGTTGTTCTCTGAAATGACCGAGAAAATGATCGAACATAAAATCGGCTAGCAATAAAAGGTCCCATTAAATGCAGAAGAGGGATTAGCCCTTAGCTTTATTCTTGAAGATATGTCTCTTTTCAATACCCAGTTTCTTCATTCGGGAATCTAAGGTAGAAGGGTGAAGGTCTAACAATTCCGCCGCCCCACCTTTTCCCCTGACCTTACCTCCACAATAGCGTAAAGTATTTAAGATAAACTCCCGTTCAGCATCGGCCATGCGTTGAGGTTGAAACTCAAATTTGGGTAAAGGTTCACCTTTGATCCTAAGCCCTTTCCTATTGAGGCTAATATTTAGCTTTGATCCTTGATTCAATAGCGTAGCTCTCTCCACCAAATGCTCTAGCTCTCGGATATTCCCTGGCCAATCGTATTCCATTAGTTCTTTCAAAGAAGAGCTGGCAATTCCGGTGATCTCTTTACCAATCTTTTTACTAATCTTTTGCAGAAAATGCGTAGTCAAAGCGGGAATATCTTCTTTGCGATCTCGAAGTGGAGGTAAATGGATGGGGAAAACATTTAGGCGGAAGAACAGATCTGATCTGAATTCACCTTTAGCCACAGCTTCCTCAAGAATACGGTTGGTAGCAACAATGATTCTAACATCAGTATTTATCGTTCTGTTTCCTCCCAATCGCTCAAACTGCTTTTCTTGAATTACGCGCAATAGTTTGGCCTGCAAATTCATTGGAATCTCTCCAATTTCATCTAAAAAGATAGAGCCTGCATGTGCAAGTTCAAATTTCCCGATACGTTGCTTTACAGCACCCGTAAAGGCTCCTTTTTCATGGCCAAAAAGCTCAGACTCCAGTAATTCTGTGGGCAAAGTGGCACAATTTAGTTTGACCAGTGGCTTTAGCCTTCTTCCCGATACGTTATGAATTGCCCTTGCCACTAATTCCTTACCGGTCCCAGTCTCTCCCGTAATCAAGACCGTAGCGCTGGTATCTGCCACTTGCCGAATTTTTTCAAAAACATACTGTAGTGATTCGCTAGATCCGATAATTTCTTCAAAGTTAGAGTTCACCTTAATTTCTTCCTGCAAATATTCCTTTTCCTGTTTCAACAAGGTGTTCAGCTTCTCAATCTGATCAAAAGCTACTATCTTTTCCAGCGGATGAATCAATGCAGGGAGGAGCTGCTGCATGAAAGCTAGGTGTTGTGGGTTGTAGGCATTTTCCTCCCTACTATAAAGCGAAAGTTGGAATTGCCCTTTTCTAGATAGATTCAAGGGAACATTCAGGTTGGATTGGAGCTTAAATAGCTTCGCTACAACTCCTTTAATTTTATCCTTTTCTAAGACTTGCCTAAAGTTATCTCCGGTCCATATTTCAGGAATATCGTATTCCACTTTTTGTCGAGCCTCCGTGTAATCCTCTAAACTCATACCGGATCGTTCAAAAAATTGTTCCGCTTTCATTAAACGGTACTCGTCAAAGCCTATCTTTTCAAAAGCACAACCCTGGGCGTAGGCATCTTCTGCATCAATAGCAATACTAATATAATCAAAAGGAAAAACGTCCTTCAAGGCCATCATAATAGATGTAAACCGCTTTGACCAATTTTCACCAGAGGTAATAGCCTGTGCAATGGATGCTCTTAAAGACTTAACTTTTTCTCTATAAACAATCTCCTCATTCGAAATGATATTGAATACCGCTACGGAAATCTGGCTGATCACATTGGATAAAAAAGGAATTGTATCATGATCAATCAGATGTTCTTCCCGAAAATGAAACGCTCCCACTCCATATATTCTTCCAGAGGACTTTAAGTTGAACTTGTAAGCATAGTTGAAGCCATTGGATTTCATGAGTTGGTGACCAACGAAGTCGGGGAAGCGTTCAATCTGTTCATCGATTGAGATCAGCGTAAAATCCTCTGCATTGAAAATAGCTTTCGTAGCTGGATCTTCACTACTAACCAGTGTAGACATCAATCTACGGTAGATTGGACTCTCAGTATTGAGCGCATCAGTTTGATCCAAAAAAACACGAAAGAGTTTCTTTTGGTGATCGATAGTGGTGAGCACGACGGCATCAAAGGGAATATGAGGTTTCACTTTTTCTGCCATCAACTGATATAGGTCTTGCCTATTTTTGACCAGTGCAATCCCTTTACTAATGGCCAGTAAGCTCTCCTTTTCTCGCTGTCTTTTGAGGATATCTTCATTTGCCAATATATTGGACACTGCAACAGATAATTGGTTGAGTACATTTTTGAACATACCCATATTGATATCCTTAGCTGCCGCTTGGGACTTAAAGTGCATTTCTAACGAACCAATAACTTTATTACCGAGGAGCAGTGCACTAGCCCAAGTAGCCGTCAATCCCATTTCTTTCATTAGACTAACACCTCGAAATGAGCCTGATAACTCCTCATAGTCATCTATGGTATAGAACTTGGGTTCCTGCGATTTATAAATCTCCTTGAAATGAGGCGGCACGTCAAACTCATGCCCCATAATGTCATAATAGTATTTGCTGTGTGTACTATTAAGTTCATTCTCAGCGGTCAAAATGCGTAACTTTTCAAATGAATCTTTTGTCGGGTAGGTAATTACAGCATCTGCAAAACCAAAAATGGGGCGAAGTTTTTCCAAAACTGTTACAAAGAGTTCATTCCAATTTCTAGCTTGAGCCACTTGTTCACTGATTGTGAGAAGGACCTCTTTTTCCTGCTGTCTTTCAAGAATCTCTTCATTAGCCAAAATATTAGATAGGGCTGCTGCAGATTGTTCTCCAATGTTTTTAATTAAACTTTCTTCTAGGGTAGGTTCATGATCAAAATGAAAGAACAGAAATCCCATCAATTCATTAGCCTGATATAATTTCGTACCAATTGAGTGGGTCAAGCCGGTATCCTTCAAAAGTTGCAAAACCGGACTATCAGGATAGAGACCTAATATTTCATCAGTCTTCCATGTGAACACATCCTCTTGCCTGAGGGCAAATTCAACCTCGCTGTCCACAATGGGCATCCATACGTCTACGGCGTCCCCGTACTTGGGGTGCCTCTTAGGAGCATCAGGCAAATCGGTCAGAAAGGTTTGAAAGGAAGAATAAGTTGTGTCTACCTTCGTAATTATGGCATCGCTGAAATTTAGAACAGGTCCAATCTGATCCGTCATAACCCGAAAGAGGTCATGCCGATTTCGAATGGCCGTCATTGCCTCACTAATATTTAACAATCTCGCTTTTTCTCTTTCGCTTACCGCAAGTTGGTCAAACAAAAATTTCTTTTCGACAGCAAGCGCAATAGCGGGTAGTATTTGCAGGTTCTTATTCAAGTGCTCAAGAGTATACTGATCCTCTGCGTCTGAGAATATCGCAATACGAATACTAATCTTATCATTGATGAATGGTATAATGAGTTGGCTTCGATGGTTGTGTGCCTGCTTATACCTCATCTTGTAAGCATACCGTTGACAAAGCTCCTCCATTTTTTCGGTATCAAAAATTTGCGGAGATAGGTATTCTTGCTTTACTTGATTGAAATACGTTTGGGCTTCCTTCATGGTAACTCCAGCTGCCTTGTCCAGTTCTCCAAGTGTAGTTGTACTAAAGTTTCCGTTAGAATATTCAAGAACCAACATGTCAGGAGGTGGAATATGGTTGGGAAGATCAAGAATAAAATGTTTGAAAGGAATTTGATCAAAGATTCTTTTACCAAAGTGAATAACCTGATCTTCCCATGATTTATCGGAAAGGAAGATATCTCTCATCTCAATCAACATGTCACTCTCCTGCTGCCTTTCCAATATTTCTTCATTCAGGAGAATATTGAAGATGCAAGCCCCCAGTTGTCGTTCTAGCAGAATAATAATATTCGAATCAATAGTTCTTAGATAGTCAGTTTGGCTCGTAAACAATTCGACAAATCCAGTTCTTTCTCCCTGTATTTGTAAAGGTATAATAAGTGCCTCTTTGTATCCCAACTCTTGCGTTACTTTTACCGTCTCCTCCTCTAGATAATCCTTAGTTGGGTTATCGAGATTTAAAAGGACTGGCTCCCTAATTTCCAATTGCCTACCTTGCGGTAATGCCACAGCTTTGCCCTTAATAGCTGCATTAATGGAAGAGGTAAAACCTGAGGTCCCAAATTTGGCAGTTAATTGTGTAGATATGCGCCTTAGGTATTTTTGCTCATCCAACTGCCATACATGCAAGACAGCATCATCAATTTTCAGTGTCTCTCGAAGTGTTATAAATATGAAATCGAAGAGTGCCTCTTGATCTCTAATAGCGGTAATTTCTGCGCCGAGATTAAGAATTATATCACTTAGACTGGTTTCATTTATAGGCATATTTTATGCGGTTTCAGCTCCTTCCTATCTAGCCTCATAGTACAGTAGATTTTCCTATTAAGGACGATACTTTAAGAACCTAGTTTGTTGCTCAGGAAAGATTAACAGTAGCTTCAATAGCAAATAGATTATTATCAATGGTATAAAGACGACTTTCTACAATATAGACATGCTATCGGTACCTTTAGGTCGGATCAGCGGCATTTTTGTTTGTACTAGAAAAAGAAGTTGTTTAAAGAAAACAACAAAATCTAATTTCAATTAATTACGGATTTTCTCCCACAAGCTGCCATATGGAATTGTGGATCTACTTCCTACTCTTAACATCACCTATAAATATAAAACTAAAACTCTACCCCTCCCAGAGTAACCAAGAGCACCAAGCGCTTTCAGCAATTTGGAAGGCATTCTTGTATTGGTATGGAAGGCGTTTGATGGTATTCAATAAGACGGACAGACAAATACCGAGCAAGCAACCGCCAAGATTGCTTGCGGTTGGGGCTTGGAATTCGGTCCCTCAGCGGATCATGTGATCCTCCTTCCGGGGCCATTTACAAAGTAAACCATAATTAATTCATAATGAGTTAATTATGGCTTACTATTTTCACTACATTTTCTCGTATTTGTCAGCAAGTTGTTCATGAACTAAACCTATTCAGTTTCATCATAAAGAAAGACTGATCAAAGATCCAGTATTGTTAAACAGCTCTAGGTCCTTCATTTGCCCTGTAACACAATTATAGAGAAAGGAGGTATCACTAAACTGACTTTCCCATTGGTATATTTCACTTGTTTAAAGGCAACAGGCTTAATTTGATCAGGCTTTTCAAAAGAATTGTAGGCTTGTAAGTCGTCCCCACTCAAGATAGTGGCAGATACTTGGTTTACTCCCAAGTCTTCTAGATCGAGTGCTATCTCGTGTCCCTGTTGGTGATCAATATTCACTAAGGAAACATGAATAACATCCTCAGCATTTTTAGAGGCAGAAACAGACAAAGCCGGCAAACTTTCTCCATCCATTTCATAGCTTGGCGTATCGAATTGAACGGAGATGAGTTCTGCATCCTGGTGCACATTATACATCTTCATTACGTGATAGGTGGGCGTCAATACCAGCTGGTGACCTTTGGTTAGCAACACTGCCTGTAGGACATTTACGGTTTGGGCCAGGTTAGCCATTTTTACCCGATGGCTCCAGTTGTTGAAAATGTTCAAGGTCACGCCAGCGATCATCGCATCTCGCATGGTATTTTGTTGGTACAAAACCCCCATTTCTTTGTCTCCGTCATACCAACCACCCCATTCATCCACAATCAGGTCTATTTCCTGTTTGGGGTCGTACTTGTCCATAATGGCGGTATGTTTTCGAATGAGCTCCTCCATTCGCCAAGCCTTCTTCATCGTTTTGAAATATTGAGCATTGCTGAAGGTGATATCTGGCCCCTTATTTCCCCAATCGATGACGGAATAAGAATGTAGGGCCACCCCTTCTATTAGGGACTTCTTGACATCCCGCATCAATACTTCCGTCCAATGGTAATCATCTTCACTAGCTCCAGAGGCAATTCGGTACATTCCTTTTCCGGTCCAATCCGGCATGAAGGTGGCATACTGTCGATAGATATTGGCATAATATTCCGGCGTCATGTTGCCTCCGCAACCCCACATTTCATTCCCTACTCCCCAGTACTTCACATTCCAGGGCTTTTCTCGACCGTTTTTCTTGCGCCACTCCCCCATTGGGCCACCTCCTTTGCTATTGACATACTCTACCCAGTCTGCCAGTTCCTGGACTTGGCCACTCCCGACATTGGCGGCCAAGTACGGTTCTGCCCCGATTTTTTCGCATAGATTTAGAAAATCATGAGTCCCAAAGCTATTGTCCTCCACGGTTCCGCCCCACCATCGATTCACGATCGTAGGTCTTTCAGATATGGGACCCACACCGTCTTTCCAGTGATAGCTATCGGCGAAACAGCCACCTGGCCAGCGCAGGTTGGGAACTTTTAGTTCCTGCAGGGCCGTGATAATGTCATTCCTTACGCCGTCCGTATTGGGGATATCAGATTTTTCCCCGACATAAAATCCATCATAAATGCATCTTCCCAAATGCTCTGCGAAATGCCCATAAATATGTTTACTAATAATAGTAGGCTTCTGCTTCTCTTGTAGATTAATCTTAACAGGTGATTGAGCAATTATAAATTGTAGGAACAATAGGGCAAAACAGCCCAGTGCAAATAAACGTCGAGTTAGAATTGTCATTGTTTGGTTGGTGTTTCGTTAAAGTTTTTTGTCATTCTAGTAATTCGTCCTAAACCATGGATAGGTACAGCTCATAGTAGTAGCAGTATGTTCAAATCCAAGCTATTCTTTACCCGCATATTTTCTATGCCTTGCATCCAAGATCACCTCCCCCTAATTGAGTCCAAACCCAAAATCGTACTGGTTCCGTTTAATACGTTAAACCAGCACCAAAAGGGTACAATGGATCTTTGGAATCATGAGGTACATCTTCCAATTGGTCTTCCACTGCTTGTACGCTGGAGGGCATCTCAATCGGTAATTTTCCAGTAGGCTTGAATTTCCCAAAGATCAATTCGGCTATGACCTCATCCTGGCAAGTAAAGTCAACGATAAGACCTTTGCTAGCTGCATTGATGTCTGGGATAACAGCTGGGCGATTCATGGTAAAAATGGATATAGTGGGTTTGGTATTGATAAGCTCCAGCATGGCCTTCTTTTCCGCTGCCGGAAAATCCAATCTACCTTGCTGGAACATCCGCTCCAGGAAGAACTTAGGATTTTCTACAGGTGTAAAAGGAGTACCAAACTTCAAAACAATCACATCTGCCGCTTCGGGCGAATCCACTACCGTCGCATAGGCTTGCAATGCGGTCGGACTGAAGTCCTTGGCATACACCTTGATGTTTTCCTGCAACGGCAAGATGTTTTCTTCGTTTTTTAATAGCACCAGCGATTTGCGCTGGGCAGCTTTTCCCTTCTCCTTGAAAGTTTCATTTTCAAACACGGCCAGTTGTTGTTGTTCGACAAATGGATTGTCGAAAAGGCCCAGCACAAACTTGTCGTGGAGTACTCTTCGAACAGATTGATCGATTCTACCTTCAGAAATACTGCCTTCCTTTACAAGCTCGACGATCAGATCGGCACAGGATTCTCCACCGAACATATCCACTCCAGCATCTAGGATCTTTTTGACGCGCTCTTTTGGCGAAAGGTGTTCCACGCCCCAAGCAGATGCTGGCTTAGCAGGGTTGTCAAAAACCAGGGCCCAGTCTGTGCAAACCACCCCATCAAAACCCAATGAATCTCTCAGCAAATCTGTTACAATTTCCTTGCTGTAAGCAAAAGCCACCTGTTCTTCTGTAATACCTACTGGCAAACCATAGTACAACATTAACTGTGCAGTTTTGGCAGGTAAAGCCCCTTCTATAAAGGGTCGAAGGTGGTAATCAAACATGCCACCGGGGTACACTTGCTCTTTACCACTAGGAAAGTGGGCATCCATTCCATCCTTTTGCGGACCTCCACCGGGAAAATGTTTGGTTTGGCATAAAATACTCTCCTTGCTCAGGTTTTCACCCTGAAAGCCCAAGATATAGGCTTTCGTGAGTTTCGCACTGAGCTCGGCATCTTCGCCAAAGGTGGTATAGGTCCTAAACCAACGAGGCTCGGTAGCCAAGTCCGCCATGGGATGTAGGGCCAGACGAATGCCCTGCGCCAGGTATTCCTGACGCGCAATATCACCAAATTCGCGAATCAGTTCCGCATCAGCAATAGCCCCAAAACCTAGTTCGGATGGCCACCAGGAGTGAAAACGATTGGCTCCTGCCGCCTCATTGAAGCGCAGACCATTCCTAGGATCAGAATAAAAAGTGATGGGAATTCCTAGCCTTGTGCCCTCCGCAATCTTCTGCAAATTATTATTGTGCTCCATCACCTCTTTTGCCGTAGCCCGACCGGGCATATCAAGGTGATTAATGCTTAGTTTCGTTATCAGGGAATCAACGCGTTTCATCCCTTCTCCCATCCCTACTCCAGAGATCGCATTAAATAGCAAGCCTGCCTTTTCCTCTATGTTCATTTGAGACAATAGATCTTCCACTCTATTTTCGATGGGTTGGGAGGAGTCTTCGTAGACATCCATTTGACCGTTTTTATTTAGGTCTCGAAAAGTAGCTTCCTCTGGCTGCGAAGTGGGTTGACAAGCTGCGGCTACTAATACGACAGATATCACTAAGAAGATATTCTTCATAAAATATTATTGAAATGGTTCATACAAAAGCTGTTATTAAGGTCGTGGGTGCTTATTCTATCTCGCCCACATATTTTGCTGTTCTTTCATCTTTGATCACTCCTTCCCAGTTCAAGCCAAAGGCAAAATCATAGCTGTTTCCTTCGGAATCTTTATGAGGGATCATATCAAAAGGCACATCTTCCATTTGCTGCTCTACCGTAGCCATACTAGCCGGCATTTGTAAAGGGAGCAATCCGGAGGGAGCTACTTGGCCAGATAGAATATCCAAAACCGCTTGATCCTGGACTTGGAAATTGATCAATAGTCCTGCTACCTCCTTTTCAAACTCCGCCACGACGGTGGGATTGGACATACGTAGGATCACGATAACGGGCTTCCCTCCCATTTTAGCTACCGTTTCCCTGATCAAGTCCAAATCACTGGAATTATTAGCTGTAACTAATTTATTCTTGTAGGTTCTATTTAAGACATCCGTTTCTCGTTTATCTCCGGCTACAGAAGGGTCTCTGGCTTCCGTTGCCGTATAAGTAGCATATTGCAAACTGATGGGTAGGAAACCATTGTCTCCCGTCTTGGCTAGTTCTTCGCTGTAGCCAGCAGTCCGTCCATTTTCTGGATTGTTGATCACCACAATGGCCATATCGGCATTAGCGGGATCGTCCGCCACGGAAAAGTATTTCGCGGCCAAGGCAGGATCGATGGGATCTTCCCAATGGGCAGGCGTAGGTGGACCAAAGAATCCTGCCGCAGCGGGTACAAATCTCTTCGGGATATATACACTTTTCTCTTTCGCTATTGGCAATACCTGGTCCTTGTTCTTAAGCAATACCAAAGACTTCAGTTGAGCCTCAAACCCAGCCTTCATATATTCCGGATTACCCACCACCTCTTTTGCTTCAGCCACATCTACATAAGGATTTTCAAAGAGACCCACTCGGAAAATATTCTTCAATAACCGCACCGCGGAGACCTCCATTCTGGCGCGCATGGCTGCTTCGCCCAGATCCTTCACGCCCATTTCGTAGGCATCCAATACGGGTTGTACTGCATTATTTCCCCCAAATTGATCACAACCCGCCATCAAAACTCGGTAATGCCGTTCTGCTTCTGTGAGCCCTTCCACCCCCCAAGGCGTAGCCCCAAAGGTGGCCATCCCTGCTTCTGCCCGTGTAACCCCCCAGTCGGTGCAAACAACCCCATCATATTGATACTTTTCTCGCAAGAGTTTTGTAATGAAATAAGGACTAAAAGCATTCCCCACATTTTCGCCATCGGGGTTTTGGTTGAAAGAGATGGTGTAGTATGGCATGACGGCCGAAGCCATTCCCGTTCCACCTGCTAGATTAAAGGCTCCTTCCACAAAGGGCTTGAGATGAGTCTCCAGGTTATTACCAGGGAATACGGCAAATTTACCGAAGCCATAGTGGGCATCGCGGCCTGCCTCACCCGTTCCCCCCCCTGGCCAATGCTTAACCATCGCATTGACACTTTCAAAACCCCAACCTCCGGCGATTTCTTTATCTCCTTCGGAAGTCTGAAAACCATCCACATAGGCTCGCGCCATATCGGTTCCCAGTTCAGGGCTAGGTCCGAAGGTGCCACTAAAACGGTACCAGCGCGGATCAGTAGCCAGGTCTACCTGAGGTGAAAGAGCGGTAGCTAGTCCAAGCGCACGATATTCCTTGGAAGCAATTCCACCAAATTGCTTGACCAAATCTGGATCAAAGCTGGCAGCCAAACCAATAGCATTGGGCCAACGAGAGATATCTCCCCCTGCCCCTTGCGTATATTCCTCATCACTGGCCGCTTCATGTCTAGGATCTGAGCTATTATTGGCGGGGATGCCCAAGCCCAGCCCCTCGACCAATACCTGCGCATTGTTGTTCCATTTTACTGCAATCTCGGGGCTTTCTACCGAAGTAATGAGGACATGTCGGACATTATCATTGGTCAAGAATGCCGCTTGCTGATCGCTCAAATCCCATGGCTTTGCACCACTTTCTGGGAAAGGCTTACCTTGGTAAGTGGATCCTCGGAATCCACCACCAGGTATGCGTTGATGAGAGCTATATAGCATTAAGCCGGCAATTTGCTCTATCGACATTTGTGTGGCCAAATCAGCTGCTCTGTCTTCAGCCGATAGACGCCAATCCTCATAAGGATCCAAGGTGCCATTTTGGTTAAGATCCTTGAAAGCGTAGCGATCTATGCTGAGCAATTGCACGCCCGATTCGGAGGAGTAGCCTAAAGTAGGCCCATTTTGATTACTTACTGAATTATATCCATCCTTGGGTATTTCTTCCCATTTCGGCTGGCAAGCTTGAAAGCTTAGTCCCAGAAGAATCACCAGGAAGTTGACTTTTAACAATTGGAAGCTTAAAGGTTTCATCTTATCTTTTTTCTGGTTGTTGTACTGTTTTAATTGGCAAATTTAGGGGGCGGAGACTAAGCTTGCTGGTATAAAAACGTCGTAAAAAGGTTAAAATCGAACATTTATTTACTACTATTACTGACTTTGTGTTTGTTCTAGTAAAAATTAAACATCGTTATGCAAGGCTTTAAAAACTACAAAGGTTTGTATGGTGATCAACAGGATCCTTTTTGGAAAACTGAGATTCATATAGAACCTTTGCAAAAAAGGAATCAGCTCTACAATTATGAGATTACCGAACACCTTCACACAAATCTTATCCAAATCTTCTTGCTAGAAAAAGGAGAAGGTTTGCTACGATCAGAAGGTCGACAAGTCAGACTAGAATCGCCATGCCTCAGCCTCATCCCCAATGGAGTTCTACACGGTTTTAGCAGCGAGCCAACGATCCACGGCCTTGTCGTCACCATTTCGCTTCCATATTATGAAGCTAGCCTGCTGCAGTTGACCAATGTGTCTATGTATTTTGGACAATTACGGCACTATTCCTTTGCTAAAGATGACCAGGGTTTCAAGGCTATATCAAGCCTTATCAAAGAACTATCCAATGAAATTGAGCAACAGCAAGCTGAAAAAAATGCAGTTATCCAATTATTGTACAAGCTGTTGATGCTAAAACTCTATCGCCTTGGCGTAGCGACTCAACCTCAGGTGATCTCCTCCGACCATAGGATGCTGATCCATTTTAATGCCTTTCAAAGAGCAATAAGCCAGCATTTACAAAACCCTAAAAGTGTGCAAGCCTATGCCAAAACGCTCAATATTACAGCCGTCCATCTAAACCGGATCTGCCAAACCTTGATGCAAAAATCTGCCTTGCAACTCATTCATGAAAAGGTGATTATTGAAGCAAGAAAACAGCTACGGCACTCCGATAGCACGATAGCGGAAGTAGCCTATGCACTCCATTTCAAAGACCCTTCCAACTTTAGTAAATTCTTCAAAAGACATGTGGGTGTGAGCCCTAGAAGATTTAGACAGCAGCATGTATAGCATATTCTAATCCCCGCAACTCCGCCAAGCTCTTCAACCTGCCGATTGCGCCATAACCCGGATAAACGTTTTTACCTAGGTCGTCTAGCATTTTATGACCATGGTCCGGGCGCATCGGAATGGATCGTTGCTCCTTTTGCATTAGGCCCACTGCAGCCTTCACAATTTCGTACATATCCGTATCTCCCTCCAACAAACTAGCTTCCCAAAAACGATCAGGGCCATCTCGTTTGGTGTTTCGCAAGTGAAAGAAGTGAATTCTACTTCCCCACTCCTTGAGCAGCTGCACTAAATCATTTTGGGGCTGCGCTCCAAAGGAACCGGTACAAAAGCACAGGCCATTTGCCGTAGAGGGCACCCTCGACATGATTTCCTCGACGTCAGCCTCTGTACTCATGATGCGTGGCAAACCAAACACCGAAAATGGCGGATCATCGGGGTGAATAGCCATTCGGATACCTACCTCTTCTGCTATTGGGACAATGGCCTCCAAGAAGGCGATCAGATTAGCTCTCAACTGTTGCGCATCAATATGCTCATACTGGGCAATGGCAGCTAACACTTGGTCCTTCCGCAATGCTGTGCTGCTACCCGGCAAGGCTTGAAAGACACAACTGAACAGGGCTTGCTTTTCTTCCTCTGGCATGTCGTCAAACCGCTGCTGTAGTCTTTCCACTTGGACTTGTTCTTTTTCAGCTCTAGCTCCTGGACGTTCCAGCAGAAAGAGATCAGCTAGTTCATACTTTTCCTGATCGTATAGCAATGCTTCAGACTGGTTGGGGAGTAGGTGGGCAATATCCGTACGTACCCAATCGAAAACGGGCATAAAATTGTAGGTGACCACTTCCAAACCGCAATCGCCCAGGTTACGTAGACTTTCACGATAGTTTTGAATGTATAGATTAAACTGGCCCGTGCGCATTTTGATATCCTCATGGACGGGCAAACTTTCCACGACCGTCCACGCTAAGCCAAAGCTGTTGATCAAGTCTTTCCGTTCCCGTATCAACTCTTTGGTCCAAATCGCACCAACTTCTACCCCATGCAAAGCCGTAACCACCCCTTGGCAACCTGCTTGCGCAATATCACTTAAGGCAACGGGGTCCGAGGGACCAAACCAACGCATCTGCTGATTGAATCGTATATTCTTCATTTTCATATTCCTTACCACCGGGGTCTTATCCCAGGTGCATAGGGATGGGAAAGGGATTGGTAGTACTGCAAATCATGTGCTGGCTGCTCCAGATCTGCCGGTATTTTCATCTTAGAAAAACTTTGAAAATAGCGCAAGGAAGCATCTCTCCACCATTTGGCTTCCTTTTCCTGGATGCTGAGATGCATATTGACGTGCGCGAACCTTTGCTCATCCACTGCATGCTCAATGGCTTTCCACTTTTCCTTCATAGCGCTTACTTCCCACGCACCTTGATGGTAGGTGCGACAGAGCTCTTCCCAGAGGGTTTTCCCGGAAGGCATTTTGTAGTCCCAGGGCACATGATGAAACCACAAGAGGAATTCGGGCGGGCAGGTCTTTATATCAGCATATTGCTTCTGTAAGTCGGGATGGTACTGTCCAAGAGCATTCGATCCCGTTGCGGTACGATCAAAGCCCAGCCCTGCCGCATCGGCTTTGTGGTAATAGACTGGATTCCAGTCTGCTCGGGAGAGGTTATCGACCCACGGTCCTGGCCCATAGTGATGCCCTGTGGCCATCAGGTGATGTAAACCCATCGGGGTCATGTAGCGAACGCAAGTCTCATGAGATTTTCGTAGAAGTGTAATGACTGTCTCCTGCACCTGAGGCTCATGGCTGAAGGTCATGGCAGCCCATTCTCTGAATATTTCATCCGACTGCAAGTTTGGATTCCAGGCCAGGCGTCCAAAGGCATACCAATCGGCCTGCCCAAAAAGGTTTCCCGTCCAATTTCGGGCTGTCCCTATATTGGCCACGCCGGCCATTCCCGACAACTCATGCCCGTCAAGACTACCATCGATGACCTTGGCCACCGTAGAACCCGGGCCTTTGACATAAGTATCTGTCTGTAAAACTTCCTCGTACATTTTGGACAAACCCACCAAGTGCGTACCCTGCCCCAGGTACTCCTTGGTTATCTGGAACTCCATCATCAAAGGCGTCTTGGGCATGGCGCCAAAAAGCGGGTGTATAGGTTCCCGAGGCTGGAAGTCAATCGGCCCGTTTTTGACCTGGATGAGTACATTCTTTCGGAATTTTCCATCCAAAGGCACAAACTCATTATAGGCTTGCTTGGCACGATCTTCCGGTTCTTCAGCGCTATACACAAATGCTCTCCACATCACTATTCCGCCATGCGGTGCTAACGCATCCGCTAACATATTGGCTCCATCGGCATGGTTCCTTTGATACTGCTGCGGCCCGGGCTGCCCCTCGGAATTGGCCTTCACCAAAAAGCC
>JAHQWA010000266.1 GCA_019634045.1 Saprospiraceae bacterium
ATCCTTGTCCCGCCTAAAAGAAACTTCAGATGACGCTCCTTTTAATACCGTGGAACAAAAGTTCTTTGGAATTTTGAGCATTGGATTTTGTTGAAGGGCAAGGCTCGAAGAGGGAAGATAGCCATAGCTACCTGACCGATGAGAAACGAAGTCCTTTGCCAAAAGACACGCTCAAGATGCAAAGTTATTTTTGTTCCACGGTATTTAACGCCCCAATAAAGCCTTGGCTCGCTCCACATCCATACGAGTAGTCCCGGTGCCTTCAATGTTTTGCAGGTGACTCAAGAACAAATCCCCCAATACGAACGCTCGCTGATCTATCTCCACAGGATCAGTAACCAGCTGATCTTTCCATTTCAGGTAAATGTCTTGTGCTTCCATATATTTCCCTTGGAAAAGTAGGGCCGCTGGTAAAGGAGCAATATACAAAGGAACCGCTGGGTCTAATGCTATCGCTTTGCGGGCCGCTTGTTCGGCTTCTGCAAAAAAACGCTCATCTAATGCATATTGTGATATACTATAATAGCTCCTTGCCATCATTTTTTGCCAGGCGGTATCAATCGGTTCCACCTGATCAATGAATCCCATGTGCTTCATGGTATTTTTCAGATAGGACTTTTTTTTTCCCTATTTTTCGTTTCCCTACTAAGAAAACCATAGGCATGTCTGGCTCTATCATGATCAATGAAATAAAGATCACTGGGCGGTTTATCCTCTAATAACTCAATGAAGGCCAAGTATGCTTTTTTAGTTTCTTTATCATCTCCGCTTGTGTAGTAGCTCTCGGCTCGCTGACTGATTTCTGATAGCGTTTTGCCATATTTTACCTTAGAGACACCTCGATGATAAGAATAGAAGCCGATGTTTAGCAACAAGACCAAGAAGGGCGCAATAAGGATGCCAGCTCTAGGCTTAGGGATCGGCCCAAAACGGCCATCCGGTAAAACGGACGGGGCATTCGGAATCGTATCAAACACCACAACCAGATCCGGATTTTCAGGGTCATACAAAATCAGTCTTTTTGCCCCATCTTTCAGCATGTAACCATCTTCTGAGTTGACGAGGGAGGTTACTTGATGTGTTATTCCTTCTTTTGTTTCAAAAGTCAAGTAATTCGACACATTTTTGTTAGGTTTCGATCCTAAGCTCTTCTTTTTATTTCCGCCCCCTTTCCCCACAGCTACTTCTCCATATCTCAAGAGCCGTACTTCCCGCCAACCATTCTTGAAAGTAAAGTATATCAATGTTACCAGCCCTATGCCCAGAAACACCACCCCAATTAGGAAGAACGCCACCAGCCCAAAAGGATTGATGGATACTCCTGGAATATTCAATGCTGCCGGTCTAGTAACCGTATAGCAAAACCATATCATTAAGCAGCCGATACCTGTAGCGACCCACCCGCCCAGTGAATAGATATGGCTATTGAAGACTAATAATCGAGTCCGCCAAGAGAGTTTGCGAGGAGGGGGAGATATGTGTTTGGCCATTATGGGAGAATTGGTGTTCGAGTTTGTTGGTCTTAAGATAATGAACTAGCCCCTCCTCAACAACCACATCTTGATGGGGAGCAGCATGACCTACCGCAGTTAGTCATCCCAATCACTCCAGAATTATAATTCTACACCTGCAAGCTATCCCCGCTACTTGTCTATCAAGGCTTTTACATGGATCTTCGCTTTGCTAAGCGCAAACATCCGAAGTTCCCAAGCGGCGTGTCCGAGCAAACTTCGGATGTTCTGCCACTTTCTTGAACTAAAAACTCAATAAAGATGATCCGACCTATTCTTGTACTGACACTTCTGCTTTCTGCAACTTACTTAAACGCTCAATCGGAGGCTGATCAACTCAGAGCTTGCCTGTTAAACTACATCAACGGCACCTCCTATAATCAACCCGAACAAATCGAAAAAGCCTTTTATGACAAGGCGAATTTGTACTTATCCAAACCCGATGAGCCTGTCTTTTTAGTGCCTGCAAAAGAATACGCCAGCTGGTTTAACAAGGGGAAACCAGGGGAAGCAAATGGCCGGACGGGTAAGATCTTATCCATTGATATTTCCAATGACATTGCTATCGCTAAAGCTGAAATTGTTATTGCGGCTCGCGACTTGCGCTATATCGATCTATTTCTATTGAAAAAACTGGAGGGCGAGTGGAAGATCATCAGCAAAGCAGCCACGCTAATGGCCAAAGATGCGGCTAGCATTCAAACTACAACTAAGCCTGTTAAAGAAGTTGTCTTTGAAGGACTGCTACATCCCTGGAGTATTGCCTTCCTTAACGAAGAAGAAGCACTGGTGAGTGAAAAGGACGGACAGCTCGTAAAGGTGAATCTGACGACCAAAACAAAGACCGCACTCTCCGGCTTCCCAGAGGACCTAATTGATAGTATTCGAGTGAGGAGTCGAGGGGATAATTCCGGGATTTTTGAAGTAGTGCTTGATCCAGACTTCAGCAACAACCAACATATCTACGTTTCCTATGCCGCTGAAAATGAAATGGGAGCTACGACCAAGGTCATTCGAGCCAAATTGGTAGGTACAAAACTTAGTCAGGTTAAAACCTTACTCGTAGCCGCCCCCTACACCCGAGAAATGTACCACTATGGAGGAGGAATGACCTTTGGTCAAGATGGCAAGCTATACATTACCATTGGAGAACGCTTATTTAATGAGAAGGATGAGCCTCCCATGCCGATTGCGCAAAACCTGCAAGATAAGCGAGGCAAAATTTATCGCCTGAATCCGGATGGCAGCATTCCGGAAGACAATCCCGACTTTGGAGCCAATAGTGTTCCAGGCCTATACGCAGTGGGTATCCGTGCCGCCCAAGGCATTACTTTAAATCCCTCAACTGGCCAGATATGGTTCAGTGAACATGGGACCATTCAAGGAGATGAGATCAATATCCTACAAAAAGGAGCCAACTACGGCTGGCCCATTATTACTACTGGTAAATATCGAGCCCCCAATTATGACCCTCCTAAATTGGAAGGGACATCGTTTACGGATCCTACTTGGTATTGGCTCCATACGGTTGCCCCAACTGGCCTTACCTTCTACACCGGTGAGGAATTTCCAACATGGAAGGGGAACCTCTTGGTACCCGGCCTTTCCCGGGGTAGCCTTTGGCGTTTTATCGTAGAAGGGACGACCATCAAGCATGCCGAAGAATTATTCGTGGATGATCGAGTACGCTGCAGAAAGGTTAGACAGAGCCCTGCTGGTAAATTGTATATGCTAACCGACGAAGAAAATGGGAAAATCATCCGCATCCGCCATCAGGAGCCCATCAATAATTGACATCTCTAGTTTTCGGAAGTAAGGAAGAGCAGTTCATTAGACGGAATGAGGTATATTTGAAGGGAATACAAACACACCCAAGAGACGATGCGCCCCTCAATCCTTTTTCTGCTTTTCTTTACGCTATCCGACCTCAACAGCCAAGAACTTATTGCTAATGGTGGCTTTGAGAATTACAATATTTGTACGGAATATAATGCACCCTGCGCACCAGAAGCCTGGTTTAGGCTCCCTCCTACAGAAATCAATGTCAAACTGAAGAAAGTGCCTCGAGTTTACGAGGGTAAATATGCTGAATTGGTGGTGGTTGAAAACGAGAAGAATCCCGTGATTTACCGCGTTTTTTTGTACACCCAACTGCTCTGTCCACTCATTCAAGGGCAGGAGTACACCCTGAATTTCTTTTTCAACCCTGTGTCTGTTAAACGATACCAATTAGATGTGCTGCTTACGGAACAGGAATTAATAAGTGACCTAGTCAATCCCTTGGCGTTTTCTGCTACTCGAGTAATTACAGATAAAGATGAAATCAAGAAGAACAGGAAAAGCAACTGGCGGCAAATTGAAGTAACCTTTATGGCTAAGGGTGGAGAAAAATTTCTCACCTTCGGCAATTTCAGTAAGGAAGCCACCTTTCTTGAGGGAAAAACCAAGGCCAATAATAACCAAGGGGATCTTGTCTTTTTACTGGATAATGTATCCCTTACAGCCAACGACCCTGCCTACAGTTCCTGTCCCGAAATGGAAGAAACGCGACGGCTCTTATATGCTACTAATCATCGGCATACTTACAAAAAAGGAATTGAAAGAAATCTTGAACCAGAGGAAGTGATCTCTCCTCCCTTACCTCCTATAGAAGAGGTAGAGGATACCACGATTACAGCCGCTCCGCTACCTACCACCTTTGAAATTCCCGGCGTGGCTTTTGATTTTGATCTTCATCGTTTGAAACCTGACTACCTCCCAGCTCTTGATTCCTTCGCTGTCGTCATTCAAAAAATGGGCTGGAATCAAATCCAAGTCTTGGGTCATACTGATAACATTGGAGAGGATGACTACAACTTGGAGCTATCTGCTAGAAGAGCAGAAGCCGTTAAACACTACCTGGATAAAAAGCTTGCTGGCAAGGAAGTTATTATCTTGGCAGAGGGTAAAGGGGAATGCTGTCCAAAGGCAAATAATGATACGGAAGAGAACCGAGCTAGAAATCGAAGAGTGGAGATTATTCCTCAAACTGAATGAAGATCAAAATCGAACAAGCAATGAAAAGGAAAAATCTACTATTGCTAGGGGTTAGCTGCCTCTGTTTCCTGACTAACAGCTTTAGTCAAAACAATAGCCTCACTCCCTTCGAGGGGACTTATAAGGGCACTTTAGAGATCTATCAAGGCGTGAAAGTTGCACATAGCCTCCCTATGTCGCTAAAGATTCATCCCTTAGATAGCACAACCTGGACTTTCCATATCACCTACCATCGAGATGGGAAAGAGGATTTTCGCCCCTATGATATCCGCTTAATTGATGCCGAAAAAGGACACTATGTCATTGACGAACACAATGGAATTCTACTAGATTCCTATTTAAATGGCAATTGTCTCTACGAGCAATTCGCCATCGACAATTCTGGCATCATCGGCACGACTTGTTTTTTACCAGAGGATCGACTTTCTTATGAATTGATCCCTATCAACATGGAACCCACTAGGATATCCGGAGACACCATCATTAATGGCGATACGATCCCTGCCGTAAGATCTTATCAGGTCTATAATACACAGAAAGCCATCCTTAAGCGTATAGATTAATCTATGAAGAGTATCGGAATCATTGTCGGGCCAGAAGTGGGGAATGAACCCGAGGCGATTCGCCAAACGGCGGAGTACTTTGGTTATCAGGTAGTGGTAAAATACCTGGGGCGCCCCAACGACTTCATGCAACTCCTTCGCGGGGAGGACCGGCTTTTCAATCGATTAAAGACTTGGGTATTGAGTGTGCACGGAGCAGCGGGGCAATTTATTTTACCTGAATTAGATCCTTCCATTTATGAGGACGATGAACCTCTTTCCCCTCTTGGATTAGAAAGATTGCAAAACCAAATCCAACTCAAAAAGCAGGTCATTCTTAATACGGGTTGCACCCTGGGGCATAAACCACTTGCCGAGCTTTTTATTTCCGGCGGGGCAAAAGCCTATATCGGTGCTACGGACTATGTGGAGGGCAATGCGGCTCTGCTTTTTATTACTCGTTTTTTGTATGAATGGCAAAAAGGGGCTGGTCTACCAACGGCCTTCGATCGCGCGGCTGCGATAGATCAGGAGACGGGGCTTTTTCGGCTTTTTCGCTCCTCTTAACCTATAGACTCCCCTCATATACGTACCTATTGATCCAGCAAGATTGTATTATCATAAATATTTTTATCCAACAGGTGTAGATAGGGGTCTACAGACACAAATTCAGGTAAGTGAGCCACTTGAAAACGGATCTTCTGCACGCCACTTTTGAGGATATATTTCTCGTAATAGTCTTGCTCCGAAAAGCGGACCAACTGATCTGGATGTTGTTGGAATAATCCAATATTGACGGGCTCTTCCATCGGCATCTCTGCTAAAGAGCCGTCAGCTTGCAACTGTTGCTTGTGCGCTTCAACTTCCAGTTGAACCTCAAATTCTCCGCTAGGTAATGGAGTATATGTAGCAGATAAAATCTTAGTATCATAGATCGTAATGCGAGAAAGCCAATCCTTCAATTGTTCTTGCTGAGCAAGCGTAGCTCGTTCAAAGAGTTGAGCTTCAAAGTCCGCCATGCTCGCCTTAGGTTTGGGGAAGGCGTGATGATCGAAGAGATAACGTAGGGCTTCATTGACAGTCTGCTCTCCCAATAAATCCCGAATCGCATTCATCACAACCGCCCCTTTGGAATAGGCTAGGTAGTTTTGCCCATCTACTAAATTCAAAGGTGGCTCGGGGACGATAGCGCGATTACGGTTTCCAAAATATCGACTCATTTCCTCTTTTACTAAAGTTCGCAACTGGTGTTTGCCATGCCTTTGTTCCTGGATAATGCACTCCAAATACTTGGCAGTAGATTCCACTAGGAAACTCCCTCCTTCGCCATTATACGGCGTCAACTGATGCCCAAACCATTGATGAGCCACTTCATGAGATACTCTTTTGGTCACCACATCAAAAGCCGTCGTATCGCGTAGATCAGTTAAAAATGCCCGATCTTCTACCAAGCCGATATTACCAGGAGCAGCGTACCCTCCCATCGGCCAATGACCGGGAATCTCCAATAGGCGTAGTTCATCCATTTCATAGGCGCCAAATGCATCTTGACAATACCTTAGTGTTTGCTCCATCACGTCCAAAATCAGCTCGACATTGTAGGCCTGCCCTTCATCATAGTATACCGAAAGCTTGACACTATCTACTTCCTTCTGAATCATAGCATAGTCCGCCGAGATGTAGCTGTAGAAATGATTGATCGGTGCTTGGCTTTTGTAATGAAAATAGTTCCGGCCAGCTTCTTCCCAACTATCAAGCAAGCGTCCCGGTGCGACGGCGATTTGTGGGCTCTCAGTCGATAGGATGGTTTCAAAGTTGAATTTATTATAGGTGGCTCTATCTTCATCAGCCATACCCGCATGCATTTCACTCTCCCTTACGATCTCCACGGGAGGCAAGCCTCGTTTTAATCGTTCTTCATTGTCCTGGATTTCCAGATCCGATCGATAACCAAACCGCGGCACAATCCCAACACTCATAATATTTGTTCCATTTGCAACTACCGAGCGTTCGCGCAGGGAGCGGGCAAAACTTAGCCCTTTCGGTTCATACGTGATGTTGTAGCTCATATCGATGGTATCTCCAGGAAGCACGGCTTGATCAAGGGTAAATTGATAAACGCGATGCAAAGCATCGTATTCCACCAACTTGGCTTTTTTGATTTCTAGTTTTTCTACTTCTAGCCAGCGAGGGGCCGTAAACCATTGTTTCTTAATCGGTTCTTCTCCTCGGTTGGCCAACTTAAATTCATGCTCAATTCGGAAGCTACCCTCCTCAGGGTAGATATCTACCTTGGACTGCATCGCGGCTACCCGCAGGTCTGGCCATTCATCCATCGGCTTATATTTCAATTCGTAGGCGGCCCTTTGGTCAAGGGCGGCCTCGCGGGACGTTCGAGTGTTGAGCACGTTCATTTGATAATACAGCACTCCAAGCAGACTTATAAAAATGATCGTCAATAGCCCTATCATCCCCCAACGGCCATTAGATCGCTGCCGAAAGCTGCTACGGATTTGCCTGATAAAGGAGTTTTGTTGCCCTCTCTTCCATCCCTTCCAAGTGAAGTAAACCAACAATAACATCAAGCTCGTCCAATAGGCAGCAAACCAATGAAACGCTCCGATCTGTCTGTCTACACCATTCATGTTGGTATATAGAACCTCAGGGAAAATGCCGAGCCGCGCCAATGGATGCCCTAGACCAATTCGAGCACTCAAACCACTCATAAACACAATCGCAATCAATAAACCCAAGAACATGCCCAGGTATTTATTGGATACTAAGCTTTGAATAAAAAGGATCAAAACAGAAAAGAATATCAAGGGTAAACCCAACAAATAGAATTGTGTCAGGTACTGTGCCACATCCAAGGTGTAAAAGCCTTTAACCACCTGACATATCATGGCCACCAGAAAGGCACTAGTTAGCATGGCGATTGGAATCGAAATCAAGGTTAGTAACTTGGATAGGTAGACCACGCCATTCCGGATCGGGCTACTATCCACCAGGCTCTTCCATCGAAGCAAACGCTCTCTCGCCATGATCTCTCCCGCAAAAAACAAAACCAATAGTCGCCCAAAGATTTGAAAAGGCTCCTCGATCAACCAAATCATCAAATCCGTAGTGGGGTACAATGTACTTCCATATTCACTCCCGCCATACACTCGGCTAATAACTTCAGACAAAACGAGCCCTATCCAAAGAAGAATCGCAAGGCGAATCGGCCAGCCGCCCCAAAGTAATTTCCATTCTATTCGCAAACTACTCTTCCATGCAGGCCAATAGGCTCCTTGCGTCAGGGAAAGGGTTGGCTGTCGATAAGGGCCTAGCTCCACCTCATCGCTAGCTGGTGATAGTTTGTCGGCCGCCTTTGATGCGCGAAGCCCCTTTCTGAAAGAAAACAACTTATAGGTAAGTACAAAAACACCGACGCCTACCAATACCCAAATCAGTCGATTAAGCAAGAACAAACCCTGCAGACGGATCAAAGCTTCATTTCTCTCCACTACCTCCCAATATTGGGTTTGCTCAAAGAAAGCGGAAAGGCCAAAGGGATCAATCAGGGCAGCTAGGGCCAAGCCTTCCGGTGTTGCCGGAGTGGAACCCGCAATCATGGGAGAGTTAAAATAAATAGCGCCAAACCAATAGAGGCAGTACAATAGAATTCCACCCAAGTAGGTAGCCAGTGTACTTCTGGTCAAATTGGCTAGCAAGAAGAGGAAAGAAGAAGCCAAGAATATATTGGGTACAGCTAAAACCAAATATGGCCATAGATAATTGACGACCCAAAGCGGCCCGATCTGGTCTTCGGTTCCACTTCGTATCATCGCCCCCAACCACAAACCGATAACAACGAAGGCAAATAGCACTAGGCCACTGAGGAATAACCCCAAAAATCGAGTAGCTAGATAATCTCTCTTTAGTACCGGTGTAGTAAAAATCAAAGGGGCCATCCGATGTACCTGATCGCGCAATACTACCCGACTTGTTTGAATCATAATGAAGAAGATCGCCACCAAGGAAAACAGCCCCACCACTTTGTGTAGGTTGTAAGTGGAGTTATAATACAAGTTCGCTTCGCCAAAGGCATTTCCTGATAGAGCAAAACCAAAGGCTAGGAAAGCCGCCGCAAATACGAGGAAGGAAATGTGCCGGCTATGAAAGCGCCATTCGAAGAGGAGTAAACGGGAAAACATAGGTAATGGAGAATAAAGAGTGAAAAGTTGAGAGTGAAAAATGTAGAATTTCGATGGAATCAGGAGTGGATGGGAACTTCCTGAAAGGTAGAGAAATATACGTCCTCCAGGCTAGGCTCTACCGATTCGAAAGCTTCTCCAGGCCATCGATCGGCCAGCACATGGACCCGCCGCTTTCCAGCGAACAATCGACTGGACAATAAATACTGGTCAGGACCTAGTTCGAAATCCAATTGCTTTTCCATTATTTTTCGCCATACCTTTCCTTTGATTCGCTCGATCAGAATGTCTGGTTCTCCTTGTTCCACTAGGCTTCCTTTATGGATAATGGCAACTTGCTGGCAAAGATCCCTCACGTCTTCAACAATGTGCGTGGACAAAATCACGATCTTCTCTTCCCCCAGTTCGCTCAGCAAATCCAGGAAGCGATTTCGTTCCTCTGGATCAAGTCCAGCTGTTGGTTCATCAACAATAACCAATTGCGGATTGCCCAACAATGCCTGAGCTACGCCAAAACGTTGTCGCATTCCACCAGAAAAGGTACTAACCGCTTTCTTTCGATACTCCCACAGATTGGTATGTTGAAGGAGTTGCTCAATTTGATCATTGCGTTCCCCGTGTTGGTGAATGCCTTTTAAGATGGCCAAATGCTCCATGAGTTGCCAGGTCGACATGCCCGGGTACACTCCAAAATCTTGGGGAAGATAGCCTAATTGATTCCTGATGAACTGTGGTTCCGCCAGGATATCAACACCATTGAAGTGAACCTGACCTTCGTCCGGTTCTTGGAGGCCTGCGATGGTTCGCATGAGGGTCGATTTCCCCGCTCCATTAGGCCCCAGAAGCCCAAAAATTCCATTGTGAGCCTCGAAGCTCAAACCATTAAGCGCCTTTACTCCGCGGCGATAGGTCTTTGATAGTTTACCTACCTGTAGGTGATTCGTATTTTGCATATTTCGATCCAATTATTCTGCTACGAAATACGGATCAACGAAGATGGGAAGCAAAGAAAAATGTTGTTCCGCAACAATCCGATGATCAACTGCAAGGATCAGACAGAATGGTGGATAATGCACTATATCATCGAAATCGTACGCTTGATCCTTAAAACTTGCTGAAAAGTCACATTTTCTGCTTCTTTGTAGTGTATGAAGTGGCTTTCAAAAAGGATGCAGTTTGATTGGTTGGGCAATCATCTTTGGGTATATCTGGCTCTTTTCTTG
Organism: Saprospiraceae bacterium; assembly: GCA_019634045.1. GTDB lineage: Bacteria > Bacteroidota > Bacteroidia > Chitinophagales > Saprospiraceae > DT-111. The sequence goes on from JAHQWA010000266.1 coordinate 10,509, forward strand.
GTCTTGAGTGCAGAGCGAGCCACTAACCTTGCCCCTCATACTTGGCGGCATTATCTCTCTTGCCTGGCTTTACTTATAGCCTTTAATCTGCCTCTTCTAGCCTTTTCCTTCTGGAGGAAAAGCTTAAAATCGGGCCTATCCCCCTTCTTTTTCTGGTTGTTATGGGCAGGTGTTTTTCTCCTAATCCCAATTATTATTGCCGCATTGTCTCAGCTATATTGGCAGTTTCACATCCCTCTTTTTGGCATTAGTGATTATTTCGTCATGTTGGCGCTAGTGCTGCCTATGCTGGACATTGGCCTTTTGGTAAATGCCTTGGCTACGCGAAAAGGTGCGATCATTACCTGGCTCGAAAAATGGGGAATCGATGGCACCATTTTGATCGGAATAGCTTTCTTTTCGCTCTTATTCAGCATGATGATTGTCAGTAATCAGGAGCTATTCGATAAGCGTGAATTGATCATGCCCAAGGTAGAGCTACAGTTGGTATTTCGTCATTTCTTTCGCTTCCTGGCATATGCTATACAGTTTTCCCTAATCTATTTGTCGCTCTACTTTTTCTATATCCTAAATAGCCGATTTTTAATCCCCGAAATCCTAAAGAAAAAAGGTATTCTTTTATATGCAATCGGCGTGGCTGGCGGAATTGCTTTATTTTTCCCTATCCTTTCGCAGATCTTGGTGAGTCTCCCCATGGTGAAGGGAGCTAATAGCTTAATGCCCAGCGAAACTTTAGTGGTTTTCACAGAACTCAATGCCATCATACCCGGCATTGTCTTGATCACAAGTTTACCTCTGATTGTAGCTTTTCAATGGTTCAAACAAAACAACGAAATTACCAAGCTGGAAAAACAACAGATTGAAAGTGAATTACTCCTTTTGAAGCAGCAAATCAACCCACACTTCTTCTTCAACACCTTGCACAATCTCTACTCCTTAAGTTTGGCTAAATCCGATCAAACGCCTGAGGTTATTGTGCAGCTATCTGAACTCATGCGGTATGTCATCTATAAGGGAAAAGAAAAAGAAGTGACCTTATCGGAAGAGGTGGATTATATCGAGGATTATCTACACCTACAACAGATTCGCTTACACAAAGACTTCGAACTACAATTCAACAAAGCAATCGAAGATCCATCATTTTTGTTGCCGCCCTTGCTCCTGATCATTTTAATTGAAAATGCCTTCAAACATGGCATAGAGCCGGCGGAAAATAAATGCTTTCTTACTATCAATTTAGAGAGTGGCCCAAAACACCTCTCTTTCATTTGTCATAATTCCTATGAACCCAACCTAAACAATGAACCCGGCATCGGTCTGGAGAATCTACAGCGAAGGTTGAGTCTTTTATTCCCCAACCGGCACAAATTCTCGGCCAAAGGAGAAAATGGTGTTTTTACAGCAAACTTACAGGTATGGAGTCATTGAAACTCAAAGCATTGATCGTTGATGATGAACCCCTAGCTCATGACGTCATCATTCGTTTTGCTAAGGACGTTCCCGACCTAGAGATTATAGGTCAATCTTTTCTTGCCCTGGATGCCTTGGAGTTCCTCAAGCATCAATCCGTTGATCTTATTTTTTTAGATATTCAAATGCCAAAACTGAAAGGCTTAGAGTTTCTGCGGCTGCTGGACAACAAACCCATGGTCATCATCACTTCTGCCTACGAAAAATATGCCCTGGAAAGTTTTGACCTCGAGGTGATAGATTATCTGCTGAAGCCCTATCGCTTTGATCGATTTTTAAAGGCCGTTCGCAGAGCTAGCGATCAGAGGCAATTGAAAGTTACCCAAAGCTCGATCGAGTCGCAAGAGGACTCTAGTCCGCAACAGCTATTTATCAAATCCGACAAACGCTTCATCCAAATTCAAATAGAGAATATATACTACCTGGAAAGTCATGGTAACTATGTCAAGGTTTGGCAAAAGGAGGGTTTTCATTTGACGCCCAAAACTCTACAGAGTTTCGAGAATCTTCTACCCGCTCCAGCCTTCTTCCGCATCCACAAGTCTACAATCGTCAATAAGCGCTACATTGATTACCTAGAAGGAAATCAGATTCGAATGCAGAATGGTACAATGCTAAATATTGGAAGGAATCATCGGCAGCGAGTGAAGCAATGGATCACGGAACAGGAGCTGTAGAGAGGTAAGAGGTAAGAGGTAAGAGGTAAGAGAGGTAAAAATAAGCAGCGAGAAGTCAGGTGTTCTGACTTCTCGCCGTTGACAGTCTGGCCGCGCAGCGATCCAATCAACCACTAGTCTAGTCTTCTTTCAAATCCAATTGGATCTGTAATTCCTGTAATTGCGCTCCGTCGACGGCTGCGGGTGCGTCGATCATCATGTCTCGTCCTTGATTGTTTTTCGGAAAAGCAATGAAGTCTCGGATACTCGCCTGGCCATTCATCACCGCACACAAACGGTCAAAACCAAAGGCAATGCCTCCGTGTGGTGGCGCACCGTATTCAAAAGCCCCCATTAGGAAGCCAAATTGTTCCTCGGCCTCTTCCGGCGTAAACCCAAGCAGCTTGAAATTACGAGCCTGTAGTGCCCGATTATGAATCCGAATCGACCCGCCACCAATCTCAGAACCGTTAATCACCAAGTCATAAGCATCGGCACGTAGGCTTTTCATCGTCTCATGATCGCCTGTTAGCATGCGCTCAACGTCGTCCTTCTTTGGAGAGGTGAACGGGTGGTGCATCGCATGGAAGCGGTTGCTGTCCTCATCCCATTCCAACAAAGGGAAATCTACTACCCACAAGGGTTTGAAGTCGCCTTCCTTCATCAAGCCTAAACGGCGCCCTAACTCCAGACGTAATTCGTTCAATTGCTTGCGCGTCTTATCCATTTCACCGGCCAGGATGAACACCATGTCACCGGGTTTGGCACCGAAGCGTTCTCCCCAAGTCCTCAAGGCATCTTCCGAGAAGAATTTGCCGATAGAAGATTTAATGCTTCCGTCTTCATTGAACTTGATATACACCAAACCTTTTGCTCCGATCTGCGGGCGTTTTACCCAGTCAGTCAATTTGTCTACCTGCTTACGAGTCATGCTCGCTTGCCTTTCTGCACAAATGCCCACTACTAGCTCAGCTTTATCAAATACCACAAAATCCTGCCCTTGAGCCACGTCATTCAATTCGACAAATTCCATCCCGAAGCGCATATCTGGCTTATCAGAACCGAATCTGCGCATCGCTTCGTCATAGTTCATGCGCGGGAAGTCGGGCAATTCTACGCCGATGGTTTCCTTAAATAGGTTTTTAGTCAGGCCTTCGAAGGTTTGCAAGATCTGTTCTTGGGTCACGAAGGACATTTCGCAGTCAATTTGCGTAAATTCCGGCTGTCGATCCGCACGTAAATCTTCATCTCTAAAACACTTCACAATCTGGAAGTACTTGTCAAAGCCTGAGACCATCAGCAATTGCTTAAAGGTCTGGGGTGATTGAGGTAAGGCATAGAATTGACCGCCGTTCATCCGACTAGGAACGACAAAGTCACGTGCCCCTTCTGGCGTACTTTTGATTAGGAACGGTGTTTCAACCTCAATAAAGCCTTGTCCTCCCAGGTAGCTCCGAGTCGCCAAGGCCAATTTGCTACGGAAGATGATATTTTCTTGTACAGGTCCTCTCCTTAGATCCAGATATCGATACTTCATACGAAGGTCGTCTCCTCCATCCGTCTCTTCTTCGATAGTAAAAGGAGGTACTTTGGAGGCATTAAGAATGTCCAACTCTTTCACTTCAATCTCAATATCACCTGTAGCCCGATTAGGGTTTTTGTTGGTCCGCTCTCTGACTAGGCCTTTTACTCTTACCACAAATTCTCGTCCCAACTTGCGAGCCTTTTCCCCTAGGGTCCCATCATCTTCCATATCGAATACCAACTGCGTAATACCATATCGGTCTCGAAGATCAATAAAGGTCATTCCGCCAAAGTCACGACTGGTTTGAACCCAGCCACTAATGGTAATTTCTTGTCCTACGTGTTGCATTCGCAACTCTCCACAGGTGTGTGATCGATACATTTTATTCAATTTTATTCTACTCGTAATGCACTCAGGAATGGATGTTTGGTACTCCTTTTGCAAAGACGAGCGCAAAAATAGGGATTCACCCTTGAAATACATATCACTTTTGTAGAATAAAGCACCCCAGACTACTATCCGAAGCATGCATTCCTCGATTTTATTTGCACCTCCCCATAAAACTTTTATACCTTGAGGCTCTTTTATTGACGAATCCAAACCGCCTTTAATACGTTTACTTCCTCATCACCGCAAGCGGAATACTTCATGAGTAAATTGGAAAAATTCGGAACTGCCCCAGTATTTTTCACAGCAATATCAACCATCCTTGGCGCTGTAATGTTCCTTCGCTTTGGTTTTGCCGTAGGTTCTGTTGGATTAGTGGGTACTTTATTCATCATTTTGATCGGTCATGCCGTCACGATTCCCACCGCTATGGCCATCGCAGAGATCGCTACGAATCAGAAAGTAGAGGGTGGAGGAGAGTACTATATTATCTCCCGTTCTTTTGGTTTGGTAATCGGTTCTTCCATAGGAATTGCTCTGTTCTTTTCGCAGGCTATTAGTGTTGCCTTTTATATCATAGCTTTCGCCGAAGCCTTTAGCAGCGCTTTTGAATACATCAAATTACATTACGATTTACACCCGATTCTGGCGTGGTTGATCGACAAAAAGCAAACGGTTAGTATTCCGGCACTTTTTATTCTGACCGTAATTGTGTTGGCCAAAGGGGCTGACCTGGGCGTAAAAACGTTATATGTCGTAGTGGCCACTTTGTTCCTTTCCTTGGCCGCCTTCTTTATCGGTCAAACGGACTATAGCCAAACCAACCAACTTGATCCCTTTGCTACGGTCTACAATGTGGAAGTGTTTGAAGAATCGGCTGATAACAATTCAGCTGACGAGACCGCTATTGCCATAGATGATCAAGATAATAAAGACTCCAATGAGCCTCTTCTACCCATAGGATTCTTCACCGTTTTTGCCATCATTTTCCCCGCCTTTACAGGTATGACGGCGGGGGTGGGGCTATCGGGCGACTTGAGAAACCCCAGTCATTCCATTCCACTAGGAACCCTAGCGGGGACCTTGTCCGGGATGGTCGTTTATGTGTTTATCGCTTACAAGCTGGCCGTCTCGGCTAGCCCTGCCGACCTGGCGGATACAGATTCTTTAGTAATGGCCAGTATTGCCTGGCAAGGTTGGTGGCTGATTCCGGTAGGTTTAGCCGCAGCTACTATTTCTTCAGCCATCGGCTCTATTCTGGTAGCTCCGCGGACCCTACAAGCGATTGCTAGAGATCGATTGTTGCCTTCCTCGCAAATCAACTTCTGGCTATCTAGGGGTAGAGGGAAGAAAGATGAGCCTTACAATGCCACCATCGTGGTAATCGCCATAGCATTTGTCTTTGTCCTGATGGGCGGGCTGGATTTTGTAGCAGAAATCATCTCGATCTTCTTCATGGTGACGTATGGTTCACTCTGCTTAATTTCCTTCTTGCAGCATTTTGCGGCAGACCCATCCTATCGGCCGACCTTTCGGTCTCGCTGGTACATTTCACTATTTGGTGCCGTGGCTTGTTTCGGATTAATCTTTGTTATGAATCCGGGTTATGCGGTACTGGCTTTGTTATTGATGACGGGGATTTATGCCATGGTGAGTTACTATAATCCGGACAAAAAGAACATGGCTGTCATTTTCCAGGGCGTAATTTTCCAATTCAGTCGACAGCTACAAGTTTTCTTACAAAAAGCAGAAAAAGAACAAATTGCCAGCTGGAGACCTTCCGCTATCTGCATTTCAGAGTCCTCCTTTGATCGCTTGGCGGCCTTCGATATACTACGGTGGATTTCCCAGAAATACGGCTTCGGCACCTATATTCATAAGATTACGGGTTATCTCTCAAAGAATACAGACCAAGAAGCTAGAGCCGCCAAGGAGCGGCTGATTCGCATGGCCGAAACCAGCAATAGTAATATCTACATTGACACGCTAATCAGCCCTTCTTATACCTCTGCAATTGCCCAGGTGATACAGCTTCCAGGGATTTCTGGAACAGAGAACAACCTTCTGCTTTTGGAGTTTTCTAAACAACAGCCCACCAACCTGAAGGATATCGTCGACAATTTCAAATTGGTAAAATCTGTGAATTTCGACGTGATTATCCTAGGAAGCTCAGAGCGTGGATATGGCTTGAAAAAGAGTATTCACATTTGGATTACCTCCAACGATTATGAAAATGCCAGTTTGATGATCCTCTTGGCTTATATCATACTCGGACACAAAGAATGGAAAGGAGGCCAAATCAAGATCTTTGCCGTCTACCCAGAGGAAAGTTGTAATGAGGAACGGGAAAGGTTGCACAGTTTAGTGGAAGCAGGGCAATTGCCTATTTCCATCAATAACATCGAGACGATACCCCGCAAACAGGCAATCGATATTCACACCATTATCAAGGAAAAATCAAAGGATGCTGATCTTTCTATCATCGGTTTCCGGGACGAATTAGTAAAGCATGAAGGAACTACCTTATTTGAAGGATATGAGGGAATCGGAAATTGCCTATTCGTAAACGCTGCTCGGCAGAAAAATATCAAGTAACTATTAGAGGATAGAGGTCTGTCAGGACCTAACTAAGTATGGGGTCGATCGTCGAGAAGGAATAATAATATTTCTAAGTAGGATTGAAAGTATCAGGGCAAATAAGAGAGCCTGCTTTAGGTATGAACGATCGATTATTGCCAACTACCATAGAGCGTCCTTCTACCCACCTGGCCGCACAGCGATATGCCTTCTGTTTTTCAATTAACAAGGTACGGGTGGCAGGAAGATCTTACAGGTTAGAACGGTGAAATCATCAGGATAGGTTTCTTC
>JAHQWA010000267.1 GCA_019634045.1 Saprospiraceae bacterium
ACTTCGTAGGTACATACTACCTCTGACCACGATTTCCCGTCCTCCTTACTCATACTGAGTTTATTCATCCCTTTCTCAGGGATGTCCGTCAACGCCAAATCATCTCCTTGCAGAGTGGCAGCCAGAAAATCCACGCTCGTCCCTTCAAATTGTAAAGCCTTGATTTCAAAGCTGGACACGGAATCAGCTAGGTTCAGCGAAAAAGTCTGCCGAACCTGGAGCACGGAATCTTCCATCACTACCTCAACCGAAACGGCCGTCAATTCCCCTTGGGCGCTCAGCCTAGTCACGCCCAAGAACATCAGCATGTATAGCAGTTTCTTCATCTATACCCAGACTTCTTCCAATAATCGCAAGGTGTTTTTGCCCATCACCTTGGCAATATCCTCCTCCGAATAGCCATGCTTCACCAACCAGCGCACAATATTGTAGGAACCTTCCGTTGGATTCTCCAGACCATCAACATAGGGGACAGGATCATACTCCAATCCCGTTTTGCCTTTGCCTTTAGATTCCTTCAAGGACAAGGCTGCCGAGTAAGCACCGTGCAAGCCAACGTGGTCGCCATATAGAGTATCCGGTCCCATCGTAACATGATCAATACCCACCAGATCCTTGATGTACTCGAAATGTTCCATGACTGCATCGAGATTATGTCGGCGCTGATTAGGCGTCAAAGTGGTGTGAGGTGCGGCTTCTATGCCGATTACGCCTCCTTTCTCTGCACAGGCGATCAGTACTTCATCGGGTGCCATTCTATTGGTACCCCAAAGGGCTTGAGCACCGATATGACTAAGGATAATGGGTTTACTACTGTGTTCGATTGTATCAAGGGCTGTTTGATCTCCGGTGTGTGAACAATCGATCAGTAGTCCGACCTTGTTCATTCTATCTACTGCTCGCTTTCCAAATTTCGTAAGTCCTCCATCTCGGTCTTCCTTTAACCCGGATCCTAAAGCATTGGATTCGCTATAGGTAATACCAAGCGAGCGAAGACCAAATCCGTATAATAGATCGATTCTATCCAATTCATTCTCGATCATCATGGCACCTTCCATCACTGCTACCCACGCGACTTTCCCTTCCTTATGGGCTCGATGAATGTCTGCTACCGACTTACAGTGAATTACAAAGTCCTGATGAGCAATATCACACAACCTCATCCCTAGATCATGGATCACTTCACTCCATTTCCAACCTCCTTTGGAGTGGATCTGGCACACTCCATTCATTAGGTTATCAAACACACAATCCCAATGGCCTCGCGATAGCCCTTCAAAAGCAGTTGCCATGCGCCCCTCCTTGATATAAGCTGGCGTCTGGTGAATATCCTTCGGAAAAGTGCCCAAATGCTCATGCACGCTAATCAATACATGATCCCTTAATATTTTGGTGACTAATTCCTCTTGTTCGGTATTGAGTTCGACTCGATTGGAAGGTACGCGATCGATTTCATCGGCCAATTCGAAATACTTGTAATCGCGATCTTTTTCTAGGTATTGAAAGGACTGATACCCTTTATAATTCTTTTTCAGACTCATGCTAGATTTTGAATGGATGCACCGTCAATTTACAATTATAGTATCGCATGGCCCTAAGAAAGATGCCATATTCTACCAAATTCGAATTATTTTCGCTTTTACTGCACTACATAAACATCGAAAATACGGCCATCATGAACCGACCCTGGAATGTACTTATCCTAAGCCTACTGACCACTACTTTCCTCAACGCACAGGCCCTCAGCAAGAAGGAATGGAAATCAGCCCTAAAAGCCCATTACAAACAATATCAACAACTGACTAAGGCCAAGAAATACGTCTACCAGGAAGTACTTTTTGAGCGGGAGGAGTTCTTTGAAGAAGTGCCTGCCTCGGCAGAAATCGCGAAGACCCGAGCATTGGTTGCCAAGACAGCGAACATCAAAATCATAGAGGTGGACAATGAGCCTCAATTGGCTTTCGAAGCCCAAATAACAGATGGCTACCCAGACTTCATTGGTGATCAAATTGACATTGCCTTCGTAGAGGCTGACTTAAAGACCACAAAAGGAAAGGCCCTCCAATTACAGGACATGTATCAATCTGGCGCTGATGGAAACACGCTCTTACACCGGGTTGGGATAGCAGGTGATCGCCCCCCTGCGGCGAACAACGTTTCAGGCAAAGCTATCTATGACTTATCATTTCTTTTACGATACGACCAAGTTAAACTATCGAAAGAAAACTTGGGAGAATCCTTCAACTTGGCGGGCTGTGACTATATCTTAATTGAAGTCCTACACAACCAAGTTATCTTGGAAAAATCATGCAATCAATATGAAGACCCGCAACTCATTAATTGGGGCAAAGAAGGGCATTACTATTCTCCCTATCCTTATGATCAGTTAATGGAAATGGCGGCCAAAGATCCCACTATTGACCAAAATGGTTCCTTTACCCAGTCCAGTTCCAGCGTTTCGAAAAACATGTACCAGTTATTAAAAAAACAGCCTGACTTATCCTCCAAGCAATTGCGCAAAGCCTTTCCCAAGAACAGCTACCTCCAACAGGTAGTGGACGGAGAGCAATATCTCGTAGTATCCAGTATTGCTCCAATCAAGGGCAACTTCACACTATTTGCGCCGGTCTATGAGACAGACCGGGTGGAGGTGGAGTATTGATTTTTAATCCCAGAAAGAACATTCTTTCCCTAATCGTGGCGTTTTAGACTAGTTGTAGGAAGGAAATAACTTTCACTAGAAAAGTGCTACACTCTTCTTATCATTCAAAGTATATCTGAATACGTATCGGTTGGCTAATGGAGAAATCTTTATGCCTCTCTTCTATCCTCCCAGCTCAATTCCTTACCTTACTACTCAATGAAAAAGTACATACAAAACATGAGGTCAAATTCTACCGTTCATCTTAAAGCTCTAATTCTCCTTTGCCTGCTAGGGATAACTACCCAATCCTTCGCCCAAGAAGCCCACCGCCGCTGGCGCAAAATGAACCAGATCCGGAATGATAAATTCGACCTGATTCTGCCGGAGGTGATGCGGGAGAATGGGATTGATATGTGGATCATCATGAATCGAGAAGGCAACTTCGATCCCTTGTACCCGGACATGGGAGAAGGTTATGTAGGTTCAACGGGCTACTACGTTTTTACTGATCGAGGGGGAGACCGAATTGAGCGGGTGGCCTTGGGGATCAGCGGGTATTTGCTGGAGGAAGGAGGAGCTTATGACTACTTTGGATCGGAGCTGGAGTTAAAGAACTTTGTGGAGGAGCGAGATCCGCAGCGCATTGGCTTGAATATGTCTAAGTCCATTGGTGGAGCGGATGGTTTGTCGCATACGGGTTATGTGGAGTTGGCAACGGTTTTGGGGAAGAAGTATGAGGACAGATTTGTTTCGGCGGAGAAGCTGGCTTCTGACTTCAGATCAAGGCGGGTAGCCAGTGAAATTGCTGTGTACGGAGAGGCTTGTGAGTTGTCGTATACGATCACCGAGCGGGCCTTGTCGAATGAAGTGATCACCCCAGGGGTAACGACTTTAGAGGATGTCGCCTGGTGGATGAAGGAACAACTGTTTAAGCATAACCTGGAGTCCTCCTTTGGGATGCCATCGGTATATATCACCGGGATCCGAGGCATCATAGCTACCTCTACGGATCGAATTATTCAGCGGGGAGACGTGATCATGATCGATTGGGGGGTAGGATTGATGAACATGTATACCGATATGAAACGAATGGCCTATGTGCTGCAAGAAGGAGAAACTACGGTACCCCCTGGCATTCAAAATGCCTTTGACCAAGCAGTGAAGGTGAGGGACATTATCAAAAAGACCATTAAGCCCGGAAAAACGGCTAAGGAGGTAGAGACGACCGTTTATGAAGCGCTTACTGCCGAAGGCTTCAATAAAATGAAGGGCTTTAATAAATACACCGAAGGAGATATTACGGACGTGATCATTGGTTGTCACTCCGTGGGGAATTGGGGGCACGGTATTGGTCCTTCCATCGCCTTTTTTAATCCGGTACGTTTGGGTTATGAAATAAAGCCTTCCAATCTGCTATCCATTGAATTATTCGCTTATACCAAGGTTCCGGAATGGGGCGGCAAAAAACTCCGAGTCCCGCTAGAAGATGATGCCCTCGTCACCGACCGAGGTGTAGAGTGGATCTATCCCATCAACCCAAGGGTCCTGGTCATCAAGTAAGCGCTGCTTCAGATGGGGTCCTGCCTCGCAGGCTGAGGACTAGACACAAGAGCGCAAGAACTAAACCCAATATCCCGCCGTAATACTGTGGAGCGGCGGAGAAAGTGTTGGCCGCATAGACCACGCAAATGAGGTATACAATAATAGCACCTAAACCGGGAATAGAGGGGTATGCTTCCCTCCTTTGCTTTCGGATTATAATGAGGTGCAGCAAGCCAATAATGATAAAGGATACGCCCATCATGAAACTCATGAGCCCCCAGCTATTCCAGAGGCTTTGCTCTGCTCCCATGATTTCAATGGTGGAATCAAGTTGCAATTGGACCGCAGCAGTGGTCAAATCTTGGAAGTGAGTGAAGGTATGTAGCATCCCCACCAGAATCGGGAATACCACTCCTAGCAGAAGATAAATAATTTTGGAAATTTTCTTGCCCATCGTTTTGATACAAAGAACGCCCTCCCACACATCGCAGTCATTAACGTTTGTTAATAAAAATCCTCTTCCGAATTCGACTGAGACTTATCGGGGAAATGCCAAGGTATTGGGCTAGGTAGTATTGGGGTAAGCGCCGCATGAGATCTGGTCTTTCTCGTAAAAGCTCTTTATATCTTTCTTCAGGGGTATCCGTTAAGAGTGAAGAAGCTCGATCATAAAGTTTTTTCTCCTTTACCTTCCCAATGTATTCGCTAAAACGTCTTACATCGGGGATCAGATCACTCAATTCTTCGATCGCCCGAAAGGAGATCTTAAATACCTCGCACTCCTCCACCGCACTAAGTACAACTTCAGCTCCAACTTGATTTTGATAGCTAATGTAGTTCCCAAAAAAATCACCTTCTGTATAAAATTCGTGGATGAATTCGGTCCCATCCTTCAACTGGTAAGCACGAATAATCCCTCTGTTTATGAAACCAGCATGTGACGCAATTTTTCCTTGGTTCTCCCAAATTTCATGCTTCTTCAGGTGCACTAGTTCCAAGCGAGTAGCAAAAGCCAAGAATTCACTTGCTTTGAAGTCAATTAGTTTCCGTATTTGTTGCTCTAACAAAGTCGTATCCATGGGAAGGCATTGAAGCATGAAATTAGGTAAAATCAGACTTAAGGTGTGTGAATGGTACGAAGTACCAGGAAGAAAGTCCAATTATTTTCTTCTAGATGTAAGGCCTTCTTGTGCGGGGCATTGATGGTAAAATGCGCCATCATCCTAGTGAGTTGAAAGGGAAGACCAGGCACACGCCGCAGGTTTTTACCTGAAATAATCCACAGTACCCAATGGGCGGTCTCCTTTGTGGCCAATACATTCGTCAATCGATACAACACAAACAGTGGAGCATATGTAAAGAAACTTTCTACCGAGCACCTTTTAAAGTACCAGAAATTACGTTTCAGCTGACCTTTAAAAAGTTTGCGGTGCAACCAGGGAAGTTCTCGACTTGCCCAATAAGCCATCAGGGGAAAGCAGACAGGGATTCCTAATTTTCCGAGCCCGTCTTCGCGAGCTAAGTCAAAACGGCCGCATAATATTGAATACGCTGGACTGGCCACGAAAGCTGACATTAGCTTAGAAAGCAACTGGAGGGTAAGTCGGGAGTGAAGTACGTCCCCCTGCAACCACTCTTTCCCAAGAATGGGAGTCAAAGAACTGATCTCAATCCCCGAACCATCAGGCATTTGATATAGACGGTCCAAATCCAGCTGAAGCCGACTCCAGGTCTGGTGAGATAATGGTCTAGTCCAGACGTCCCGATACACAGGAAACATGGTTTCCCGTTCTCTGGTTTTCAGGGCTGTTGTTTCCATTGTTAAAAATTAAAAGGAGTTGGTCGCAAGTAAAACCTCAAGAACTTGCCCCCCAACTTCCTAGTATATCCTGAACTTAAGTCCTTCCTGCTTCGCCCACTTTTTGATCACTGAGAAGTGTTCCGGTCTAGGCTTAGCGTTGTGCTTTCCGAGCGCTTGCTCAATGTATTCTTCGGTTCCTACTTCTATCGTCACAAATGATTGCTCCTCCTCTTCTCCAACATGTTTTCTTAGGGACCAGATAGAACAACGCCCCTCCACACAATCCTCCACGTAGGTGGCTACACAATGACGAAGTCTTTTACCCTCAATACATAAGTCCTTGTAGGTCCGCAATTCGATAATCTGATAGGCCCCTTTTTCCATTTGATTTTCATACCCTGAATATCCTGATCCAGTCCAAAACAGTCCATGAAATCGGGATTCATAATTTCGATGGGATTCCACGGTTGTGTACCACTCGCCCATCTCACGTTGCAGCCTTGGTAGGCTGTAGCTCGTCAATTGAAAGGTATCAGTTTGTCTATTTTCGAAGTATCTATGATGCAAATAACCGAGTAAGGCGGGTAACTCCCTCAAGTCTACCCTATTCTGATGGCGTACTAAAAAGGGAAGCAGTTCTCCCTTAAAAGAATCATCAAAAAGATGAAACTGATTAAAACAAGAACGAAGTCGATCATGTAGTTTAACACTTCCTCCCAGTCCCCGTACTCGTCCGTAAAACAGGGCTTCTTCAAACGACAAATAATGCGGAGCTTGAATCGTCCAATGCGCCATCATTCTGGTCAAGGGAAAAGGGAGATTAGGGATTTGCCGTAAATTTCTACCCGTAATAATCCAGCGTATCCAATTTGCAGTTTTGCCATCAGAGAGTACCATCGTAAGCCGGAATAGGGCAAAGAGTGGCATGTAATTGAAAAACTCCAACAAAGGGATGTCTCGGAACAAATTAAAGTGACGTTTCAATTCACCTCGAAAAAGTGCTCGATGTATTCTCGGAAACTGCCGGTTGGTCCAAAAGGCCATGAGCGGTAGACAGGCAGCTACCCCTAACTTTCTAAGTCCCTCTCCACGGTCCAGGTCGAAACGATTGCATATCGTTAAAAAGTGAGGGCTTGCCACAAAAGCGCCCAGTAGTTTAGTCAGTAGTTCTAGTGTGATCGCCGATAGAGAAACATTTCTGGACAACCAACGTCTCTTGTACAATCTGGAGATGGAACGCTGGTCTATCTCATCCCGCTTGGGTAAACCTTCTAATAGCTCGAGTTCACGACGTATTCTCTTCCATTTCTTACTAGAAAGATTGATGGTCCAGACCCGCCGAAAAGCGACTAACTGATCCTGGTTATGTATGGTATTTTGGGTTGGTGTTTCCACTGTAAGCGCATTTTATCATTGACCTCCAAGCTGCCCATTAAGGCCAAAATTTTGACCTAGTCAGCTGCAAGAAAGTAAGTTAGAGCACCTGCAACAACAGACTTGCTTCCAATTTGGTTCCTCCAAGACAACTTTTACCCTACCGAATACTGTTCAGCCGAAAATTTATGCTTAGGTTAGTTTCTGTAATGAAACCTAATACATTTGATTAACCAACTGCTATGTCGAATTACGATTACAACTACAACATTGACGCGAAGAAAAACATGACCTACGACGCCATCGTCATAGGTTCCGGGATGAGCGGCGGCTGGGCAGCTAAAGAACTCTGCGAAGCCGGGCTAAAAACCCTGGTACTAGAACGAGGAAGAATCGTTCAACATTTAAAAGACTATCCCGATATCGATAAGGAGAGCTGGGATTGGGAGCTTCGAGGTGGCGTTACGCCCGCCGAAAAGAAGAAGCATTACAAAGCCGTACGGACCAATTGGATTGGAGAAGGCAATAAAGATTTTTATGCCAATGATGAAGAGAATCCTTATACGGAGATCAAACCCTTTATGTGGCTACGGGCCCATCAGATGGGGGGGCGCTCTCAGTTATGGGGGCGGCAAACCTACCGTTGGAGCGACCTGGATTTTGAAGCCAATGCCAAAGATGGACACGGCATAGATTGGCCGATCCGGTACAAGGAAATCGAACCTTGGTATTCCTACGTGGAGAAGTATATTGGCATTAGTGGAGAAGCCCTTGGCCTTCCCCAATTACCAGATAGTGAATTCCTTCCTCCAATGGACTTGAATTGCGTGGAAAAAGATGTCAAAGCCCGCTTAGAGAAAAACTTCCCGGGCCGGAACCTGATTATCGGTCGGGTAGCGCATCTTACCGTTCCGCACAATGGACGAGGACAGTGCCAATCTCGCAATAAATGCAGCATGGGCTGCCCATTCAGCGCCTATTTCTCTAGTACTTCCGTGACCCTGCCTGCTGCCAATGCTACGGGGAATATGACCATCCGCCCTTGGTCTATTGCACATTCCATCATTTACGATGAACAAAAAGGAAAGGCGTCTGGCGTGAAAGTCATCGACGCTGAGTCTGGCGAGATGGTGGAATATTATGCCAAGATCATTTTCTGCAATGCTTCCACGCTAAGTAGTACACGAATCCTGATGAATTCTACCTCCAACCGCTTTCCAAACGGTTTGGGTAATGATAGTGGTGAATTGGGCCACAACCTAATGGATCATACTTATCGAGTCGGTGCGATGGGCGTATTCGAGGGACATGAAGACAAGTATTATAAAGGTCGGCGGCCTAATGGCATCTATATTCCACGCTACTGGAACATCAATGACCAGACCAAATCAGACAAATTTGTGAGGGGCTTCGGCTACCAAGGAGGCGCCTATCGCGAAGGTTGGGGGCGTGGTGGAAATATGGATAATTTTGGGGCGGATTTCAAAAAATCCTTGATCAATGATCCAGGGCCTTGGCACTTCTTTATCACTGGCTTTGCGGAATGCCTACCTTATCACGAGAACAAGGTAACACTAGACACCAATAGTCTCGACAAATGGGGACAACCCACCTTAGCTATTGATTGCGAATGGAAGGACAATGAATTAGCCCTGAATAAGCAAATTCAGGAGGACGCCGTTGAGATGTTGGAGAAATCCCGCCTGACGGACATCATTGGATTTGACAATAAGCACGAGCCTGGATTCGGCATCCACGAAATGGGAACCGCGCGCATGGGGAATGATCCTAAGACCTCAGTACTCAATGCGCATAACCAGGTGCACGGCTGTGAAAATGTATTTGTCACGGATGGAGCCTGCATGACTTCCAACTCTTGTGTCAATCCTTCTTTGACCTACATGGCACTCACTGCGCGTGCCGCCAATCACGCCATTTCAGAACTCAAAAAGCAAAATCTCTAAGATTATGAATAGAAGAGATGCTCTAAAAAATACGGCCTTATTGGGAGGAACAGCTGCTTTATCCACCTCCTTACTTGGGCTTTTACAATCCTGTCAAACGCAGGCTAGATTAGACTGGGAACCACAATTCCTATCTACGGAACAAGCTCAACTAGTCAGCTCCCTGGTAGATACCATTCTTCCCACCACCGACACACCTGGTGGTTTGGATGTAAACGTAGATGTATTCATTGACCTCGTATTTCACAAGATGTACGATGAAACGGGTCAAAAGCAAGTCGTTGCCGAGATGGAAGCTTTCGATGAGCGCTGCAAAACCAAGTTTGATAAAGTGTTCGCGGATTTAGATGCCGAACAAAAGAAAAGCATACTGCAAGAAGCGGAAGCCAATTCTCCCAAAGGTGGAAGAGGGGTATGGGGTATGACGGTAGAGCAAACAGAAGCTGTTGGGTTTTATCGCTCACTTAAGTCTATGGCGGTTTGGGGCTATTGCTCCAGCGAGGAAATTGGTAAGAATGTACTGAACTATGATCCGATTCCCGGTCCCTATCAGGGTTGTGTCCCACTTTCCGATGTAGGAAAGGTGTATAGCCTGTAGCTCTTTCGGCGCTGCACCTCAAGGGGTGAGTGAATTTACCCC